>JAJTFN010000051.1:8631-33856 GCA_021298285.1 Verrucomicrobium sp.
TTCCCCGACCTTCGCCCGGAGGGCCTGGTTGGACAGCTCGAGGTCGGTGCGGGCCTGCTTCTCCTTGGCCAGCGCCCCGGCGATCTGCTCGGCGTTGGACACGCTGCGCTCGGCGTTGGCCTTGGCCAGGGCCAGGGAGCTCTCGAGCTGCCGGATGCGTGCCAGGCTTTCCTCCGACGTCCGGGCCCGCAGCTCCTCGAGCTGCCGCTCCAGGGCTGCCTTCTCGGTGGTCAGCGCGGTGTTTCGCTTGCGGCTCTCGTCGAGGTCGATCCGCAGTTGGCCCAGCTTGGCCGCCAGGTCGGCGACCTGCTTGCCGCGCTCGGTGTCGTTCTTCAGTTCGCCCACCTGCTGCCTGAGCTTCGAGTTCTCGTTCTGGAGATTCTGCAGCGCGCCCGACTGGAGTTCCTTGAGCTTCGCCTCGATGTCCTGCCGCTGCTTGTCGATCCGGGCGGCGGCCACCTTCTGTTCGAGCAGATTCTTGTTGGCCTCGTCGAGGGCGGCGCGGGCCTCGTCGGCGACCACCTTGTCGACCAGCGTCCGCCGCTCGGCCTCCTGCCGTTCGAGCGAGGCGATCAGGGCCTTGTTGGTGGACTGGAGGGCGGTGATCCGCGCGAGGGCCGACTGGAACTCCTTGGGGTCCACCGGGGCCGGTTGGGCCGACAGGGCCTCCCGGAGCCGGGCCTCCAGCAGCTTCTTGTCGGCCGCCAGGCGTTCGATCTCGAGGTTGAGCTGCTGGAACTGGGCCACCACCTCGCCCTCGGGGGCCAGGCCTGGGACCGGTTTGCTGGCGCCCGAGCCCGACGGGGCGACCGTCGCCGGTGGTTTGCCCGCCGACTCGGGCAGCTTCTTGAGGGCATCTAGCCGTTCGGCCACGTAGCGCAGGCGGTAGCCCACCACCCGTTCGTTCCAGGCCGGGTAGTTCCGCCGGAGCACCTCCAGGCCGGCCTTCGCCTCGGTGTAGGCGTTCCGGGCGGCCGAGACCTGGCCGGTCTCCCGGTGCGCGTCCGCCTGCTGGATGAGGTTGTAGACCCGGATGAAGGCGTCGTCGGCCCCATCGGCGGACAGGGCTGATTCCCCGAGGCACCACCCCAGGACCACGCACACCATCCATCGCCAGGCACGGATCATTGGACAAAGGCTATCCCAGGATGTGGGGACAGGCTAGGGAACAGCATCGGGGGAAGCCGTTTCGGTGTCGGTGTCGATGCGGGTTCCGCCACAGGGCTCAGTGCAGCTCGCGCAGGCGCAGGTTGCGGAACTCCACCCCGTCGCCGTGGTCCTGGAGCAGGATCGGCGTCGGGAAGCGGGTGCCCCAGCGGGCCTCACCCTTGAACTTGCTGGCGGCCTTGGCGGCGGCCAGTTCGGGCGAGCCGATGCGGTAGCGAAGCACGCACTCGCCGTTGAGCCAGTGCTCGACCGAGTCGCCTTGGACGCGGATGGCCGAGACGTTGACCTGCCCGGCCGGCTTCACCCGGGGTGCCTGGGCCGGCAGGGCGTCATACAAGGCGGCCGTCTGGCGCTTGGGACCGATCTTGGCGTCCGGGTGGGCGGCGTCGTCGATGATCTGGTATTCATGGCCGATGGGGGCCTTGCGCGCCTCGTCGATGAAGTACTTCACCCCGCTGTTGCCCCCGGGGGCGATCCGCCACTCGAACTCGAACTCGAAGTCGGTGAACCGCCGCTCGGTGACCAGGTCGCCCCCGCCGCCCTGAGCGACATGCGTCAGCCAGCCGTCCTTCACGATCCACCCCTTCTCGGGGAAGGCCGCCTTGCCGAACCCGCGCCATCCGGCGGTGGTCCGCCCGTCGAAGAGCGGCGTCCACGGTCCGGGTTGCGTCGACTTCGGGGCGTCGGCCGCCCGGACGCCTGGGCCCGTCAGGCCGGGAGACAGGCTGCATCCGAGCATCGCGGCCAGGAGGAGGGCACGGGACTTCATGGTGTAGGACGCTGGCCCGACGGGCCCCCGGCACGCAACCTGGGAAATTCATCCCGAAACACCCCGGCGATCCTCCCGGGACGGCTCCTCCCGGGGCGCCGTCACCGGGAACCATGCCGTGAAGACGCTTCCCTTGCCGGGCTCGCTCTCGACCGTGATGCGTCCTCCGTGGTGCTGCAGGATCTTCGACGAGATCGCCAGCCCGAGGCCCGCATGGCCCCGGGGATTCGCCCGGGAGCCGTCCACGCGGTAGAAGCGATCGAACAACCTGGGCAGGTGGTCGGGCGCGATCCCGATCCCCGTGTCCGATACGCGCACGAACAGCCCCGTCTCCGAGCGGCCTGTCGTCACCTCCACGGAGCCGCCGGCCCGGTTGTAGGCGATCGCGTTGCCCAGCAGATTGAGGAGGACCTGCCCCACCTGGACCTCATCCACGGTGGCCTCGACCGGTCCGGGTGCCGGGTGGAACCCCAGCGGGATCCCGTGGGCGCGGGCCAGCGGGAGCACGGACTCGATCGCCTCTGCCGCCACGGCGTTCAGGTCGGCGGGTTCCCGGCGAATGGGCTCCTCGCCGGAGTCGAGCCGGGCGAGGACCAGCATGGACTCGACCAGTCGCCGCATGCGATCGGCGGCCCGCTGGCAGGCTTCGAGCGTCGCCCGGTACTCGGCCTCGCTCCGGGGGTGGGCCAGCGTCGCCTGAGTCTGCGTGAGCAGGACGGAGACGGGCGTCCTCAGCTCGTGGGAGGCGTCGGCGGTGAACCGTCTCTGGCGAGCGAGCGTGTCCTCGATCTGGTCGAATCCCTCGTTGAGCAATCCGGCGAGGCTGGCCAATTCCTCCGGCAGGCCGGTGGTCGTGATGCGTTCGGAGTGCGCCCCGGCGGCGATGCGGCGGGCCGATTCGCCGATCCGCTCGAGCGGCCTCATCGCCCGACCCGCCAGGGCCGCGCCCGTGGCCAGCGCCGCGACGAGCACCGCCAATCCGGCCGCCGCCAGGCCGAGCGCGAAGTGGCGGAACCCCTCCAGGTCCGACGCCATGGACCGGCCCACGACGACGACATCGCCGCGGGGGGTTCGGAACCACGACTCGCGATGCACCCCATGCGTGACGTGCCGCGGCCGGCGGTCCGGGCTGAGGCCGGCTTGCCCGGGATGCCGGAGCGTCCCGGGTGCCTCCGGGCTGCGTTCGATCTCGGATCCGTCCCGCGCCCACGCCGCGAAGTAGATGCCGGCCGACCCGAGCCGTGGACGGCGGGGCGGGGGAAGCTCCGGCCGTCCACGGGCAGGATCCCGGTCATGGACGAAGCGCAGGACCTCCAAGGCCGCCGAGTCCAGTTCCCGGTCGATCTCGCGCAACCGCGAGGCCCGCTGGAGTTGGCAGGCGGTGACCCCGAAGCCGGCAAGCACCACCACCAGAAGTGCCGCGTGCCAGACTTGGAGCTGCCAACGGAGTGATCGGAGGATCATCGGCGTGGGCTTCAACCGGCGATGGCGTATCCCATGCCGCGCCGGGTCTCGATGAGGTCCGTGCCCAGCTTCCGGCGAAGCTTGGACACGTGGACGTCGAGGAGGTTGGACAGGGAATCGTCGTTCTCGTCGAAGAGGTGCTCGTAGAGCTCGGTGCGGCTCACCACGGAACCCCGACGCAGGGCGAGGTATTCGAGGAGGCTGTATTCGCGGGCCGTGAGGGGGATGCGGACCCCGCCCTTGGAGAGGGTCCGGGAAGGGAGGCTGAGGTCGTACTCCCCGATCACGAGGCTCGAACTGGCCTGGCCGTTGTGGCGACGGATGACCGCCCTCAGCCGGGCCAGCAGCTCACCGAGGTCGAACGGCTTCACGAGGTAGTCGTCCGCCCCGCTGTCCAGCCCTTGCACCCGGTCGCCGGTGGCGTCCCGTGCCGTCAGCAGCAGGACGGGCGTGGCCTTGGCCACGCGGAGCCGCCGCAGCAATCCCAGCCCGTCCAGGCGCGGGAGCATGACGTCGAGGACGATGCAGTCGTAGGGCGACTCCAGCGCCTTGTGGAGCCCCTCCTCCCCGTCGCTGGCCGTGTCCACGGCGTAGCCCTCGTCCCTCGTCGCCATGGCGAGGCTTTGCAGCAGGTCGGCTTCGTCTTCCACGATCAGGAGGCGCATGGTTTGGCAGGAATCCGCGCAAGACTGTCGTTTTGGACCTGAACGGGGAATGAAGAATCCCCGGCGCCGACCCGCGGCCTTCACGTTCCGGCAAGGTGACCTGGGGCAGCCTCCTTCCATGAAGACTCTGAACCCGATCCTGGCGGTGATCACCTCGATGGCGGTGGCGGTGCCGGCATCGCCGGGGGCCGAACCGCGCCTGGACTCCTGGCTCACCGGGGCCAGCTCCCGGTATGCCCGCGTCTACAGTTCCATGGCCAACCGGCTGTCCGGGACCGCCGTCACCACCTGGAGCAACGGATCCCAATCCCAGAACGTCCCGGCCTACTGCGGCGTGCAGTCCGTGCAGGCGTCGTCGGACTGGGTCTACCTCCGCACCACCGGGCTCGGGTCCCATGGCATGGGGCCGTGGCCGGCGAACTTCCCCAACCTCCCGGCCAACCAGCACGTCCTCTACCGCCTGCCACGCAACCCGGTCCTGGGCGTCTCCGGCACGCTCACGGGCCTCGGCTCCATCGGGTACTTCGTCGACGGGGTCGCCATGTTCGACTCCCGCGACGGGTTCGTCTGGACCGGCACCGGGGAACAGGGCGGGGCCGCCGTCGGCTATTGGAATCGGGACGCCTATGTCAACGAGGGGGCGACGTTCGACCCGGCCTACGCGCACCAGGAGAACACGGGGACCTACCACTACCATGCCAACCCGGTGGCCTTGCGGCACCTTCTTGGCGACCATGTCGAGTACGATGCGGCCAGCGGTCTCTACCGGGAGTCCGGCGGTTTGCCCGCCCGCCATTCCCCCATCCTTGGCTGGGTCCGCGACGGCTGGCCGGTGTATGGACCCTACGGCTTTTCCGATGCCACCAACGCGCTGTCCGGACTCTCGCGCATGCGCAGCGGCTACCAGGTCCGGAACGGTCAACGCGGCACCGACAGCCTTTCGGCCACCGGCCGCGGTTCCATCCCTGCCTGGGCCTCCCGCCAATACGGGGTCGCCGCCGCCCAGCCCGGCCCCGCAGTCTCCGCCACCTATCCCCTGGGGCGCTACATGGAGGACAACGCCTACCTGGGGGACCTGGGTTTCCGGTTGGGCACCGACTTCGACCTCGACGAGTGCAACGGGCGGTGGTGCGTCACCCCGGAGTTTCCGGGGGGCGTCTACGCCTATTTCGTCGCCATCTCCGCCGAGGGCAGGCCCGTCTTCCCCTACAACATCGGGCGATCCTTCCGAAGCAACCCCACCGGTGCCGCCGTCCAGGCCATCAACGAGGTGGTCGTCACCCACTTCGTCGGCGGGACCAATGGGGTCGCGCGGATGGACTTGCCGGCCCGTGCAGGAAACGGCAGCTGGGTCATCGCGTGGTCCGGCATCGAGGGTGGCGGCTACACCGTCGAGCGCAGCGAGGATCTGGCGTCCTGGACCGCGGTGGCCGATGCCACCGTGGGCGGTGGTGTCTCGGGGGGCGTGACCTTGCCTGAGGCCGGTGGCGCCGCGTCCTTCCGGGTGCGGTTGAACGCCGTGGCCGCCCATGATGCCGTGGAGGCGACGTCCGGTGGCAACGCCGGCGGTGGAGGCGTGGGCGGGCCGCTCCTGGCCTCGGTCACCCCCTCGGCCGCCGACCGGGGAACGACGGTGCGCGTGACCTTCGTGCTGGGAGGACAGGCGCCGCCGGCGGCCCTCCAGCCTTCCTCGGCCAACCTCGGCACCTTCGCCGGCGCCGACGTCTCCCGGGCCGGTTCGCAGGTTTCCGCAACCTTCACGCTCCCGGCCGGAGCCGCACCCGGGCCCGTCAACGCCAGCGTGGTCTTCCCCGGCCCGCCCGGCATGGGGAGCGTGACCTTCTCCCTGGCCAACGGGTTCACCATCCGGTAGCCGCAGGCACCGTCCCATGAAGCGGCGACGACTCATCGGTCCAAGGATTTGTCCGGCAGGGTTCATCCCCGGTCTGCAGTCCGTCATGGCCTGGGCCTTGGTCGCCTGCCTCGCCATGGCGCCGGTCTCCGCCGCCGCGTTGCGCGTCCGTTGGATGGCTGGCCCCGATCCATTGGCCTTCGGCCGGTCCCGGGTCACCCACACGGCCGGGCAGACCTTCACCGTCACGCGCTGGGACGTGATCTTGTCGGGGATCGCATTCCACCGGCCGGAAGGCGGATGGATCACGCGCCCGGATTGGGTCGCCGTCTTCCAGGGCGGGGCAGGCCCCGAATCCTCCCGCCTGGCGGGCCTGCCTCCGGGAACCTACGACCGCGTGCGATTCCAGATCGGACTGTCGCCCGAGATGAACCGGCGCGATCCGGCCGACTGGCCCCCGGAACACCCCCTGAATCCGACGCTCAGCGGGTTGCACTGGGGTTGGACGGGCGGATGGGTCTTCTCGGCCATCGAGGGCCGATGGTCCGTCGACGGCCGCGACGACGAGGCGTTCTCGTTCCACCTGGCGACCGATGCCCTCCGCATTCCCGTGGAGCAGGCCCTGGTGTTCGACCCGGCGGATGGCTCCGTCCTCGAGGTGATCCTCGACGCCGCGGTCCTCGTGGGAGGAGCCGAACCCCTCGTCCTCGACCGCGCCACCGCCACGACGCATTCACGCCCCGGGGATCCGGTGGCCGCGCGGATGGCGACCCGCCTGCGCGAGGCCCTGCGCCTCGTCACGGTCCGTCCCAAGGAGGCCGCTCCCAACCCGGACCCGGGGCCCGCCGACCCGGCCTCCCGCCGGCCTGGAACCGCCAGGGACGCCCATCCGTTCCGTCTGGTCATCCCGGCCACCTTTCCCCGCCCGGCACTGCCCTTGGACAACCCCCTCACCGAGGAGGGGGTGTCCCTGGGGCGGAGGCTCTTCTCCGAGCCCATGCTCTCGGGAAACACCTCGCAGTCGTGCGCTTCGTGCCATGTTCACGACAAGGCCTTCACGGACGGATCCGCCGTCAGCGTCGGGGCCTTCGGGTCGGCTGGAACCCGCAACGCCATGCCCCTGTTCAACCTCGCCTGGAAGGGGGCGTTCTTCTGGGACGGCCGGGCCAGGACGCTGCGCGAGCAGGTGCTCCAACCGATCACGAATCCCGCCGAGATGGCGGCGACGCTGCCGGTGGTGATCGCCCGGCTGGAGCAGGCTCCGGCGCGGCCCGGCTATGCCGAGGACTTCCGACGTGCCTTCGGATCGCCCGAGATCACCGCCGACCGGATCGCGCGCGCCCTGGAGCAGTACCTGCTGGTCCAGGTGTCTGGGAATTCCAGGTTCGACCGGGCCCTGCGGGGTGAGGAACGCCTCAGCGAGCAGGAGGCCAGGGGGTTCGAGTTGTTCCGGACCGAGTTCGACCCGGTGCGCGGCCTGCGCGGGGCCGATTGCTTCCATTGCCATGGGGGGGCGCTGTTCCAGAGCCAGCGCTTCGGCAACAACGGGTTGGCGGGCAAGGCTCCGGATCGCGGGCGCGCCGGCGTGACCGGACAGGCGGCGCACGAGGGGCTCTTCGCCGTCCCCAGCCTGCGCAACGTGTCGCTCACGGCCCCCTACATGCACGATGGACGGTTCAAGACCCTTGCCGAGGTGGTCGCCCACTACTCGCACGGGGTGAGCCCGAGCCCGACGCTCGACCCCAACCTCGCCAAGCATCCCGAGGGCGGCCTCCGGTTGAGTGCCGATGATCAGGCCGCCTTGGTGGCGTTTCTCGAAACGCTGTCCGACGTCGCGGTCGGTTCCTCCGGGAGCGGACGGGGCGGTTCGTCCCACCGGCAGCCATCGATCAGGACAGCGCCTTGAGGGTGGCCGCGACGTCCCGGGCGATCTGGGCCTTGAGCGCCTCGAGGTGGGCGAAGCGGCGCTCGGGCCGCAGGAACCCCACCAGTTCGACGGTCAATTCGCGCCCGTAGAGATCGCCATCGAACCCCAGCAGGTGCGCCTCGAAGCGAAGCATGGGTTCCGGCGATCCCAGCGTGGGGCGCAGGCCCAGGTTGACCGCCGCCGGGAATTCGCCTCCGGCATGCCGGGCCCGGGCGGCATAGACGCCGAATGGGGGCAATTCGAGGCCCTCCACGTCGAGATTGGCCGTCGGGAAGCCGATCGATCGGCCGAGCTGGTCGCCTTTCACGACCGGTCCGGACAGGGCATAGGGCCGGCCGAGCAGTTCGGCCACCAGCCCCAGCCGGCCATCGCGCAGGGCCCCGCGGACCCGGGTGCTGCTCACGACCTCGGGCCCGATGTGGATCGGCGCCACCGCGTTCACCGAGAATCCCAGCTCGCGTCCCAGGGTCCGCAGCAGGGGCACGTTGCCGCTGCGTCCGTGGCCGAAGTGGAAGCCCTGTCCCACCGTGAAGCTGCGCAGGCCACCGAATCCCGCCACCAGCTCGCGGACGAAGGCCTCGCCGCTCTTCCGGCTCAGGGCCTCGTCGAAGCGCAGCACGAGCACGGCGTCGGCCCCCTGCGCCCCGATCGAGGCGATCCGTTGCGGCAGCGACTGCAGCAGGCGGGGGGCCTTGTCGGGCCGTACCACCCTCAGGGGATGGGGATCGAAGGTCGCCACCACGGTGGCCGCCCCGCGGGCATGCGCGTCGATCCGGGCCTGGCGGATGACGTGCTGATGGCCCAGGTGGACGCCGTCGAACATCCCCAAGGCGAGGCAGACCCCGTGCGGGCCGAACGGTCGGGGGGCGTTCAGGACGGGCACGGGCATCACCGGGCCACGTAGGGGGGCTTGTCCCCGAATTGCAGGCTGGGGGCCTCGGCCGTGGCGCTCACGTCGAAGCCGATCCAGTGGCCGTTGGCCGAATGCGAGGGGAAGCCGCAGGCGATGGCGTACTCGCCCGCCTCGCCGGCCACGAACCGGAAGGGCACGCCCGTCTTGCCCGTGGTGCCACGCACCGGGTTGGGCGTCGAGGCGCCCGTGAAGGCCGGGTCGCCCATCTGGAGGCGCTTCACCACGGGCCGCTCCACCACGATCGCACTGTGGGGCACCGGGCTGTTGTTGGTGAAGACGACCGACACGGTCCAGCCCAGCGGGATGGTGTAGCGTGCGCCACCCTTGGCGAACCCGTTGAAGTTCATCCCGTAGTTGGCCGCGTTGTAGGCCGAGACGACCACGAGGCGGGCGGTCTTGGGCTCCTTCGGGTCGACCGACAGGAACATCGACTCCTTGGGTTCCGGCGCCTTGTTTTCACCGGCGGGGGCGCCGTGGTCGTGTCCGGCGGGAGCGGCCGGGGCCGGGGCGTCGGCGGCATGGAGGGCCGCGCCCAGCATCAGGGCGCAGGAGAGGGCGGGGTTCCGGAACATGGCGTTCAGTTGATTGGCGGCAATAGGACCCCAAAAACGACCCGGGGGCCAAGCCTGAGCTTGGCCCCCGGGCGGGGATCGGCGGGCTGGGGTCACTCCAGCGGGGCCACCTCGGCGCCGGCAGGCACCTTGTCGGAAGGCACCAGCATCCAGACCCCACCGCGCTCGTTCAGCGCCGGGTCGGCCGGGCCACCGTAGTTGGCCTTGGCGTCGGTCACGTAGAGCGTGCCGTCGGAGGCCTGGCCGCCGCCGGTGAACATCAGCTTGGTGTTGAGCAGTTCCTGCATCTGCCACTTGCCCTGGGCGTCGCGGGCCGTGCCCCAGACCTTGCCGGAGCCCCAGTCGCCGAAGAAGTAGGTGCCGTCCATCGCCGGGTACTTGCTGCCGCGGTAGACGCCGAAGCCGATGACGCAGTTGCCCTGGTCGACGTGGCTGTACTCGCAGATCGGGGCCTCGCCGACCCTCGGGGCGTCCTTGACCGCATCGAGGTCGGGCTTGCCGCTGGCGTCGAGCGGCAGCGGGAACGGATGGGTGCCGCACATGAACTTCCAGCCGTAGTTCACGCCCGCCTTGCCGCGGGGCTCGAAGTTGACCTCCTCGTAGTGGTTCTGGCCGATGTCGGCGATGTACATGTCGCCGGTCTTCGGGTCGAACTGGAAGCTCCACGGGTTGCGCAGGCCGTAGCTCCAGATCTCGGGCTTGGCGTTGGGATGGATCTTGTTGAAGGCCTCCTCGGTCACCCCGAAGAGCTTCATCTGGGAGCCGGGCGTGATGAACGGGTTGTCCTTGGGGATCGAGTAGCCGCGGTCGGGCTGGGTGGGGTTGACGTCGATGCGCAGGATCTTCGCCAGCCAGGTGCTCAGGTCCTGTCCGGCCCCGAGGACGTCGCCTTCCCAGCCGCCGTCACCGCTGCCGATGTACAGGTAGCCGTCGGGACCGAAGGCGATCTCGCCGCCATTGTGGTTGGCGTACGGGCGGGGCATCTGGAACACCACGCGGGCCGATTCCGGATCGGCCTTGTCGGGGTTGGTCTTGGAGACCTGGTACTCGACGATGAACCCCGCGCCGTTGAACCACATGTCGGAGTAGTGCACGTAGAACTTGCCGTTCTCGGCGTACTTCGGGTGGAACTCGAGGTCGTAGAGGCCCTGCTCGAGGAACGAGCTGACCACCGTCTCATGGATGTCGAGGAAGGGCTTGTCCTGGACCTTGCCGTTCTTGATGAGCTTCACCACGCCGGTCCGTTCGCAGACGAACAGGCGGTTGTTGTCGCCCGGGGCCAGCGAGACGCGCACCGGGTCCACGAAGCCACCGGCGACCTTCACCAGGGACACCTTGACGGGCTTGGGCAGCTTGCCGCCGGGGAGGGCGGTGTTGTGCTTGGGTTCGGCGGCCACGGCGGTCAGCGACAGCGCGGAGGCCACGAGCAGGGGAGTCAGTGTTTTCATCGTTGGGTATGGGAATCGGGTTGGAGTCGGGGGAAAGGGGCTCAGGGCCGGTTCGGGTCGGGTCGGGCGACGCTGGGGATTGCGCCCGGGCCGGGGTGAGGGTTGCCGGCGCGCGCGTCCCGGCCGGAGTGCCCTCGGTGAAGAGCGGCATCGAGCGCTGGACCGACCGCGCCACGCCCCACGACAAGGGGGCCAGCACGAGGAGCCAGGCGATGGGGAGCAGCACGGTCTGCATGGGTCTCAGGAGGCGGTGGTCGGGAGATGATGCCGCGGATGCACCGGCCGCACCAGCAGGTTGGCGACCAACCCGACCAGCAGCAGCCCGCACATCAGGTAGAGGGTGCCGTTGTAGGCCTCGGCCGCCGGCACCCCGGCTTTCTTCTTGGCCGTGGAGATGTAGTTGATCAGGCCCGGGCCGACCACCGCGGCCAGCGACCAGGCCGTGATCAGGCGCCCGTGGATGGCCCCGACCTGATGCGTGCCGAAGAGGTCGCGGAGGTAGGCCGGGATGGTGGCGAAGCCGCCGCCGTACATGGAGATGATGAGCGCGGTGACCGCCACGAAGAGCGTGCGGCTGCCGATCTTCTGGGTCCACGGCACCAGGGCGTAGAGCAGCGCGCCCAGCAGGAAGTAGATCGCGTACACCGTGCGCCGGCCGGTCAGGTCCGAGACCGACGACCACAGGAAGCGCCCGCCCATGTTGAAGATCGACAGCAGGCCGGCGAAGCCGCCGCCGACGGCGGCGCTCACGCCGAACATGTCCTGGCACATGAGCGAGGCCTGCCCGAGCACGCCGATGCCCGCGCTGACGTTCATGCAGAGGACGATCCACAGGAGCCAGAACTGCGGGGTCTTCCACGCCTGGTCCACGGACACCGACCGGGCCGGCGCGGCCTTGGATCCGGCCGCCGCCGGTTGCCAGCCCTCGGGCTTCCAGTCGGCCGCCGGAACGCGGACCAGCCAGGCACCGAAGAGCATCCAGGCCGCGTACAGGCCGGCCATCGTCAGGAAGGCCGGCGCCACCCCCGGGTCGGTGGCGCTCTTGAAGTGGGCCATCAGGCTCACGCCCAGCGGGGCCCCGATGAGTGCGCCGCCGCCGAAGCCCATGATGGCCATGCCCGTGGCCATGCCGGGTCGGTCGGGGAACCACTTCATCAGCGTGGACACCGGGGCGATGTAGCCGAGGCCGAGCCCGATGCCGCCGACCACCCCGTAGCCCAGGTACACCAGCCACAGCCAGTGCATGCGCACCCCGATGGCCGAGAGCACCAGGCCGGAGCAGAAGCACACGGCGCTGGCGACCATCGTCTTGCGCGGGCCGCTGCGCTCGACCCACTTGCCGAACACCGCCGCCGAGAGCCCCAGCAGGACCAGGGCGATGGAGTAGATCCAGCCCACCTCAGGGATGGTCCAATCCCGGGCGGGATCATGGGCCGAGCCGCCGATCAGGCGGGTCATGGGCTCGTTGAAGACGCTGAAGCCGTACACCTCGCCGATGCACATGTGCACGGCGATGGCGGCCGGCGGCACCAGCCACCGCGAAAATCCCGGGCCCGCCACGGTGGCTTCGCGGGAAAGGCAGTGCAGCAGCGGGACGCTCATCGGTTCAGGCGGGATTCGTTGCGCATTGAGCGCCCAACCCGACCTGGAGCCAAGACAGAAAGCGGCCGGGGCGGCCCAGGGGGTGATCTCGATCCGCAAATCGCTTGGACGGCGGTCGGGCTTTCGGCCCATCCTGCCGGCATGTCCGACCCAGCCATCTCCCCGGGGGAGGTCCATTCCGAGGCGTTCCTCCACCGCCTGATGCGGCGGCAGTTGGCGCTGTCGATCCTCTGTGCCAGCGCCTTCCTGCTGGCCCTGGTGGGCCTGCCGTTGCTGAATTACCTCGCCCCGGAGGCGATGGCGCGTCGGGTGGCCGGCTTCACGCTGTCCTGGCTGGTGCTGGGGGTGCTGTTCTTCCCCTTCGTCTGGGCCATCGCCTGGGTGTTCATCCGGCGCTCCATCGGCCTGGAGACGCAGGAGGTGGAGGAAGTCCGGGCTTCGACGCACCGCCCGAAGGGCCACTGAGGCCGGTTCCCCTTCCGTCGCCCCAGGAACCCCCGGATTCCCGAAACGAACCCCGACCCACCGAACCCCGGCATGGACTGGATCAAGACCTTCCTCGACGTGGTGCTGCACCTGCAGGACCACCTGTACGAACTGACCCGCAACCACGGTGCCTGGGTCTACGGCATCCTCTTCCTGATCATCTTCGCGGAGACCGGACTGGTGGTCACGCCCGTGCTGCCCGGCGACTCGCTGATCTTCGCCGTCGGCGCGGTGGCGGCCAATCCCGACGCGGGCCTCAACGTGTGGGTGGCCGGCGCCCTGATGATCGCCGCCGCCATCCTCGGCGACGCGGTGAACTACTCGGTGGGCAAGGCCTCGGGCGACTACCTCGCGCGGCGGTTCCCCCGGATCATCCGGCCCGAATACCTCGAGAAGACCCGGAGGTTCTTCGAGGTCTATGGCGGCAAGACGGTCATCCTGGCCCGTTTCGTGCCGATCGTCCGGACCTTCGCGCCGTTCGTCGCCGGCATGGGGGCGATGGACCGCTCCCGCTTCCTGTTCTTCAATGTCACCGGCGCGGTCGCCTGGGTGGGCCTCATCCTCCCGGCCGGTTGGTTCCTGGGCCGGCTCGAGTTCGTGAAGAGGCGCTTCGAGGTCATCGTGCTGGGCATCATCTTCGTGTCGGTGCTGCCGATGGTCTGGGAAGCCTGGAAGGCGCGCCGGCAAGCCTCGCGGAACCCCTGACCCCTCGACAATGGCCTGCTCCCCTGACATCCCCGCCGAACTGGTCCGCCTGCTGGGGCCCGAGGCCGTGTTGACGGCCGAGGAGGACCTGCTGGTCTATGCGTTCGACGGCACGGCAGCCCTGCACCAGCGGCCCGGGTGCGTGGTCTTCGCGCGCACCACGGCCGATGTGCAGGTGGTGCTCCAACTGGCCCATCGCACCGGCACCCCGGTGGTCACCCGCGGGTCCGGCACCGGCCTGAGCGGCGGATCCCTCCCGGTGCCCGGCTGCATCGTCCTGTGCACGACCCGGATGGACCGCATCCTCGAGGTGGACGCGGCCAACCTCACCCTGCTGGCCGAGCCCGGCGCGACCACCCTCAGGATCGCCGAGGCCGCCGCCGCCGTCGGGCTGTTCTACCCGCCCGACCCGGGCTCGATGAAGATCAGCACCATCGGCGGCAACGTGGCCGAGAACTCCGGGGGGCTGCGCGGCCTCAAGTACGGCATCACCCGCAACTACGTGATGGGCCTCGAGGTGGTGCTGCCCGACGGCGAGGTGCTCTTCACGGGCAACAAGTGCGTGAAGGATGTCGCCGGCTATTCGCTCAAGGATCTGTTCATCGGCAGCGAGGGCACCCTCGGCGTGATCACCCGGGTGCTGCTGCGGCTCATCCCGCCGCCGGCGGCCAAGCGCACGCTCCTGGCGACCTTCGACGCGATGGACGCCGCCGCGCAGGCCGTCTCCGACATCATCGCGGCCCGGATCATCCCCTGCACGCTCGAGTTCCTCGACCGCACCACCCTGCGCTGCGTGGAGGATTTCGCGAAGATCGGCCTGCCAGACTGCGAAGCCCTGCTGCTCATGGAGACCGACGGGCACCCCGCCCAGGTGGCCGACGAGGCCGCCCGGATGGAGGAGATCGCCCGGGCCAACGGGGCCCGCGAGGTCCGGCGCGCGGCCGACGAGGCCGAGGCCAACTCCCTGGCCTCGGCCCGCCGATCGGCCTTCAGCGCGCTGGCCCGGGTGTCGCCCACCACCATCCTCGAGGATGCCACCGTGCCCCGGAGCGAACTGGCCCGGATGATCCGCTTCGTGGACCAGGTGGCCCGCAGGCACCGCCTGCGCATCGGCACCTTCGGCCACATGGGCGACGGCAACCTCCACCCGACCTTCCTGACCGACGAGCGCAACACCGACGAGATGCACCGGGTCCACGAAGCCTTCCGCGAGATCTTCGACGAGGCCATCCGGCTCGGGGGCACCATCACCGGCGAGCACGGGGTGGGGGTGGCCAAGAAGGAATTCCTGCCCAGGTTCCTGGGCGACGCCTCCATGCGGGTGATGCGCGGGCTGCGCCGCGAACTGGACCCGAAGGGCATCCTCAACCCCGGCAAGATGTTCGACGCCGCATGAGCCCTGATCCGCAGGCCGCGGGCACCGAGCCCGCCCCGTCGCCTGAGCGCCAGCAGGCGCTGCTGACGCTCCTGGCCGACGAGGATCCTGCGGTGGCCGACTCGATCCGCGAACGACTGGCCCCCCAGGGCCGTCCGCAGGCCTGGCTCCGCGCCCACCGCCTCCATGCCGACCCGGTGATCCGTTCCCGCGTGCGGGCCCTGCTGGACGCGCAGGCCCGCCTCGAGGCCGACCGCGAGTTCCTCGAGTTCTGCGCCGGCCACGGCGAGCACTTCGACCTCGAGAAGGCCGTGTGGATCTTCGCCCGGACCCGCAACCCCGAGGCCCCGATCGAGGCCTACCGGGCGCAGTTGGACGACTGGGCCCGTGCGGCCGCGCCCGGCGTGGAGGCCGCCGTGGACGGCGCGGCCGTCGTGGCCGCCCTCAATGCGGTGCTCTTCGGCGAGCAGCGCTTCCGGGGCAACACCGAGCAGTACTTCGACCCGGAGAACAGCTACCTCGACCGCGTGATCGACCGCCGGCGCGGCATCCCCATCACGCTCTGCTGCCTCTACCAGTTCGTGGCGCGACGCCTCGGGCTGCCGGTGGTGGGCATCGGGATGCCCGGGCATTTCCTCTGCCGCTACCAGGATGCCCAGGGCGAATGGCTCATCGACGCCTTCCACGGCGGCCGCCTGGTGACCCGTTCCGAGGCCCGCCAGCGCTTGGCGCACTTCTTCTCGATGGCCGATTCCGACGGGTCGATCCTGCTCCAGCCGATCAGCCCGCGGCGCTGCCTCCAGCGCATGATCGCCAACCTGCACGTCATCCACCAGGAGCGCCGCGACGCGGCCGAGTCGCGGCGCCTCCAGCAGTACCTGATCCTGCTCTCGCGCTGAACAGCACGCGCCGAACGACCGGCTCAGTCCAGCCCGACGATCGCCGGGTTGCCATACAGGGTGAAGCTGCCCACCCGCTCGATCCTCAGGTCGAGGATCTGTCCATGATGCCGGGGCGATCCCTCGAAGACGGCGAGCTTGTTGGTGCGTGTGCGGCCCTCGAACCGGGCGGGATTGCGGTGGCTCGGGCCCTCGACCAGCACCTCGACCAGCCCGCCGACATGCGCCTCGAACTTCGCCAGGGCCATCCGGTTGATCTCGGCCAGCAGGCGCTGGTGGCGGTCCTCGATGACCTCCTCGGGCAACTGGCCGGGCATCTCGGCGGCCGGCGTGTCGCGGCGGCGGCTGTACTTGAAGAGGAAGGCCTGGTCGAACTGGACCTCCCGGCAGAGGGACACCGTCTCCTGGAAGTCCTCCTCGGTCTCGCCGGGGAACCCCACGATGATGTCCGTGCTCAGTCCGATGCCCGGCCGCACGGCCCGGAGCTTGCCGATGATCTCGAGGAAACGCTGCCGGGTGTAGCCCCGGTGCATGAGCTTGAGCAGCCGGTCCGAGCCGCTCTGCACGGGCAGGTGGGCGCTCTCGACCAGCTTGGGCAGCCGGCCGTAGGCCTCGACGAGGTCGTCGCCGTAGCCCTTCGGGTGCGGCGAGGTGAAGCGGATCCGGTCGATCCCGTCGATGGCATGCACCGCCTCGATGAGCTGGACGAAGGCGCTTCGGCCGTCTTGCACCGGGTACATCCGGCGGCCGTAGCTGGTGACGATCTGGCCCAGGAGGGTGATCTCCCGGACGCCCCGCGCGGCCAGCTCGCGGCACTCGGCCACGATGTCGTCCATGGGCCGGCTGCGTTCCTCGCCCCGGGTGGACGGCACGATGCAGAAGGTGCAGTGCTGGTTGCAGCCCTGCATGATGCTCACGAAGGCGGTGACCGGGCGCGAGTCGTTGCCGACCCCGTGGCCGAGGTGCTCGCGGATGGCCGACTCGCTGCCGGCCTCCTCGGCCGTGTCCACCACCTTGGCAGCGGATCCGGCCAGCAGGGCGTCGAGGTATTCGCCCGTGCGGTGGGTCTTCTGCGTGCCCAACACCAGGTCCACGTCGGGCAGCTGCTCGATCAGCTCGCCACCGCGGCTCTGGGCCATGCAGCCGAGGAACCCCAGGATCTGCCGGCCGCCGCGCTTGCGATCCACCCCGATGACGTTCTGCATCTTGCTCAGGGCCTTCTGTTCGGCCATGTCGCGGACGCTGCACGTGTTGAGCAGGACGACGTCGGCCTCGGTCTCGGACGGCGCGAGCGAGTAGCCGCGGGCCAGCAGTTGGGCCGAGACGGCCTCGCTGTCCCGCTCGTTCATCTGGCATCCGTAGGTCTTGATGAAAACGCTGGGCATGGATCGGACGTGGGCGGAGATGCTATCCCGTGAGCCCCGGCGACGCCATGACCAACCATCGGCCGTGCCTGCGGATGGGCGGGGTTTGCCGGGGAAGACCTGGTCGCTGCGGTGTCTCTGGCCCGGCCCGGTACCCGGTGGGCGGACCCGCCCCCCGGGTCGCCTTGGGACGGCATCCTTGTCATCCGGGCGTCCGGCCTTAGGATCCGCTCGAATGGAATCGTTGACGGAACTGATCGAATTGCCGGGACTGAAGGTCACGGTCTACAACAGCCGGCACATCATCGGCACCCATTCGGCGGTGGCCGAGGGGTCCTACCTGGGCGTGGACGACGCCGGTCGGCGCATCGTGGTACGCATCCCCCGCTTCCGCATGGAGGTGCCTGGCGCCCGCGAGTGCTGAGCCCAGGCCGACACTCTGGGGGTGGTGAACTCCGGTCGGTTCGTTCGATCGGTCAGACCGCAGGCGTTGCCGCCGGGCCCAGGATGCGCTCGGCCACCTGGCGCCAGCCGTCGACGATGATCGCCGGGTGCAGCGACGACCCCTCGGAGCGCTCCAGCTCGGCGCCGTAGCCCGTGCGGACCAGGAAGCTCGCCTTCACGCCGGCGTTCCAGCCCGCCTCGAGATCGATGCGCTTGTCGCCCACCATGTAGCTGGCCGCGAGGTCGAGGCCGAATTCGTCGCGAGCATCCCACAGGAACTGAGGCGAGGGCTTGCGTCCGCGGCTCGGTTGGTCCGGGGCCTCGAACGCCGAGTAGAACCGCAGGAACTCGACGCCCGAGCGGGCCAGCTCGGCCTGGAGGTGGTCGTGCACCCGGTGGACATCGGCCTCGGTGTAGTAGCCGCGGCCGACCCCGGACTGGTTGGTCACCACCACCAGCGCGAAGCCCGCCTGCCCCAACCGGTGCAGGGCGGGGGCGGCCTCGGGGAAGATCTCCACCTCCTCGGGCCGGTGCAGGTAGTGCTTCTCGACGATGAGGGTGCCGTCGCGGTCGAGGAAGATGGCCGGTCTCATGGGTTCCGGGAGGCGCCGGCGAAGGTGGCCGCCAGTTCGGCCGGGCTGACCGTGGCCGTGCCCCGCTTGCCCACCACCACCCCGGCGGCGTGGTTGGAGAACACCGTGGCCTCGATCGGCGAGGCCCCGGCTGCGATGGCCAGCGTGAACGCGGCGATGACGGTGTCGCCCGCGCCCGACACGTCGAACACCTCGCGCGCCACGGTCGGCACGTGGAAGGGCGGCTGGTCGCGGCGGCACAGCAGCATGCCCAGTTCGCCCAGGGTCACCAGCAGCAGGGCCGGGCGCAGCGTCTCCTGGAGCCGTTGGACGGCCGCCTGGAGCGGTCGGTCGGCCATGGGATTGGCGGCCCGGGCCGAGTCCTCGATGCCGGCCAACTCGAAGGCCTCCTTGCGGTTCGGCGTGATCAGCGAGAGCCCCCGCAGGTCGAGCCGGTGGACGGGCTTGGGGTCGACGCTCAGCCAGCAGCCGGCCCGTTTGCAACGCTCGCGGATGCCGTCCAGCAGCCCCTGGGTTACCACCCCCTTGCCGTAGTCGCCCACGACCACGCCGTCGATGCCCGGGAGCGCCCGGTCCAGCCGGGCGAGGAGGGTCCGGGTGGTGGCCTCGTCGATCTCGCCCCGGCTCTCGCGGTCAAGGCGCACGATCTGCTGTTGCCCGGCCACGATCCGCATCTTGGTGGTGGTGTGCCGACGGGCGGTGGACACCAGGCCGCGGCAGCCGATGCGCTCGGAAGCCAGGAGGGCCCGCAGCGTCTGCCCGGCCTCGTCGCGGCCCACCACGCCGGCCAGTTCCGCCCGGCCGGAGAGGGCCGTGACGTTCCGGGCGACATTGGCCGCGCCGCCGGGCATCAGGTGTTCGCGGTCGAAGTCCACCACCGGCACCGGCGCCTCGGGCGAGATCCGGCTCACCCGGCCCCAGACGAACTGGTCGAGCATCACGTCTCCGACGACCCACAGGCGGGCCCGGGAGGCCGCCTGGAGCAGTTCGTCCAACCGCGCCTTCGAGAGGTCACTCATCGTCCATCCAGACTACGAATCACCGCCGCCCCGGGCCACCCATTCTTTCACCGGGGCCGGTGGGCCGCCGGCTGCAGAGCGGGCAACGGGGCCAGACTGGAGGAGGGGGGGCGATCGAGGATCCACCTCACGGAACGACCGAGGCCGTCTTGCCCAACTGCCTCGGCACCAGATCGGCGGGCAGGGGGCGGAGGGCGGCGATCGACCGTGCCGCGGCGATCGTGCCCGGGGCGATTCCCAGGGCGGCCGCTCGGGCGTCGAGGCCCTGCGGATCCAGGCGGGCCAGCGCGCCGAGGATCGACTCGACGGTGCGTGGGGAATGCGGGCCGTTGCGGTAGGTCTCGAGGAACCGATAGGTGGTTTCCGTGGCGCGTTCCCCGCCCCATTCCGACAGCAGATCCACCGCCCCGATGACCCCGGGTTCGTGGTAGGTCGCGTCTCCCATGAACGACCATTCCTTGGTCCCGTTCTGGATGGCCGCGACATGCTCCTGATAGGCCGAGTTCCACCGGGTCTTGTGGTCGATGTACCCGTCGAGGAACCGCTCGAGGCTCTCCTGCACGGCGACCGGGCCGGCCAATCGGGCGCTGCCGAGGATCCCGGTGTCGGGCAGGGTGCTGTCCTGCCGGAGTCCGGCGAACAGACGGTCACCCCACTCGGGAGCCGGCCGATTGCCGCGGCGTGCCGACACCGCCTCCAGATCGAGCCGGTCGGTGGGAAAGGAACGCATGGTTTCGAGCGATGAGGCGGGCAGGCGATCCCAGGTGTCGAAGGCCCCCTGTTGCACCAGCGCCCGGGCGACCCAGGCCTGATTCGGCTCGGCCCGCGCGGCTCGGCGCGCCAACGCCTGGGTCAACTGCGGATGGTCCCAGGCCCCCAGGGCCTCCAGCAGTGGAATCTCCAGTTGGTTCCATTCGGAGGTGTCCACCCGCTGGACCAGCAGGGGGATCGAGGCGGCATCGCGGGTCTTGGCCAGCACGGTGGCGGCCAGGCTCGATCCTTCCTCGGTCCGGGCGGCCCATTCCCTGAGGAACGCGGTGCCGGCGGCATGGCCATACCGATGGAGGAGTGCTGCCGCCTTCACCCGGTCGGTGGGCGACTTCAGGTTGGGCAGGGCCTTGGCGAGCCGCTCCAGGACCAACGGCTGGAAGGGTTCGTCGAACCGGTGGAACACGGCGTCCAGGACATCCTCCGGCGTCTTGCTCCAGGGGGTGGTCCCGAGGTCTTCGCCCCGCTTCTCCGCCTCGATCGCCTCATGGGCCGCGCGCAGCAAGGCCTGGATGTCCGGTGTTCCGGGCGAACCGGCCGTCGCCGGGGGGGTGGCCTCCCCGGCGGTGGGCGCGTTGGAGGCGTTGATCGGGGCGCCGGAGGCCTCGTCCGAGGCCCCCGGCCGGATGGGCAGCAACCGCCGCGTTCCCCACATCAGACCGACGGCCACCAGGAGGCCTCCGAAGATCCAAGGGGTTTTCTTCATGGGGTGCGCGGCAGGTGGTTTGGCGTGGTCGGCCAGCGGATCACTTGTCGATGGTCATGAAGCCGTCGAAGGGGGTCGCCATCTGCGGTTCGATGATGGTTTTGCGGTACAATTCCACGCTGGGATCCCATCGGTAGATGTAGGCGGTTGGCCAAACCTTTCCAGTGCGGTTGATGGAGGATCTGTCCGCCGACAATTCATATTCGGGGACCATGGTGTCATTCTGGCAATCCAGGATCACCCGGGAAAAGAAATCGGATCTGTTTCCCCGGACAATCATGTTCTCCACGGGCTCCAAGGCCCATCCAGCGTGTGCCGAGGTCACGTGCTTGGTGAACGTGTTGTCAACTCCTCCGGTGATGAGGCCGTTGTCATTCCCCGGCGTATTCGGGACGTGGCTGAAGAGTTCAAACAAGGTCCTGTTCACCCACTCACTCTGGATGGGGTAATTGATCCATTTGCCATTGATGGAAACTTTGACATGAAGCGGACCGTACAAATAAAGACGCGTGGTGCCCACATCAGCCCGCTTTCGCCGAATGCTTGAGGTCTTGTTCACCTTGCCATCGACAACATTCTTCACCATCAATTCATTGAGCAGTCGATAGGATGACTTGGAGCCGGATCCAAACAAATCAACTTGATTGGTGCTGAAAACGTCGGGAGGCGGGATGTTTACAGACCGGCTCAAGAAAGCCAGTGTGAGCCATTTTCTGTCTGCCACCGTGCTTTGTGAAAGATCTCCGGCAGGCTTCCCGAAGAAAATGCTTGGCACCCCCGTCGCGAGCGCTGGATGTATCGACGAAGCAAACGCAACCAGACTGGGATAGAAATAGGGGGCAACCTGCTCGATCATCATGGTTCCCATGGGTGAGTTTGCGAGCACATCCCAAAGGATCTGATCGTCACTGGGGTCGACGCCCTGGTAGCCCATCCGGGTCAACATTCCTGCCGGGCGGGGGCCCGGCCACGCGGAGTTGGCGGCAATCGTGCTGATAGCCATGACGCCGGCCTTCTTTTCCGCGCGCTCCGTCCGTTCATCGAAACTGAAGGATGGGTGGGAAGCGGCGGTGGGAGTGGTGTCCAGCATTTCCCGATAGCCGGCATTGTTTTTGGAATACACCAAGGTCCTTCCGCGACCGGATTGGGGAACTCCAGCGACGTTGATGCTCGTGACCGGGATGGATTGTTTGGTGTTCAAATCCACGGCGGTGGCAGAGACCCAAAAGTACGAGTGACTGTCGCCGTCTCGATCAGGTCCTGTTGTCAATTGGACAAAGGATTGCTGCTTCCACGTGTTGGTGAACGCGGTGTAACCTGAATTCCAAAGGTAACCCGAGTTGTTGTAAGGATTGAAGAAGCCAGTGCTTAGATTGCGGTTTTGCCAAACACCGGCATACGTGTCCAGCCCCGGACCTTGATAATTAGGGCCGTTCCATGATTGACTGCCGGTGTTGTTGCGGGTTGTTGTAAATGTATATTCTTGAGAGGAGGTCGTGTTCCACGGAACAAACGTGCTCTTGGTGCTGTCGGTTCGTTCACCAAAGGTTTTACCGATCAACGGGTCGGTCCCTTGAATGAAGTTGATCCGCCGATCGACGCGCGATCGATCACCTCCCTGCATGAGATCCCATGAAGTGTTGATGTTCTGGGAGTACAGGTTGGTGCTGGTGTACACTGTTTTACTGCCAATGCCTTCGATGGTCACTTGGCTTTGCATCCAATAGAAATTTTCTGTATAGGCGTAGCGTCGTATGGAGTCCGTGCCGGCGATGGGTCCCGCGGTATTGGCAACCATCCGTGGACTGATGATCAATAGTCCGAGTGACAAAAGTGATGGCTTCATGTGATTGAGGGACTGTGCTTGAGTCGACGATTATTGTTGCTGATTTGCAGTCGCCACCCTTCGGGCGTTGGAAATCACTCCGATTGCAGATAGTTCAAAGTGATAAATCAATCAAAGAACAGCGAAAATTATAAAACGGAGTGTCAAGTTTCTTATTTTAATATATTTGGTGATTCAAGGTTGCGTCTGGCGATTGGTTGGTTTTGGGATCGCGATCGGCCCGATGAAAATCCTGGAAATCCACTCGGCGATGCAGCCGATCGACCCGGATGGCGCGCACCTTCCCTGGGGTCCTCGGTGGAATGCCGGGTGCCCATGGCCCTGGAACGCTGGGCGTGCCCTGAGCGGCCGAAGCGCGGCATCGGGTCTGTGCACCGGGTCTCATCCTGGAACACCGGCCAACGGGTCGACGCGTCGCTGGCGTCGCATCGGCACCCGGAACCAGCCTGCACGGGCGTCGGGCCTTGTCAGGGCTGGTGGGCCGAGTTGCCGTCGGCGTCGTGGCAGATCTGGTCGATGACCACAGCGCTGGCGAGGATCAGCAGGTCGTCCTGCCCGTCCTCGATGTCCACGGCGTAGGTGTCGCGGATCGAGAGCCACTTCTTCGACACCGTGGCCACCACCTGACCGCGGCGGCGGAAGGTGTAGTCGTGGTCCAGGAAGCCGCCCTGGGCCTCGTAGTCATCGGGGCCCGGGACATCCACCGTGAACGCACAGCGGAACAGCTGTCGATCCGCTCGCGGAGCAGCGTGAACGCCAGGCCATCGAAGAGGAACCGTTCGCGACCCTGCTCGTCGCGGATGGAGAAGTCGTCGCCCAGGCAGAGGATCTTCTCGCGGATCAGGTAGCGCATGGTGGCGAGGGTTGCGGAGTCAATCGAGGCCGGCAACCCGGGGGATGGGTTGGTGGCGATGATCCGACCTGTTCAAGGCGTTCTGTCCGAGTTTCAGGGTCACCCGAAGGACACAGTGCGGGGAGGAAGGCCGTGGACCCTTCAGGGATACTGAATCTCATCCGGGCTCAAGGCGGGTTCAATGGACACCAACCGCTGGAAAACTGCTTTCGGCATATCCCCGTAGAGGTAATCCAGTAATCGTCTGGTTCGGTCGATTTGGAACTGTTGTTTCAATCGGTCCATTCGGATTTCGTCACTGGAGGAAGTGCGGATCGATTCGAGTTGCCGTTCCCGGAGTTCAGGATCGGCGATCTTGTTGGCCTCGTTTAGCTGCCTTTCCATCGCCAGCATCATGGAACCTTGAACGTTGTAGCGGTCCCGTCGGTTGGCGCCCATGCCGTACACCAGATAGACCCCGCTCCAGATCCTGCCGCTGTCACGGGCAGCGGGATGTTCTTCGAGAATTTTCTGATACTCCGCCGCGGAGGGGTCCAACGTGAGGTTTTCCTGGCAAGCCGCCTCGGCCAATGTCTCGAACACCTCGGTCCCAAGCTGGCGGAAGATCGGGGGAAATTGTTGTACACCCACCATGGTTTCGTTCGACGAGAGGGTGTAAATGTTGGTGACCAGTTCGCCCCGAAGGATGCGAGCAATGTCTTCATCCACCTTCCGGGCAGGGTCTGGACCCGGACCGTGGTGCCCGCGATCGGCGGATGCCAAGGGTCCCCCGTTCCGAGGACCCGAGGGGCGCTTGGACAACAAGCCCTTCACCGAAACAGCGGCCGTGGCATTCGGGCTCGGATTTCTCCGGGTCATCCAGCCGAAAAGGCCCATCACTGCGATGACAACCAAGAATATCCCCAGCGCCCGATGCCTGACGCCAGAGGGGTTTGGTTCGGGCGGCCGATGGGTAGGCGAGGATGGCGGGAGCTGGGTCATGGCGCTGGCAAGGGTTCGGCCGGTTCGTAGATCTCGATGGACATCAAGCGTTGGTACACCGCCTTCGGCAACTCGCCGTAGAGTCGACTCAGTCGCTGCTTGAGGCGCTCCCCGACGTCCCGGTAATCCAACATGAGCATCGTGGTTCCTTCCTCGGACAGCTTGGTGCCCTCGTCGTTGAGCTTCTGGCGTTGGGCGTCCGTCAATGAAGAGTCGTTTGCACTCTCGGTCCAAAGGCGGCTCACCCGATCGGAGTTCCTGTACCTCTCGTCACGGAGTTGCCGCATTCGGGCACGAGCCACGTAGGCCTCCCGGATGCCGCTATACAGCCTCTGGGAGGCCGTGGCCGTCGGGAAGTCTTCGAGGATGGCCTTGATCTCCAGGAGATTGGTTTCTGTTGCAACATGGCGCTCGAAGTCCGCCTTGGCCGCCGTTTCATAGTCCGAGGAGCCCAATCGTTGGTCCATGGGATGTGGACTCACGACCCGGACGATGAACTTGGTGGGGGACAACACATAGGTATTGGTGACCATGCCCGAGTCGGATTCCTCGCTGATGAGCATCGGACCTCGCCCGGCGATTTGTCCCAGCATCGCGACGCGCTTTTGCGGATGGGCGATCTCGGATGCCCTGCGCAGGGTACCTCCCGACGCATCGGGACCGGCTGCCGAACCTCGGTCGGGTTCCGGGGTTGATCGGTGTGCAAGCGGCATGAACCGCCAAACCGCCACCGCGACGACCATCAGAAGCAGTCCACTGATCCAGAGGGTGGGCGAGGGTTTCATCGGGGAACGGTAACGCTAATTT
>JAJTFN010000222.1 GCA_021298285.1 Verrucomicrobium sp.
AGAGGCGGTTGACGGCCACCCGGGCGGTGAGCGGGTGGCGTCCATCCACCAGCCAGCGGGCCAGTTCCAGGCGGTTGGTGGGTTGGCCCTGCGCGGGTGTCCCGAAGACCGCCGGCACGCCGGGGCGGACCGTCTCGCCCGGCCGCAGGAAATCTCCCCGGACATGCACCCGGGTCGCGCGTGGCGTGGGCAACTCCTCCATCACGGGCACCCGCAAGACTTCACGGTCCAGTTGGGCGATGGCGGCGTCGAGGCCGGCCAGGCGTTCCCGGAGCCGTGCCGCCTCCGGCGGCTTGTCCCCCGTGGAGCCGCCTTGTCCGGCCTGGCTGGTCCGGCCTGTCCGGCGGTTCTGGTGCGCAGGATCTATCGCCTGAAGTCGGTCGCGAAGGTCGCCCGCCTGTTGGGCCAGGTCGGCGCGCTTGGCCTCGCGTGCGGGATCCGGCAGCGCCATCGAGGGCCCGTCCTGCGCGAAGGCCTCTCCGGTGTGCACCACGTTGTTGAAGATCGCCAAGAGCGAGAAGTACTCGCGCTGCGTGATCGGGTCGAAGCGATGGTCGTGGCACTCGGCGCAACCCACTGTCAGGCCGAGCCACGTGGTGCCCGTGGTGTTGACCCGGTCCACGACCCCCTTGAGCCGGTACTCCTCCACCGGGTAGGTGTTGCCCTTGGCCTGGGGCGAATTTCGGTGGAAGCCCGAGGCGATGCGTTGCTCCGTGGTGGCTCCCGGCAGGAGGTCGCCGGCGAGTTGCTCGAGGGTGAACCGGTCGAAGGGAATGTTGCGGGCAAACGCGTCGACGACCCAGTCCCGGTAGGGCCAGATGGCCCGGGGACCGTCGTCGGCGAATCCGTTGCTGTCGGCATACCGGGCCAGGTCGAGCCAGTCCTGCGCCTGGCGCTCGGCGTGGATCCTTGAGGACAACAGGTCGTCCACGACCCGGCCGTAGGCTTCGTCACCGGGGTCCGCCAGGAACCGGCCCGTCAGGGTCTCGGCAGGCGGCAGGCCGGTCAGGTCCAGGGCCAACCGGCGCAGCAGCGTCTCGGGCGGAGCCTCGGGCGCCGGTTGCAGGCCCGCCTCGGCCAGGCGCTGGAGCACGAAGGCATCGATGGCGTTCCTCGGCCAGCTTGAGTGGGTCGTTGCCGGCGGCATCGGGCGGGTCGGCGGCACGAAGGCCCAATGCGGCGGAGTGGAGTCACCGGTTGCCGCCAGCGTGACCACGAGCCACCCCGACAGCATGCGCGCCGCCGCCTTCCGGAGCGATGGGAACGGCCTGCGGGGAAACATCCGACGACGCTACGGACCAACACCGGGCCCGACAAGTGGGGCGAGCAAGGACGCCGGAGTTGAGGTCGGAGACACCGTCGGGGGATTCGGGTCCAAGGCCTGGCAGGGATCGGTTGCCGGTGCTTCCGACTCCCCAAATCCAGATGTCAGGACGCCTCGCGCCGAGCAGGAGGTTTCCCGTTGGGGCCGTTGGACATGGAAGGTGTGCGAGCCGCGGGCCACCGGACGCCGCCGCCGCCGCACGACCGGTGGCGCGTCCTTCGGGCGCGGTTCCGAGGTTCATTCCATCCCTCGAACCATGGCATGCATCCAAAAGGAGGAACCCGACGGATTCCATGGGTGAAGCGGGCACCGAGGAACCTGGACGGGTTGCCACCTCGGGCGCAGACCTGCTGGATTTTGATGATGAATTGCATGAGTCCATGGATTTGCCGGGTGCTGTGGAAGACCTGCTGGATCGGATTGCTGGGCGCGTTCTCCGGGCTTCGCTCGGAGGAGGCGACGGTTCGCGCGGTCTGGAACGACTCGGCCGTGCGCATCTCGCTCGTGGGTTCGGCCCAGGAGGATTGGTTCCTGGAGTCGGCCACCCGACTCACGAACTGGGTCCGTGAACCCGGGGCGCCGCCCCTCGTGGCGGGCCCGGCAGGCGGGCCCGAACGCTCCATTCCGCTCGCGGACGACCGAACCGATCGCTTTTTCCGCGCGGTGCGCACGGACGGCCTCTTCGACCAGACATTCCTCCGGACCTTCCACCTTCGATTCCAACAGGCGGATTGGAATGAATCGCTCATCAAGGCTCATGGCACGGACTCCAACGTCGTGTGCCGCCTCGAATCGGACCATGGGCAGGTCTTGGAAGGAGTGGGCGCCCGGTACAAGGGGTACAGCTCCTTCGCGCCGGACCGGGTCAAGAACCCGCTCAACCTCACCTTGGATTTTCTCAATCCAACCAACCGGCTGCTGGGGTACGAGACCGTGAACCTCAACAACGCATGGGGGGATCCGACCCTGCTGCGGGAGGCCGTTTATTTCGGGGTCTTCACCCGCTACGCCCCCGGGCCGCGGGCAGGGATCGCCCGGTTGTTCATCAACGGGAAGAACCGGGGCGTCTATCCCCTGGCCCAGCAGGAAGACAGCGACCTGATCCGTGAATGGTTCCCCAGCGCCTCGGGGGATCGGTGGAGAACCCCCAACAAGGGGGCGTCCTCACTCCAATGGATCAGCACCAACCTCGTCGACTATCAGGAATGGTACGAACTGAAGACCTCTGCCAACGCGACGAACGCGTGGAGGCGCCTGATGCAGGCGATCGAGGTCCTCAACCACACGCCTCCGTCGCAGCGGCTGGGGGTGCTGGACGGCTACTTTGCGGTGGATTCCTGGCTGTGGTTTCTGGTCCTGGAAAACCTGTTCGTCGAGGACGACAGCTACTGGCACAAGGGGGCGGATTACAGCTTCTATTTTGAGCCCGAGAGCGGGCGCATCCATCCGCTCCAGCACGATGGCAACGAGGCGTTCGTGAGTTCGTTCGCGGAACTGTCACCGGTCTACGGGGAGGCGGATCCCGAGCGGCCCTTGTTGAGCCAATTGCTTTCGGTGCCGGAATGGCGACAGCGCTATCTGGCCCACATGCGGACCGTCCTCGACGAATCGTTCAACCCCGGGGTGCTCACCCCGTGGATCGACCGGCTGGCGGCGATGAGCGAAGCGGCCATCCTGGCCGATCCCATCCGCCCGATGAGCGACCTGGAGTACCGGGATGGGCTCAAGGAACTGAAGCAATTCGTCACCAATCGATACGCCTTCCTCAGGCAACATGCCGAGTTGAACGCGGTTCCCCTGGTGATCCAGTCGGTGTCGTCGCCGCCACCGCCCACGCCAAGCACCGGCGCGGTGATCACGGCAACGGTTCGGCCCGCCATGCCGGGTCAACGTGTCGGCTCGGTGTGGCTGCATTACCGTCAGGGGGTTGCCGGGCGGTTTGAATCGGCCCGCATGTCGGACAACGGGACCGGCGACGATGCCGTGGCGAACGATGGCACCTACACCGCCAGGACCCCTGCCTACCCGGCAGGGACGAAGGTCCGGTATTACGTGGAGGCCCGGGCTGCCAATTCGGTGGGGACGGCCCGGTTTTTTCCGGCTCGGACGGAGCGGGCCGCGCTGGGGTATTCGGTGGCCACCGGTGGGGGCGGATCGTTGCCGGTGAGGATCAACGAGCTGGTGGCCGACAATGGTGCCGTCCTGCGCGACCCTCAGGGTGATTTCGACGACTACGTCGAGCTGCGAAACCTGTCGCAGGAGCGGGTGTCCCTGGCGGGTTGTTACCTAAGCGATGATCCTGCCCGGCCTCGGAAATGGGTGTTCCCGTCGGATGCCGTTCTGGAGCCCGAGGGTTACCTGCTGGTCTGGTTGGATGAGGACACGGCGGATTCGCCCGGGTTGCATGCCAATTTCAAACTGAACCGGGAGGGTGAAACCCTCTGGTTGGTGGACCGGGATGACCGATCCAACGGGTTGCTCGATTCCGTGACCTTCGGTCCCTTGGCCCGGGATCAGGCGTGGGGACGATCTGCGTCGCAGGGCGAGGCCTTCCGGGCGATGGCCCCCAGTCCGGGACGAGCCAACCCGTGAGTCGTGGCGGATGCCGGTCCCGGCCCCATGCCGGGGGCGCCGAGCAACCTGCGTTGGTCGAACGCGGAAGGGCGCTGTGAGGCGGTGAACCAGATCAATGGTTCCAGCAGGGAACGATCCGCCGAGATTCAAGCGCGAGCGGAATTAGCCTGGTCCTTCGGATACACCGCGGCCGTCAGGTGGCCGGCAACTTGCATCCCGGTCGGATTTCCACGTCGTTGCCGGGGCTCCCGCAAGGTCTCGAGTTCCGCCTCGCCG
>JAJTFN010000052.1 GCA_021298285.1 Verrucomicrobium sp.
GCGCGATCTCCCATCCCGGTGGCGACAGGGCGGGGACGTGGCTCCGAAGATCCAGGGATCAGGGAACCGGAATCAGGAGGGCCCGGTCAGGCGCCGATCTGCTGCGCGTAGGCCGCGGGCGTCATCAGGGCATCGGCCTCCGACGGGTTGGACAGCCGCAGGGTAAAGAAGCTTCCGCCCGCATACGGCTCGCTGTTCACCAGGGCGGGGTTCTCGCTGGCGGCCCCGTTCACGGCGATGATCTCGCCCGAGAGCGGCGAGTAGATGTCGCTGGCGGTCTTGACCGATTCGACCACGGCGCAGGCCTCGCCGGCCTTGACCTTGCGCCCGACCGCCGGCAGTTCCACGAAGACGATGTCGGTGAGTTCGTGCTGGGCGTGGTCGGTGATGCCGACCACGGCCGTGTCGCCGGAGATGCGGGCCCATTCGTGGGATTTGGCGTACTTCAGGTCGGCGGGAACTTGCGAACTCATCGTGGCCAAGGATTAGCGGGAGTCCCGGTGAGGATGCCAGCAGAAAGGGGGCACGAGGCGGTTCCGCGAAGGAATGGCGGTCCCTTGCCCGGCCCCGGGCGACCCGATCGAGCCGGTCCCGTGGTGACTGGGTGCTTCGCCGCAACGCCTCCGCCCGGCCGATCGGGTCCATCCGCGCCGGTTCAACGACGGCGGGCGGTGGTGTAGGTGCGGGTGACCGGGCCTGCGGGCAGGGTGATGGAGTAGGTGCCTCCGTCGGGGGCCACGGCGCAGTGGATGGGATGGGCGGTGCCCGGTTGCGTGTTGGCGATGAAGGCGTCGGGGATGTTGTTGGTGGCGCCGTCGGGCCGTCGGTTGCGGTGCAACTGGTACTGGGCCTCCAGCCGGGGCAGGCCCCGCAACGTGGCCAGCACCTCGCCGGCGGTCCCCTTGGTGGGGCCGTTGTTCATGACCGACACGGTGGGATTGAGGGCGGCCAGCAACCGGGGGTGGTTGCTCACGTCGAGTCCATGGTGGGTGACCTGGAGGAGGTCCACCTCGGGCACGCGGATCTCGGGCCACACCAGGCGGGTCTCGACGTTCCAGGTGAGGTCGCCGGCGTCGAAGAAACGGAAGTTCCCGAACTCGAGCACCCAGGCCGAGCTGTTGGCGTTGTCGGAGGAGTCCGGGGCCTTCAGGACCGGGGCCGACCCACCGGCCTTGCGGACGGGATACAGCCCCTCGGCCGGCTGCTGGCGGGTGATGAGGCACCGCAACGAGATCGGGGTCTTGCCGGCCTGGAGGGGGATCGCCGTCCCGGGCTCGACGCGGTGGCGCTGGCCGACCGGCATGGTGCGGTAGGGCTTGCTGGTCAGCGGCCAGGTCGAGTTGCGGTTGCCGTCCGGGTCGGCGTCGCTGACGCCATTGTCCCAGACGTGCCGGATGGGCACCTGGGCGGCAATCTCGGCCGCGCCCCCGAAATGGTCGATGTGCAGGTGGGTGACGATGAGGTGGTCGAGCTGCCGGAGACCGGCGGTCTGGGTCAGCACCCGGAGGATGCGGGCCGAGTCGCGGCCGCCGGGATTCCCGGAATCAATGAGGAGGCTCTCGCCCTCCGGGGTCACGATCAGCGTGGACCCACCGCCCTCGGAATCACACCACCAGAGGTCCAGCTTGCCGTCGGCCTTGCCGGCGGAGAGGGGCAGGGTGAGGGCGGGGATGAGGGCCAGTCCGAGGACCAGGGCGGGGAGAAAGGACATGGGCGGAATCCTAACGGGCGCCAAGGCGGATTCCCAGCCCCGGGATGTCCCGGGCCCGGGAGGCCGTGGCCATGGCTAGGGTGCCGAGCCGGCTTCGCGGGGGGGCACCCCGTGCTCGTGGCCCGAATTATTGGTTCCCCGGACCCCGGGCTTTCCTAGTCTCCCGGGCATGTCGAACCAAGTGCGGGTGGCGGTGATCGGGACCGGGTCGCTGGGCAAGGAGCATGCGCGCCTCTACGCCGAACTCGCCCAGGCCGGTCAGGCCGAGTTCGTCGGGGTGTTCGATGCTCACCCCGAGGCCGCCCGCGCCCAGGCCGCCCGCTGGGGGGTGCGGGCCTTCGGTTCGGTGGCCGAGGCGGCGGCGGCCAGCGATGCGCTCAGCGTGGTGACCCCGACGGTGACGCACCATGCCATCGCGCGCGAATTGCTGGAGGGCGGCAAACACGTGCTGGTCGAGAAGCCCATGACCGACAGCTCCGAGCAGGCCGAGGACCTGGTGCGCCTGGCCCAGGGACGGGGGCTGGTGCTCCAGGTCGGCCATGTCGAGCGCTTCAACCCGGTCTTCAGCTACCTGGAGCAGGCGGCTCCGTTCCCGAAGTTCATCGAATGCCACCGGTTGTCGCCTTTCCCGGCGCGGAGCACCGACATCGGGGTGGTGCTCGACCTCATGATCCACGACCTGGATGTCGTGATGGCCTTCGTGAACTCGCCGGTCGCCTCGGTGGATGCCGTGGGCATCCCCGTGCTGAGCCGCAGCGAAGACATCGCCAACGCGCGCCTCCGCTTCGCCAACGGGTGCGTGGCCAACCTCACCGCCAGCCGGATCAGCCCCGAGCGGATGCGCAAGATCCGGGTCTTCAGCGGTGGGGATCACCCGGTGTACATCAGCCTCGATTACCGCGTGCAGGAGGGCTTCCTGTACCGCTTGGCCCGGGATGGAGAGGAGGAGAGTTCGCTCCTGCGCAAGCTCCTGGCGGCCAAGGAGTCGACGATCGTGAGCGAGTTCGCCGGGAAGCGGATCGTCCGTGAGCCGGTGCCCATCGACAAAGCCGAGCCGCTCAAGCGCGAGTTGTCCGACTTCGTGGCCTGCGTCCGGCGCCGGCAGGAACCCAAGGTGAGCGGAGCCCAGGCCAAGGCGGCGTTGGACGTCGCCTTCGAGATCGTCCGCCAGATCCGGGGCTGAGGGCGGTCCCGGGGCAGGGGCCACCCCGGAAGGGATGGTGTCTTGGAAGGGCTGTAAGCCGAATTCTGTCTTCCCGGCTTGCGCCGGGGAGAGAGTCATTTCTCTGAGCGACCGATACCCGGAACCCGACCGGCTTGCGCCGATGCGATGCGGGCCGCATCACAGGTTCCCTATTTGGTCTTGCTCCCGGGGAGGTTTGCCGTGCCCCGCTCCTTGCGTTGCGGGCGGTGGTCTCTTGAACCGCCGTTTCACCCTTACCCGGGCCTTTCGACCCGGGCGGTTTGTTTTCTGTGGCACTGTCTGTCGACCACGCCTTACGTCGTGATCTCCCGCGTGTATCTCCGGCCTGACCGGAGTTACGCGGCCCCGCGCCCTGTGGAGTTCGGACTTTCCTCCCGCGACTGCCGCCGCGAGCGACCCTCCGCCCTTCCAAGACGCCTGCAAGGTGGGGGACGGATGCGGCTCTGGCGAGTCGGCATTTTCCCCGGGGTCCCATCCGGGCGAACTCCCGACGGCGAGGAGACATGTTTCCGACGTCGGGCGCGCCATGGCAAAAAACGCCAGGGCCCGAGCATGAATGGTTGCATCGGCGGCCGGATGATGTGTCAACTTCTCGAAAGCACGTCGGTTCCATCACGCGGGCCGTCGTGTCCACACACAACACCTATCCACTCCTGACATGAAAACCCTCCAGTTGTCCGTGATCCTCGCCCTGGCCACCGCCGTGTTCGGTGCCTCGAGCCTGTCCGCCCAGTCTCCTCGTGCGGCGGCCAACGCCCCGGCCAAGTCGGCCAAGGGGCACTGCGACTCCAAGGGCGGCTCCTGCTGCAAGAAGGACTGCAAGAAGTAAGGTCCACCACGGCATTCTTGCGCCCCCTTTCCAGGGGGTGCCCGTCCTCAGGCGTCCCCGGCCCCGGCCGGAGACGCCTGTGTTGTTTCGGGTGCCGATGCAGTCGATGACCACCCGGACCCGGTCGGGATCGGGGCCGTTGGGCCCATCGAGGGGGAGCCTCTCGCCGGGACGAGGCTGGACGCCGCCGGGGGTTCGGCTTGAATCCCGCCATGGAACGATCCGAAGCGCTGGGACAGATGCGCGCCATCTGTGATGAACTGGGCCAGGGGGTGACCCGGCTCCACCCGTTGGCGTCCCGGTTGAACGCCCCGGCCGCCCAGGGCGAGATCCTCCGGGCCCTGTTCGAGTTGACCAAGCAGGTGGAGGTGGTGAAGAAGCACCTGATCCGGATCGAGAAGGGCGACGGCAGCACCTTGGTCTGAAGGGCCGTCGTCGTCTCGGGCGGGGCTGATCGTCTCAGCGGGTGCCCTGGTGGAATCGGTTCAGCGCGTCCACCGTGAAGATCAGCGGATAGAGCGCCTCGTGGTACCAGAGGCGCGCGAAGTACAGGCCGATGGGCGATGGGTGACCGATCACCTCGCCGCGTTCCCAGCGATCCAGGAGCCAGCCGAGACCGCGTTCCGTGGAGGCGTCGTGCCGGGCGTCTGGGCCCAGCGCCCGCAGCGCCCGTGCCGTCTCCTCGACCGTGGGCGCCACACCTGCGTCTCCGCCCCAGCCGCCCTCGGGATGCTGGACGGCCTTGAGGAAGGCCTCTCCGCGTTCGACCAACCCCTGCACCGCGACGCCGCCCGCCGACAGCGATCCGAGGCCGATGAGCACCTGCGCGGTGCCGTACACGGGATTCTCCTGGGCCGGGGCCGCCTCGTTGCCGAACCAGAGCGGGATCCAGGCACCGTCGGCGCGTTGGGTCCGCCCGAGGTGGACGACGGCCCGGTGGGCCGCCCGCTGCACCTCCGTGGCCAAGGGTTTCGGGAGCCGGTGGATCCAGGCCTTCCAGGCCCGCAGCGCATGCGCGGTGAGTTCCGGGGTGCTGCGGTCGAAGGGCAGGGTGCCCCACCCCCGGCAGAAGGTGGGAATGCCGCCGTCGCGGTTCTGCACCCCCAGCAGCCAGCGGGTGCCGGCCGTGGCCGCCTCGATGGCGGACGCATCCGGTTCTCCTCCGAGAGCCCCCAGGGCGAGCAGCGCACCGGCGGTGTCATCGGCGTCGGGAACGCCCCCGGGCAGGTCGGTCCAGGCCCAGCCTCCGGGAGCGGCCCCGGTGTAGGGGTGCACGGTGCGGTATTGTTGCCCGAGGAGCCACTCCCTGAGCCGACCCCTGGCCTCTGGCGGCAGGATCGGTTCACCGGAACCGGGGACCGAGAGCGCCTTGATCGACAGCGTGTCATGGTGACGAAGCTGGTGAGCGGCGTCGCCTCGAGGAAGCCGCCATTCTCCGGCTGCAGCCGGGCCAGGACCGAGAGCGTCCGGGACCGCGTCAGGGCCCGCAGTGGATTCGTGCGTCCGGAGCGCTGGTGGATGACCTGGCCGATGGCGATGAGCGCCGGCAGCGCGTAGCTCACCACCGGCAGGCGGAGCGCCCCGAACAGCCCGCGCGGCAGCGCGGCCAACTCGAAGGGCAGCGGTCGGACCCGCCGCCAGCCATCCGGCCCGAGGCGTCCGCTCAGGGCCAGCATCATGGTGATGGGCACGCTGAAGGTCCGGTCGTCGCCGTAGAGCGCCTCGATGGCTGGGACCAGTTCCTCGAGGGATCCGGCGTGTTGGCGAAGGAACGCTTCGGCCGCCGCCAACACTCCGGGGTACCCCAGATCGGCCCGGGCGATGCCGAAGGCGGCCCAGACCAGGGCGGTGGTGCTGAGATTGCTTCGGCTTTCCACCGTGTCGCCCCACCCGCCGTCCCCGTTGGCGTGGGTCGCGAGCCAGTCGAGCCCGCGCCGGATCAATGGTGCGTGTGCCTCCGGATCGATCGCCGCCAAGGCGGTCACCGCCGTCGCGGTGGACAGGGCGCTGCTGCTCAGGTGGCCGGTCCAGTGGCCCTCCGGTCCCCGCTGGGCCAGCAGCGCTGCCTGGGCGGCGCGCCGGGCGGCGTCGAGTCGGTGCGCGAGTCTGGGGGTCACAGGCTCAGGTGGCCGAGCGCCAGCAGGCCGTAGAAGGTGTACTCGGCGTCGAGGTGATCGTCGGCCCAGTGCCCGTGGAAGCCCCCCTCGGCCGACCACAGCGTGTCGATGAAGTCGAGGCATCGCTCATGCACCGTGCTGGGGATGCGCCGTTCGAGGCAGGCCAGGGCGTGCAGGGCGGTGGCCGTGGAGAGCAGGTCGGGCAGGGGGGCGCCCGGCACGGCGACGAACCCGCCGTCCGGGTGCCGTTGGGCCATGAGCCAGTCGCCGACCGCCGGATTCACCGGGAAGCCGAGGTGCCGGATGAGGGTGACGGCGCCGGCGGTGGCGTTGAGCGCGCCGGTGGGCAGGCCGGGGGCATTGCTCCAGGCATGGTCCGGGGTCTCGAGGCGCTTGAGGCTGCGGATCAGGTCCAGGACCCGGGGCGGGGTGCGGCCCAGGTCCTGGTAGGCTCCGAGGGCGACGAAGGCCCCGTAGGCCGTGCCGTGGTCGGGTCGGGGGTCGCCCTCGTAGCCCCCGTCGGGTTTGCGGAAGGATTCCACCCGCTCAAGCAGGGCTTCGATGCGGCCCGGGGGAAGGCGGTCGGCACCCACCGCCGCCCAACAGCGGGCCAAGGCCCCGACATGGACGAAGTCGAGCGTGGCTCCGTCGCCGTGGCCCTCCAGCCAGGCCACCAGGGGATCCACCGGCACCGGGACATCCAAGGCCTGGGCCCCGGCAAGCGCGAAGATCGTGTAGTAGAGATCCGGTCGGCCACCCCGGTCGCAGGCCGCCCCCGCGGGCGTGAATTGCCGCCGGTAGAAGTCGCGGACGAGGTCGGTGGAGTCCCCGAGGAGCCGCGGGGCCAGGCGGGCCACCTGCAGCAGTTGGAGGCGCAGGCTCACGCGACCGGACTCGGCAGCGGGGCCGACGGGGCCGGGGCGTCCGACGGGGCGGAAACCAGGTCGGCCGCGACCGGAAGGATGTCATCGAGCCGCTGGGCCGCGTTCCTCTGCTCCTGTTCCTTGCACCAGCCCTGGATCTCGACGTCGTTGAAGATCTTGCCGATGACCCGCCGGAGCAGGCCCTTCAGGCTCGGGTGCTCGAGCGCCGCCAGCGAGCGGATGGCCTCTTCCTGGTAGCTCTCCAGCAGGTGCTGGCAGCGCTCGTCGGCCTTGAGCTCGCGGTAGAGCGCCTCGACTTCGGCCGAATCGGGGCGGATTTCGCGACGCCACAGGCGGTCGAGGAACTCGCGCTTCTCGCCGTTGGCCCGGTCGCGGGCGATGGCCAGCAGCAGGCTCGGGCGCTGGCCGGCGATGTCGTCGGTCTCGCCGGAGGCCCCGAGGTCGTTCAGGTCGTCGCGGATCTGATAGGCGATGCCCAAGGCGCGGCTGTAGGCGCCCAGCACCTCGTCGCACTCGTCATGCCTTCCGGCATAGATCGCACCGATCCGGAGGGCCACCTCGAAGGCGGGGGCGGTCTTCAGGCGGAAGATGTCCACCACCTGGAGCGGGGTGAGCACGCCCGGATGACGGGTCCACATCAGTTCGGCGCCCTGGCCGCGGCACAGCTCCCGCTGGCCCTCGGCCGCCACGCGCAGCATCTCGGCCTTGGCCTCGGGGCTGGCCTTGCACGAGGCCAAGAGGCGGTAGCCCTCGCCGATGAGCAGGTCGCCCACGTTCAGCGCCACGGCCACGCCGTGCTCCTCGTGGAGGGTCTTTTCGCCGTAGCGCAGGCGGTCGTTGTCCTCGATGTCGTCGTGGATGAGCGAGGCCTTGTGGAAGCATTCCACGGCCACGGCCACCTTGCGCAGGTCGTCGGGCAGGGCGGCATCGGGCTGGCCGCTCAGGGCCTGGTAGGCGGCCACCGTGAGGAACGGGCGCCAGCGCTTGCCGGCCCGCATGAGCCACTCGCGGGCGATGCGCTCGGTCTCGCCCTGGGCCGGGCCCAGGATGAGTTCCATCGAGGCCGGGGTGAACCAGAAGTCGACCTCGTCGCGCAGCCGCCCCAGGTCGAGGCGGCGGGTGCGGTCGTCGGCCGTCAGGTGGATGTATTCCCAGACCCAGTCGAGGTCGACATTGGTGTCGATGCAGTCGTCCTGGAGCAGCGGCACGGCCACCCCGGGGATGGCCGCCGCCTCCATGTAGGGGAAGGCCCGTTCCAGCACGCTCAGGCAGCTCACGCCGACGATGGCCTCGATCTTGCCCGTCTGGATGAGGCTCATGACGATGGCCGATCCCTCGGCGACCAGCACCGCGTAGCCCAGCTTCTCGGCCTCGATCGTCAGGTCTTGGATGGAGCAGAGGCCGCACTGCTTGCACAGCAGGCCGAACTCGTCGAAGGGCGCCGGGCACTTGGCCTCGACCCGCAGGCATTTGGGCAGCAGCAGCAACCGGCGCTCGAAGGGCACTCCGGCGAGCTGCTCGCGCCACATCTCATTGTTGAGCAGCACCCCGATGAAGTCCCGGAAGATCGGGTCGCAGCGCAGCTGGGCCACGATGCGGTCGGCATGGACCTTCAGGTCGGGGGCCGGCAGGCAGGATGTGCTGCCGCTGGACCAGCGTGGGCGGGATGTTCTTCTTGGTCGGCCGCCACTTCTGCTGGGGAACCAGGCGCGGCAGGCCGACCGGGGAGGAGGCGACGAACTGGATGGGCGAGGCGCTCATGGGGCGGACGATGGGGTGACCTCAGTCTGGGAGGGGAGCGGAGTGCCCGCAAGCCGTTGCTGCAATTGGCGGGCCTTCCCCTCGGCGTCGTGCGCGACGTCGCGGTAGGCCCCGAAGTCAGAGAACCAGTACTTCTTCGACAGCCGATACATCCAGTGCTTCTCGGGCACCTCTTCGCCGGGGAGCCACTGGCTGAAGCGCGGGGTCATGGCGTCGAGTTCGGCCATCGCGGTGCCGCGCCGGGTGGTGTCGCGCGCCCCGTGCTTGAGGACCAGTTCCTTGACCAGGTCCGGGCGCTCGAGGACCACGCAGCCCCGGGTCTCCCGGGCGCTGAGTTCCCGGAAATCGCGGAGGAAGGCGGAGTCGCGCATGGCGATGTGGACGCCGCGCGGGTCGCGGATGTCCTCCTTGGCGAACTGGATGATCGGGCAGGGTTCGATGCCGCCCGACGGGCCGACATGGTGGCTGATGCCCGTGCTCATGGGGCAGAGGGCCTGGCCCCGGTGGTCGTAATAGGCGTCGATGATGGCGATGGGCGCCTTGGCGCGCATCTCCACCACGAACTTCCGCACCTGCACCAGTTGCTCCGGACGGAGGGCCAGGGCCGGGTTCATCTTGGGGCCGACCGGTCGGTAGGTGTGGTACCAGACATAGTGCACGCCGCGCTGGATGAGCTCGCGCAGCCAGGACTCGGTGAGCAGCTCGCCGATGTTGGTCTGGCACACGCTGGTGGCCACGCCGGTGAGCAGCCCGGCCTTCAGGCAGTGGTCGAGACCGCGCAGGGTGCGGTTGAGGACCTCCTTGTTGCCTCGTCGCTCGTCGCTGGTGATCTCGCGTCCCTCGATGGAGATGAGCGGCGTGGCGTTGCCCAGCTCCTGGAGGCGGAGCGCCACCTTCTCGGTGATGAACTGCCCGTTGGTGAAGATCTGGAAGTAGCAGTCGGGATGCTTGGCCAGCAGGTCCAGCAGCTGCGGGTGCATGAAGGGTTCGCCCCCGAGGATGCCGAAGAAGGCGTTGCCCTGGGACTTGGCGTCACGGATCGTGCGATCGAGGGTGTCCAGGTCGATCTCGGTGCGCTCGGCCGCCACGTCGACCCAGCATCCCTGGCAGCGCAGGTTGCAGGAGTTGAGGATCGAGAGGTACAGGAACGGCGGGAAGTACTCGCCCCGGCGGATCCGGCGCTTGAACTTCTCGACCGACACGAGGCCCTTCACGCCGAAGTTCCAGGCGAACTTGGCGATGCAGCGGGGGTTGGCGCTGCGGAGGGTGCGGAAGACGAGGGAGGGCAGCATGGGCTCAGGCGTTGGGTGCGGCCTGGGCGGCGCGGGCGGCCTCGGCCTTGGCGGCGGCCTCGGCGGCCTTGCGGGAGATCTCCTCGGGCGAGGGCAGGCTCATGAGCACCTCGGCGGGGATGTCCCCGGCCAGGGCGGCCAGCTTGGTGAGGCACTTCTGGCGCTCGGCCAGCGCCTTGTCGGAATCGCGCTCCTTGCTGAAGCGGCTGCGGGCCCGCTCGCTGCGGTCGCGGAGGAGCGAGTAGACGTCGCCGCCCAGCAGGGCCGAGATGTCGATCTTCATCTTCTCCCGGTTGAGGTCCGAATCGCTCACCACGTCGCCGTTGATCGGGCCGGCCTTGTACTTCGGGAACATGATCGCCGCCTCGGGGCAGACCCTGGAGCAGGCGGGGCAGTTGGTCTTGCAGTGGTCGTTGTTCTGGACCTGGATGCGCTTGCCGTCATCGACGCCGTAGACACCGAACAGGCAGAAGCTCAGGCACTGCATGCAGTTGGTGCACCGGTCGTAGTCGATGACCGGGAACCAGGGCTTCCAGGCGCCCGGCGCGGGGGCGGCGAACTCCGCACGCGCGGCCTCGGCCTGGTCGGCGACCGTGGCCGGGTCGGGGGAACCCCAGCGGACCTTGGCATCGGCCTCGACCGACGGCGGTCGTCCCTCGGCCCAGCGTCCGAGCACCAACAGCGGGGCGTCATCGGCGGGAGCCAGCGGCCGCCCGGCCCCCGCCCGCGTGACGGCGAACCCGCGTTCCAGCAGCGCGTTCATCGCGGCGAGGCGCAAGTCGGCGTCCAGCGGGTTGGCGCCGGAGCCTTCGTAAAGGACGACGCGGAGGGATCGGTCGGTCAGGGCCATGGAGTCGGGGGTTGGGAGGGGTTCAGGACGGGTCGGGGGCCGATGGGCCGGCCTCCCGGGGCTTCGGCGCGTCGTCGGGACTGACCTTGCCTTCGGGAAGGTTCGGATGGAGTTCGCCGCTGGCCAGGGAAGCGACGATCTCGTCGGCCGACCGGGTCCGCAGGTTGAGCACTTCGGTCGTCGCCTGGGCCAGCGGGGCCTCGGCGGCCGCGAACAGCCACTTCACGGCCCTGGGGAAGCAGGCGGCGATCTTGATCGGCCCCGCCGAGGCCAGCCGCTTGAGCGACGGATCGCGACGGGCGGACAATTCACACAGGTCGGCCACCGCCTCGAACGGGAGCTCGCGTTCGCACAGATGGCGGAGCACGGCGGCCTTCACCTCGGGGGGCAGGACCTGGGCGTACTGGCAGTGGCAGTACAGAAGGGCCGGCGCTGTCGGGGATGCGGACGGGGAGTCGCTCATGGGAGGTCGGCGGGGGCGAGGGTGTCCCGGTGGGTCGGTGTCGGGCGGCCGGGTCGGAACTGTTCGGCGTGCTCCAACCGCGCCGACAGGCCCGGGAGGCGACCGGGCAGGGCGGCGACCGCCGCATCCACGGCGGTCCGCAGGGTCGCCGGGTCGGCCTCCACGCGGAGGTTGAGGATGATCTGGCCCGACTCGGCGGGGCCCTCGAGGCTCAGGCCCAGTTCCGGCACGAAGTCGCTGCGCACCAGGCTCACGGCGGCGATGTCGCCCAGGCCGGCGTCGGGATTGAAGGTCATCTTGAGGTGGGCGATCTCGGCCTCCCCGAGACGGTCCCGCAGGTCCTTGGCCAGTTCCTGGAGCAGGGTGTTGGCGTCGAAGGCGGGGCCCTGGATGGTCACCGTCGCGTTGAGCCAGCCGAGCAGGGCCTCTCCCTCGGCATACAGGTCGTAGTCCACGGCCATGGCCGGGCGGCCCAGGGGGGCGGAGGATTCGAGGCGCTCGAACCAGGTGTCGAGCCCAAGGCCGGTCCGCACCGACACCGCGAGGATCTCCTTGCCGGGAAAGGCCGCGGCGAGTGCCGACCGGAGCCGGTCGAGCCGGGGCTCGTCGAGCAGGTCGGCCTTGGTGATGACCAGCAGGTCGGCCTCCTCGGCCTGCTTGCGCCAGATGTAGAGCACCTTGTCGGAGAAGCGCCGGGCCGCTGCCAGACCCAGCACCTGCTCGGCCCGCACCGGGTTGACCAGCACGCTCAGGGGAGCCACCCGGAACCGGTCGCCGTAGATCCGGCGCAGGGGGTAGGTGACGGTGGCCACCAGGTCGGTGCAGCTGCCCACCGGTTCGGCCACGAAGGCGTCGGGTCGGGTGGCCGCGTCGAGCCGCCGGGCGGCGTCGACCAGCGAGTTGAACCGGCAGCAGAAGCACCCGCCGGCGATCTCCTCGGTGGCGAATCCCCGGGCCCGGAGCATCGCGGTGTCGACCAGTTCGCTGCCCTGGTCGTTGGTGATCAGGCCGACCCGCCGGCCTCGGCCGACCAGCCGCTGGGCCAACGCCGCCACGGCGGTGGTCTTGCCGGCCCCCAGGAAGCCGCCGATCATGTAATACTGTGCCGGCTCTCCGGCGGGTTGCGGTGATCCGATGGGAGGGTTCATGCGGCCTCCTCCGCCTGCTGCTTGGCCAGGATGCGGTCGATGGTCGCGTCCAGCAACGCCTGGTAGCCGACGACGTCCAGGCACCGCTCATCAGGATTTCCCTCGAAGCCGTAGAGCCAGCCCGTGGCGTAGGGATCCCGGGACAGCGCCTCAAGGTCGGTGGCGAGGGCGGGGTTGCCCCCGCGGAAGATGCCGGTCCCGACACAGAAGAGGTCGCTGACCGCCTTGAACCCCTCGAGCGAGCCGAGCACGTCGCCCGGGCGGATCGCGTCCCCGTCGGTCCGGTCGAACTGGATGTCCACCAGTTCTCCCAGCATCCGGAGCGCGAACTTGGTGAAGCCGACCCGCCAGACTCCCTCCGGACCCCGGGCCACCCAGGCGTGCGATGGTGCGTACCGGTGGTCGACCGGCAGGCGGGTCACGAAGGTGGCCCGCTTGTACAGGATGGTGGTCGGCTCGGACATGGACTTCCCGGGCGGAAAGGCTACGGCATCCGCTCCTCGTGGGGAGATCAAAAAGCGGTCGAAAATCGGCCCTCGCCGGGAGACCGACCTCAGCCATCATGGGCCGGTGCAGTACTTCGACCACAATGCGACCTACCCGCTGTCCCCGGCGGCGCGGGAGGCGTGGTTGTCGGCCGTCGAGAGGTTTCCCGCCAATCCGTCGAGCCCGCACCGCTGGGGGGCGCGGTCCGAGCAGGCCCTCTCGGAGGCGCGGGCCCGGGTGGCCGCTTGGTTGGGGTGCCCGGCGGACGCCATCCTTTGGACCTCCGGGGCGACCGAGGCCAACAACGCCTGGGTGGGTCACCTGGCGCAGGCCTCCCGGGGTCCGGTGCTCCTTTCCGGCCTCGAGCATCCGTCGGTCCGGGTGCCGGCGTCCCGGGTCTTGGGAGGCCGGTGCGAGGCCATGCCGGTCCTCCCCGAGGGGGTCGTCGCGGTGGACTGGATCGCAAGGCGGTTGCGGCGGGGTGACGTCTCGGCGGGGGTCCTGGTGGCGGCCAACAACGAGACGGGCGTGCTGCAGCCCTGGCGGGAGGTCCGGGACCTGTGCCGGGAGGCCGGGGTGACCTTCGCCTGCGACGCCTCCCAGTGGGTCGGCAAGCTGCCGACCGATGGCCTGGGGCACTGCGACTTCGTCTCCGCCTGCGCCCACAAGTTCGGCGGCCCCGTGGGGGTGGGGTTCCTGCGGGTGCCGGATGGGTTCCTGCCGTCGCTGCGGGGAGGTCCCCAGGAAGACGGGCGGCGGGCCGGCACCGAGAACGTGGCCGGGGTCCTGTCGATGGTCGCAGCCCTGGAGGAGCGTCAGAAGGCCCTGGCGGGGGATGTCGCCGCCGAGGTCGATCGGCAGGCGTTGCGCGACCAGTGGATCGCCCGCCTCCAGTCGGAGGTTCCCGGCGTGGAGATCCTCGGCAGTCCGGCACCCCGCCTCTGGAACACGGTGGCCGCCCTGATGCCCCCGGCGGCCGACTGCCGCCGACGGTGGGTGGTCCGTCTCGACCGGCTGGGTTTCGCCGTCTCGACCGGCAGCGCCTGTTCGTCCGGCAAGGAGGTGCCGTCGCCGGTCCTGGAAAGCATGGGGCGTCCGCCCGGGGCCAGCGACCGCATGATCCGCTTCAGTTCCGGATGGGAAACCCCGCCGGCGGCCTGGGACGAGTTGCTCCGCGCGATCGTCCAGATCGCCTCGGAGTTCGGTCTGCGGTGAAGGGGTGCCCCTTCGGCGGGGCAATCCGGCACGGGATGCCTGCGAAGGACCGCGGAGCGAGGGTGGCCCGGTCCTGCCGGGCTCGGCAAAACTGTCCTCCCTGCGGTTCGGGTTGCCGGCCTGTACCGGGTGGATCAGGAGGGGGGCCGGTGGAATCGCTTGAAAACCGCCAGAAATGTCGATTGCTGGAAAATGGCATCCCGACTGCTTCCCCACCGGCGTGAACATCGGAATGTACCAGGCAGCCGCTGCGATGACGGGCAATGCCCGTTGGCAGGAGGCCATTTCCGAGAACCTTGCGGCGTCGACCGTGCCGGGATTCAAGCGCACCGAGGTTTCCTTTGCCAGCATGGCAGCGGGCTATGTGCCACCCAGCGAGGGAGCCAGCCCGTCGGACAAGGGCATGCGCTATCAACTGCCCGCGGCCCGGGGTTCAACGGCCTTTTCCCGCGGCGACTTCCAGACCACCGGCGTGCCCACCCATGTGGCGATCGAGGGCAATGGTTTCTTCGAGATCCAGCTTCCCAACGGCGAATTGGGCTACACCCGCAATGGGCAGTTCTCGGTGAACGCCAACGGGCAGTTGGTCACCAGCCAGGGGTACCCGGTGCTGACCGACGGCGGGGCCGTCCAGTTGGACAACACCCTCCCGGGCCCGATTGCCATCGCGGCCGATGGCACGATTTCCAAAGGCGGCACCGGACGCGGCAAGTTGCGGGTCGTCGAATTCACCGATCCCCGGCAGCTCACGGCCGTCGGCGGCGGCCTCTGGAAGGCCTCCGATCCGGCCATCCAGAAGACCGACGCAGGGTACCCGGCCCTCCGCAGCGGGGGGGTGGAGGGGTCCAACACCTCGGCGGTTGCCGAGATGGTGGGCATGATCCACGCCATGCGGATGTACGAGGCCAACCAGAAGGTCATCCAGACTCAGGACGACCGCATGGGCAAGGTCATCAACGATCTCGGGGGCGCCCCGGCCTGATGCCTGAACATCCGGCCCCCCGGGCCTGCTGAAATCCACCACCACGCGCAGACCGCATGATCCGATCCCTTTACTCCTCCGCCGCCGGGATGCAGTCCCAGCAGACGCAGCTCGACGTGATTTCCAACAACCTGGCCAACGTCAACACGACCGGGTTCAAGAAGTCGCGTCCGGAGTTCCAGGACCTGCTCTACCAGAACGAGCGGCCGTCGGGCGCCGACCAGGGGGCGGGCAACCTGGCCCCGACCGGCGTCCAGATCGGCCACGGTTCGCAGTTGGTCGCAACGGCCAAGGTCTTCACCACGGGCGAGCTCACCAACACCGGCAACAAGTTCGACCTGGCCATCCAGGGCGACGGTTTCCTCGAGGTGCAGATGCCCGATGGCAGCCGGGCCTTCACCCGTGACGGGGCCCTGAAGCTGAGCAACACCGGCAACTGGGTCACCAGCGACGGCCTGCCCCTGGTCGGCGGCTTCCAGGCGGTGCCGCCGGGCACCACCGACATCTCGATCTCTCCCGGCGGCTCCATCACCACCCGGGGCCCGCAGGGCGACCAGGTCTTCCAGGTCAACCTCGTGCGTTTCATCAACCCGGCCGGCCTGCAGAGCCTCGGACGCAACCTGTACCGCGAGACCACGGCCTCGGGCCAGGCCGAGCAGGGCAACCCCGCCCAGAATGGTTTCGGGTCCCTCGCGCAGGGCTACCTCGAGATGTCCAACGTCAAGGTCGTCGAGGAAATGGTCGGGATGATCATCGCCCAGCGTGCCTACGAGGTGAACTCGAAGGCCGTCCAGGCGGCCGATGAGATGATGGGCCAGGCCAACAATCTTCGCCGCTGATGAAGACCATCCTCTGCGGAATCCTCACGCTGTTCCTCGGCGCCGCGACCCTTGCGGCCCGGGAGTCCGTGCCGTCGATCTCCGTCCCGGCTTCCGCCCCGGCGCCGGCTTCGCCTGCGCCGGTCGTCCCGGCCGTCCCGCGTTCCGACGATCGCCCCCCGGCGGTCTTCGCCGGCGGTGCCATGGTCCGTTCCGAGGGGGTGTTCTCGACCGACCTCATCCAGGGCGTTCCGGCGTTGCCCCGCATCCGCGTGGCCCCGGCGCCTGCGGTCGGCGGCTGGTCCCCGGTGTCCCGCACCTCCGTGGTGGAGACCCTCCGGGCCGCCGGGATCGACCTGCAGGGCCTCCGGTGGAGCGGGCCCGAGACGGCCCGCGTTTCACGCGCCATGCGCGACCTTGCGGAGTCCGAGGTGCGCGAGCGGATCACCGAGGAGCTCCAGCGGCGCTACGCCCGCAATGGCGGCGAGATCGAGGTTCGGATGTCACGCCCCTGGCGGACGGTCTCCGTTCCCGACGATTCGATCGAATTGCGCCTCCATGACCTTCCCGCGGCGGGCCTGCAGTCGCTGGTCTCGCTGAAGGTCGAGGTCCTCGCCGCCGGGGAGCCGGTGGGCAACTGGTTCCAGCCGATCCAGGTCCGCCATTGGTGTGAGGTGCCTGTCGCCGCCTCGGCATTGCGCCGCGGGCTGCCGCTGGCCGATGCCGAGACGGTCCTGGAGCGCCGGGATGTCCTCGCTTCCCGGGGAGTCCTCCGGTCCCTGCCCGCGGCCGCCCAGGATTACGAACTGGCCGAGAGCCTCGCCCCGGGGCAGGCGCTCTCCGACCGGAGCCTCCGGCTCAAGACGGTGGTCTTCCGGGGGCGGCGCATCGACGCCCGCATCCAGGCCGGAACCCTCGAGATCACGACCAAGGTCGAGGCCCTCGAGGACGGCTACCCCGGCCAGAGCATCCGGGTCCGGAATCCCCAGTCCAAACGTGAATTCCGTGGCGTGGTGCAGGCCGAGGACGCCGTGCTCATCCCCCTCTGAACCCCCTTCGATGACGCCCTGACCATCCCGGACCTGCCCTGATTCCCATGAACGACCTTCCCCGATTCAACACGCCCCGCGCGATGGCGCGCCTCATGACCCATCTGGTGGCTGGGTTCGCGCTGGCCTCGGTGGGGCTCCATGCGGCCAACGGTTCGCTTTGGATGGATTCATCCGCGCGGGTGCTGCTGGCAGACAACCGCGCGCGCCAGGTGGGCGACATCGTGACCATCGTCGTCGACGAGAACAACGAGTCGGCCAAGCAGAACAACACCAAGACGGCCAAGAAGACCGGCGTGAGCGCCACCATTTCGAGCTTCCTCTTCGGCCCGGCCAAGGACGGCTTCCTGACCCGCGGCGGGAAGTACCCGGCCATGGACATGAAGTCGGACAAGAGTTTCGAGGGGGGCGGCACGATCAACAACTCGGAGCGGATCACCGCGCGCATCGCCGTGCGGGTCACCGAGGTGCTCCCCAACGGCCACATGACCCTTGAGGGCCGGCGCATGACCCTGGTGGGCGGCGAGCAGCAGGAGGCCGTGCTCCGCGGGGTCATCCGCCAGGAGGACATCCAGCCGAACAACACGGTGATGAGCTTCAACGTGGCCGATGCGAGCATCAAGTTCGTCTCCAAGGGCACGGTCACCGACAGCCAGCGCCGCGGTTGGTTCACCAAGGCCTTCGACAAGATCACCCCGTTCTGACCATGGGATCCCTGATCGTCCAACCGACGACCCGTCCGACCGTCGCCTGCCCCCGCCCACGGGGCACCTCCCTCGGGCGCTGGGTGCGGGTCTGCCTGATGCTGGCGGCGTTGCTCGGCACGGATGCCTATGCGTTCGGGACCCGGGTCAAGGACCTGGTCATGCTGGCCGGCGCCCGGGACAACCAGCTGGTCGGCTATGGCATCGTGGTCGGCCTGAACGGTGACGGCGACAAGAACCCCATCTACACGCTGCGCAGCTTCGCCAACCTGCTCCAGCGCTTCGGGGTGCAGGTGCCTGCCCAGACCCTGATCGCCAAGAACGTGGCGGTGGTGATGGTCACGGCCGACATCAAGGCCTTCTCCAAGAACGGCCAGCGGCTCGACGTCACCGTCGCGGCCATGGGCGACGCCCGCACCCTCCAGGGCGGCGTGCTCATCCAGACGCCGCTCTTCGCGGCCGACGGCCAGATCTACGCCGTGGCCCAGGGTGCCCTCGCGGTGGGGGGATTCGTGGGCGGCAACGCCTCGGCCAGCGTCCAGAAGAATCATCCGACGGTGGCGACGATCACCGGCGGTGCGCTGGTGGAGCGCGAGATCCCGACCCGCATCGTGGAGAACCAGGAGATCGAGCTGCTCCTGCGCGAGCCCGACTTCACGTCCTCGGCCCGCCTGGCCATGGCCATCAACGAGCGGTTCCCGGGCTCGGCGCGCGCCATCGACCCGACCTCGGTCAAGGTTCGCATGCCCGAGGGACTCGAGCAGGCCTCGGTCGACTTCGTGGCCCGCCTCGAGGACATCGAGGTGGCCCCGGACACCACCGCCCGCATCGTCATCAACGAGCGGACCGGCACGATCGTGGCGACCTCGAAGGTCAAGATCTCCAGCTGTGCGGTCTCCCACGGGGACCTGACCATCACCATCGCCAACACGGTCGACGTCTCCCAGCCGAACCAGTTCAGCCAGACCGGCAACACCGTGGCGACGCCCCGGGCCGACGCCAACGTCAACGAGAAGAAAGGCACGTTGGTGACCCTGCCGGACATGCCGACGGTCGAGAAGGTGGCGGCAGGCCTCAATGCCATCGGTGTCACCCCCCGCGACATGATGGCCATCTTTGGATCCATGAAGCAGGCCGGCGCCCTCCAGGCCGAGCTCATCCTCCGCTGAACCATGCGCTCGATTTCCGACATCCAACGATCCCTGCCGGCCCAAGCCCCGCTGGTCGGACACCCGTCGTCCCGCACCCCGGACGGCGCGGGGAGCGAGTCTCCGGAGAAGGTCCGCGAGATGACCCAGAAATTCGAGGCCGTGTTCGTCCGTCACCTGCTGAACGAGGCGCAGAAGCCGGTGATCGGCGGCGGTGCCATCGCGGCGTCGTCTTCCCGTGGCGTCTACCAGGACATGATGGTCGAGCGTCTGGCCGACCAGATCAGCCAGTCCGGCTCCTTCGGCGTCGCCCGGAGCCTCGAACTCCAGTTCCTCTCATCTTCCCAAGTGACCGTTTCAACCCCCCAAGCCGCCCTGAAGGGTGGCAAAACCCTCCCGTGAATCCATCCATTCAGGATCTGATCCAAGCGCTGCGGATGGAGCTGCAGCAGTACGGCGAGTTGCTGGCCCGTCTGGACCAGCAGCAGGAGACCGTCTTCCGGCGGGACGCCGAAGGCGTGCTCGACGGATCCGCCGCCATTGAAAGCCAGGCCTCCCATGTCGAGGAGGCCCGTCGTGAACGCGAACTCCGCCGAGCGTCGGTGGCCCGATCCCTGGGGGCCCCGGCCGACGCGTCGTTCGAGCAACTGCTCCCCCTGCTGCCAGAGGATTATCGTCCCCTGATCCAGGCGCTGGTGGAGGAGAACAACGAGCTGTTGACCCGGGTCCGGGCCCGGTCGCGGCAGAACCACCTGCTGCTGTCCCGGACCGTGGACCTGATGCAGCGGCTGATGGGCGGTCTCTTCGCCGCCAAGGGTGGGGGAACCTATTCGGGCGACGGAGCCCTGCTCGGGGCCGGTGCCACCTCGCGCCGCCTGTACGAGGCGGTCGGCTGATCCCGCAGCCCCGGGGATCAAGACATCGAGGACGAAGACATCGAGGACCAAGGAATCAAGGACGTATGCTGGGACTGATCGGATCATTGCGCATGGGGGCCCGCTCCCTGGCCGCCCAGCGGCAGGGGGTCGAGGTCGCCGGCCACAACCTGGCGAACGTCAACAACACGGCGTACGCCCGGCAACGGGTCGCCATCCAGTCCACCACCTCGGGCGACGGCATCAACGGTCCGGTGGGTTCCGGGGCCGAGGTGACGGCCATCCGCCAGATCCGCGACCAGATCCTTGACGGCCAGGTCGTCACCGAAGGTGGTGTCACCGGCTCGCTCGAATCCCAGCAGCGTGCCTTGAGGATGGCCCAGTCGCTGTTGGGCCAGAGCATCGACCGGGGCAACTCCGGGGCCTCCGGAGCGTCGGCCGCCGATGGGGTGGGCGGCGGGCAGCAGCTGGCCGCGGGGCTCACCGACTTCTTCAACGCCTTCGCCTCGTTGGCGGCCCAGCCGGCTTCCATCCCGGAGCGGGAGATCACCCTCCGCAAGGCCGTGGCCCTGGCCGCCCAGTTCCCGGCCCTCGACACGCGGCTGGCCGGGCTGTCGACGCAGCTGGACGAGTCCCTCGACACGGACCTCTCCTCCGCGAACGCGCTGCTGGCCGACATCGCGCGGCTGAACGGCCAGATCTCCCGCACCGAGGCCGTGTCTGGCGGCTCCGCCAACGACCTTCGTGACCAGCGTCAGGCCAAGCTGGAATCGCTCTCCGGGCTGGTCGGCTTCGATGCGGTCGAGGCCTCCGACGGTTCGCTGGGCATCGTCGTGGGCGGCGTCCCCCTGGTGGTCGCGGACGTCCGGGCCAAGACCCTCGAGGGCTTCACCGCGACCGACGGTCGTCGGCTGGTCCGCGCCTCGGGGACCACCGACCCGCTGGCGATCACCTCGGGCCGGGTCCACGGCACCATGGACTCCCGCGACGGGGCCGTGAAGGACCTCCGGGACGGCATCAACGAGCTGGCGGCCACGCTGATCGACGAGGTCAATGCCATCCATACCACCGGCCTGGCCCTGGACGGCACCACGGGCCGTGCATTCTTCCTGGGTTCCTCGGCCGCGGACATCCGGGTCAACCAGGCGCTGCTCGACGATCCGACCACCCTCCAGGCCGCCGGGGCTCCGCCTCCTGGCGGATCCTTCGCCCGGGGCGACAACCGGACGGCCCTGGCCCTGTCCAAGCTGGGCAACGAGGCCATCCCCGACCTGGGCGGCCAGACCTTCGGTGGCGCCTACAACCGCACCGTGGGACGCCTGGGCGAGGAGCTTTCGAGCGTCAACCAGCGCCTGGCCGACCAGAAGGTGGTCGCCGACCTGCTCAAGGGGCAGCGCGACTCGGTGACCGGGGTGTCCATCGACGAGGAGATGGCCGACCTGACGCGGTTCCAGCGCGGCTACCAGGCCAGCGCCAAGATCATCACCACCATCGACGAGATGCTCGAGACCACCCTCGGTCTCAAGCGCTAGTTTTTCACAGAAAGGTCAAGGACATGATGCGAGTCACCTCCGGAGCTTACGCCGACCGCCTGGTCGCGAATCTGGGCAACATCTCGGCGCGTCAGGCCCGCTACCAGTCGCAGGTCGCCACCGGACAGCGGGTGGCATTGCCCGAAGACGATCCGTCGGCCGTCCGGCGGACCCTGGACCTCGAGACCGAGCGGGGGCGCATCGGCCAGTACGGCCGGAACATCAACCGGCTCAAGGAGACGGCCACCACGACGCAGACGACCATGCGGTCGCTCTCCAAGATCGCGACCCGCGCCTCGGAGATCGCCATCAAGGCCAACGGCATCAAGTCGCCCGACGACTTGAAGGCCTACGCGGCCGAGATCACCCAGATGATCCAGCAGGCGGTCTCCGCGGCCAATGCGAACCTGAGGGGCGACTCCGTCCTGGCGGGAACCCGCAACGGCCAGCCGGCCTATGGCGTGACCCTGGGAGCCGATGGCCGGGTGCAGTCGGTGACCTACAACGGGAACCAGGACGTCCCTTCGCTGGAGATCGCCGAGGGCCAGGAGCTCACGGCCAGCCTGATCGGATCCAACCCGACGGGGAGCGGTCCGGCGGGACTGCTGGAGGATCCCAGGTCCGGTGCGGACCTTTTCGGGCACTTGATCCAGCTGCAGGACCAGCTCCTCGCGGGCAACGGCACCGCGGTGACCTCCACCACGGCGGTCGGGCTTCAGGCAGATGCCGACAATCTCCTCCGCCACATCGCCGCCAACGGCGTTGTGCAGGGGCGGCTTGAGGCTGCCGGAGCCACGATCACCGAGCGCCTCCAGGCGCTGGAAGGCCAGATCTCGACCGAGACCGACGCCGACCTCGCCAAGGTCCTCGTCCAGCTCAACCAGACCCAGCTTTCATACCAGGCGGCCCTCCAGACCGGCGGCAAGATCATGACGATGTCCCTCATGGACTACCTCCGGTAGCACCGTGGCCGTCCTTGTCGCGATCCACGGGGGCGCCCCGAAGGCGGGACCTGGGCCGGGCCGGGGACTCGCTTGATCGGGACACCGGGATGACGGTAGCGTCAGGCCTCATACATGAGCGTCCTCGTCGTCGGCACCACTGCATTGGATTCCATCAAGACCCCGAAGTCCGAGAACCCTCGGCTGCTCGGTGGTTCAGCCAGCCACGCGGCCGTGGCGTCGAGCTTCTTCGCCCGCACGCACCTGATGGGGGTCGTTGGCGGCGATTTCCCGGCCAAATACATCCGCCTGTTCCAAAAGCACGGCATCTGCCTGAAGGGCCTGGAGCGGATCAAGGACGGCCAGACCTTCCACTGGTCGGGTGAGTACGAGGTCAACATGAACAACCGCCGGACGGTCGAGACCGTCCTCGGCGTCATCGAGCACTGGCAGCCCGCCTTGCCGGCCGACTACGAGTCCACGCCGTTCGTGCTCCTGGCCAACATTTCCCCGGGCGTCCAGCACCGGGTGCTCGATCAGGTCTCGAAGGCCCGGTTCATCATCGCCGACACCATGGACCTCTGGCTCAACATCGCCCTCCCGGAGGTGCTGACCCTGCTCAAGCGCATCGACTGCCTCGTGCTGAACGACAGCGAGGCCCGCCAGCTGGTCTCCGACGACAACGTCGTCAGCGCCCTGGCCAAGATCCACCGCATGGGGCCCAAGTACGTGATCATCAAGAAGGGCGAGCACGGCTCGATCCTCTCGGGACCGAAGGGCCTGTTCGTGGCCCCCGCCTACCCGCTGCGCAAGGTCGTGGACCCGACCGGAGCGGGCGATTCGTTCGTCGGGGGGCTGATCGGCTACCTGGCGGCCCAGAAATCCGGATCGGTCGAGACCAATCTCCGTCGGGCCATCCTGCACGGCAGCGTCGTGGCCTCGTTCTGCTGCGAAGGGTTCGGTCTGAACGTCACCACCCGCACCACCAAGGCCAAGATCCTCGAGCGGGTGAAGGAACTCGAGCGGTTGAGCCGGTTCTGAGCCGGCCGAGGAACGGGTGGGACCCGTTCCCACCTCGTTCCGGGCCCGCTGGCCTCAGATCTCCACCTGCATGCCGAGTTCGACCACGCGGTTGGCCGGCAGCCGGAAGTACGCCGTGGCGCTCTGCGCATTGCGGGCCATGATCGAGAAGAGGCGCTCCTGCCAGAGGTTCATGCCTCCGTTGCCCGCCTTGGGGATGACCGTCTCCCGGCTCAGGAAGAAGGTCGTCTCCATCTCCCGGAACTCGAGGTCGTGTTCCGCGCAGAGCCTCAGGATGGCCTGGACGTCCGGCGTCTCCATGAACCCGTAGTGCGCCTGGACGCGCCAGAACCCTGCTTCCATGCGCTCGACCTCCAGTTGTTCGGAGGCGTCCACGACCGGCACCTCATCGATGCAGATGGTGAAGAAGATCACCCGCTTGTGGAGGACCTTGTTGTGCTTGAGGTTGTGCAGCAGGGCGATGGGCGTGGTGTTGGGGTTGCCCGCCAGGTAGACGGCCGTGCCCGCCACCCGCAGCGGGTCCTTCCGGGCGATGTCCGCGACGAACTTCTTGGCAGGCATCGCGCTGACCCGCAGGCGCTCCCACACCAGACGTCGTCCCCGTTTCCAGGTGGACATGACGAAGTACATCGAACCGGCGATCAGCAGCGGGAACCAGCCGCCGTGTGGGATCTTGAGGAGGTTGGCCACGGCCAGCGGGGCCTCCACCACCAGCATGGCACCGGCCACGAGCGAGGCGTGGAGCCGGGACCAGCCGAACACGCGCTGCGAGGCGAAGAAGAAGAGCAGGGTGGTGGTCACCATGGTGAAGGTCACGGCCACCCCGTAGGCGCTGGCGAGGTTGTCCGAGGTCCTGAATCCGAAGATCAGCCCCAGGCAGGCCACCATCAGGGCGACGTTCACCTGCGGCATGTAGATCTGACCGCGCTCCCGCTCGGAGGTGTGCTCGATGAGCAGCCGGGGCATGTATCCCAGTTGGATCGCATGCATGGTCAGCGAGTAGGCCCCCGAGATCAGCGCCTGGGAGGCGATGATGGCCGCCGCGGTGGCCAGGGCGACCATCGGGTAGAGTGCCCACGACGGGCAAAGCTGGTAGAACGGGTTGAAGGACGCGCCGGTGGCGAGGTCCGGGCGCGACATGAGCAGCCCGCCCTGCCCGAGGTAATTCAGGATCAGCGCCGGGAGCACCACCGTGAACCAGGCGATGCGGATCGGTCGCATCCCGAAATGTCCCATGTCGGCGTAGAGGGCCTCGCCGCCGGTGACCGCGAGGACCACGGACCCGAGGACCACGAGGCCCACCATCCCGTGGCCGGCGAGGAATCTCAGGCCATGCCCCGGATGGAAGGACTGGAGCACCTCAGGCTGCAGCAGGATCCCCCGGATGCCCAGCAGGCCGATCGCGATGAACCACAGGAGGGTGATCGGGCCGAAGATGCGTCCGACCTTCGCGGTGCCGGCGCGCTGCGCGGCGAACAACCCCACGATGATGCCCGCCGAGACCGGAAGGATGAACCGCTCGAATCCGCTGGCGGCGATCTTGAGTCCCTCGACCGCGCCGAGCACCGAGATGGCCGGGGTGATGATCCCGTCCCCGTACAGGAGGCAGGCTCCCATGATCCCGATGGCGGCGAAGGTCCTGGCGAGACGGCTGCGATGTCCGGATTTCGCCTCCGGGAACGCCAGCGCCATCAAGGCCAGGATGCCTCCCTCGCCCTTGTTGTCCGCCCGGAGCACATAGACGAGGTACTTGACCGTGACGATGAGGATCAATGCCCAGATGATGAGGGACAGCACTCCCAGCACGTTCGCGGGATTGGCCGGCGCCCCGTGTCCGGGGGCGAAGCATTCCTTGACGGCGTAGAGTGGGCTGGTGCCGATGTCCCCGTACACGATGCCCAGGGCGGCCATCGACAGCCCCGCGAGCCGTCGACCGGTGGGGGCGGAGGTGGGGTGGCTCATCGGGGTGTCCTCCTCCTCCGGTGGGCCGCGCTGGGAAGGGCGGGTGGCGGGGTCGGTGGCTCAGATCCGGGGCCGGGGGGCCCGTGGAGCCGGCGGGGGGCCGGGGGCAGGTGGGTGTTCATGATGTCGGTGACGCACGACGACCGAGGGTCGCCGAGGGCGCCTGCCGGAACTGGCCGGGCGGCACGCCACCGGATACCCTTCCAAATGCCTGCGAGGTTAGCTGACGGGCTAGGGCCTGGAAGTGCCCCGGACCGGTGGACCCGATCCTGCGCCCCATGCCGGAAGACCGGTGTCGTCCCTCGGCGTTGGGTCCCCCGCGCCCGCCCGATTGGACACCGGGCAGGCTTCGGCTGCGACCCGTTGGTAGGGCAAATGGGAGCTCCGTGTCAATCGGGTGACGGGCCTCGCCCCCTGAACGGTGGTCGGTCGGGGCGCAGGCCGCCGAGGTCGGGGGCAATTGAGGCCTTGACGACCGGGGGGAGGAAGGGGTTCTTGGGCCCATGTCTCGAACGACCTTCCTGGCCGCCTCGTTGGCGGTGTTCTGCG
>JAJTFN010000223.1 GCA_021298285.1 Verrucomicrobium sp.
GCCCGATGCACCTCCAACCTGCGGCAGATCGGCATGACCTTCGCCATGTACACCGGCGACTCGAACGACCAGTTCCCCTACTCCGGGCGCGACTGGCCGCAGATGGGATTCGTGGATTTCCTCAAGCTGATGAACCCCTACATCAGCACCAACGCGCGGTCGTTCTATTTCTGCCCGTCGGAGAAAGGCCGTGGCTTCAACCTCGAGTGGACGATGGCCAACAACTACCCGATCAAGACGAACGAACTGCTCTTTCCCTGCTCGTACTACTACTACAACCAGTTCTACCACAACAACGACAGCTCCGCCCTGCAGGTGCGCAAGGTCTCCGAGGTGAAGTCACCCACCAAGAAAGCCATCTCGCCCTGCTTCTCGAGCAACAAGGGCAAGTGGAACGACATCTACAAGGGCACGGGCGCCGCGGCGCATGGGCCCCGCGGCATGTCCCTGCTCTTCGTCGATGGGCACAGCGAGTTCGCGTTGTACGACCGGCTCAACGCCCCGTTCAAGGACGGGGCGAAACTGATCTACAATCTCGACTGGACGGTGGGCGGCCTCGCCGGCGAGGACCTCAAGTAGGGTCGCCCCGCGACTGGCGGATCGGCCGGAACCGGTGGATGATCCGACGCGTGCACCGGGATGCCCGGCGCCCGGGTCCATGCCCATCACCGACCACATCCGCAACAAGCTGTCCACGGTGCCGCACCGGCCCGGCGTGTACCTGCACAAGGACCGCTTCGGCACGGTCATCTACATCGGCAAGGCGCGCGACCTGCGCAAACGGGTCTCCCAGTACTTCCACCCGTCCCGCCGCATGGGCTGGGACCTGAAGTTCAACGCGCTGGTCGATGCCATCCACGACTTCGACTGGCACACGGTGAAGAACGAGGCCGAGTCGCTGCTGCTCGAGAGCCGGCTGGTCAAGGAGTTCCAGCCGCGCTTCAACATCGACCTCAAGGACGACAAGCGGTTCCTGCTGCTGAAGGTCAACCTCAACGACCCCATCCCGCGCTTCACGCTGACCCGGCTGCGCAAGGACGACGGCTGCCTCTACTTCGGCCCCTTCGCCCACTCGGGCAGCGTCCGCCGCGCCCTGACCCTCATGCGGCGCAAGTTCAAGCTGCGGGGGTGCCGCCCCCTGCACCCGAACGAGTCGGACTACCGGCACTGCCTCTACGGCAATCTCCAGCACTGCACGGCCCCGTGCATCGGCAACGTGAGCCGCGAGCAGTACCTCGAGCAGGTCCGTGCCGGCATCGGGTTCCTCGAGGGACAGACCGAGGAGTTGCGCGACGAACTCGAGGAGGAGATGCGCAAGGCCGCCGCGAACCTGGAGTTCGAGAAGGCCGCCCAGCTCCGGGACGCGCTGGAGGACCTGAAGCGCACGACGCTCAAGACCGAGAAGTTCGAGCGCATTCCCTACACGCTGCCCGTGGCGGTGCACCCGGAGTCCGACCTCCGCGAACTGGGCCGATTGCTGGGCCTGGCCGAGCCCCCGGCCCGGATCGAAGGCTTCGACATCTCCAACATCAGCGGCACCTTCATCGTCTCGTCGATGGTGAGCTTCTGGCACGGCCGACCCGACCGCGCCAACTACCGCCGCTTCCGGATGAAGGAAGTGACCTCGCAGGACGATTTCGCCTCGATGGCCGAGACCATCCGCCGGCGCTACAGCCGCCTGCAGCGCGAGGTGGGCGAGGCCTCGACGGATGTCTCCCGGTCGGCGGAAACGGCCGCCGGCGATCCGGACGATCCTTCGCCGGGCGAATCGATGGTCCCCGGAGACCTCATCGCGGCGGAGTCTCCCGAGCGCCCCTGGCTCCCCAAGGTCGCCCCGGGCCCCCGACTGCCGGACCTGATCCTGATCGACGGTGGCAAGGGCCAGCTCAATGCCGCCTGTGCCGAGTTGGCCAAGCTGGGCCTGTCCCGCATTCCCATCCTGGGATTGGCCAAGGAATTCGAGGAGATCCACCTGCCGGGCGAGCGGGATCCGCTGAGGCCCGGCCTCGACAGTCCCGCGGTCAAACTGCTCCAGCGCGTCCGGGATGAAGCCCACCGATTCGCCAACACCTACAACGCCCAACTCCGGCTCAAGAAGATCAGCGAGAGCATCCTCGACGAATTCCCGGGCATCGGGGAGGCGCGCAAGAAGGCCCTGCTGCGGCGGTTTGGTTCGATCCAGCGCCTGCGCCTCGCACCCATCCACGAGATCGAGCAGGTGGACGGCTTCGGCGGCACCATGGCCCAGGCGCTCAAGCGCTTCCTCGAGGCGCGCAAGGAGTCTTAGCCCGGCGGGATGGAACGGGTCGCCTCAGGGTCGCCTCAGGAACCGGGAGGCCCGGCCAGCGACTCGCCGTCCATCTGGTAGATGCCCACCAGATAGCCGTTCTCACGCATGGCCCCCACCTTGAGGGTGCCGTACAAGGTCACCGCCTGGTCCATCACGGGCTTCACCCCGGACGAGGTCATCTTGACCGCGATCCACTCGTTGATCTTGGGCACGGTGCCGAAGCAGCACATGGACTGGTCGCGCATGAGCAGCAGCTCGGTCACCAGCCCGCCCTCGACCTTCAGGGGCAGCATGAAACCCTTCACCGCCACCTTCTTGCCGCTGAAGGCCTTCACCGTGGCGGGGATCTGGGTGTCCGGATCGGCGGCCGGGGCGTTGGTCTTCGTCGCGGGAGCATCCTCGGGCACCTCGTACTTGAAGGTGGCGAGCACATCGAACCCGACCGAGGCGAAGCCGGGACGCGCTGTGGGGGCGTTGGTGCCCGCCGCGGCCGATCCGGGCACGGTGGACGGGGCCGTCTGGGAGGCCGCGGCGTTGGCCGAATCCGTCGCGGCCGGCTTCGGGTCGCCGGCCTTGGGTTCACCGGCCTTGGCGGCACCGCTCAGGGGCTTGATCGGCTTGCCCCGCGGCACCGTCGCCGGAGCCTGGGGTTGGGCCGAAACGCTCGGCGGGAACCCGGGCAGCGAGGCGATCCAAGCCATCGCCAGGAACCCGGCGACACACCGCGCTCCCCGCCTCAGACCGCCGCGCGTGCGAACCTCACGTCCCATTCCTCCGGTGGACTCTCCCAGGTGCATGACCGGACGATAGTCAGGGGACCCCGCCGACGCCAGTCCGAGCCTGCGGTGTTTTCCCGCCTTGACGCCCGTTGGACCGGCCATCGACGTTCGATCCTCAACGTACCCGTCCGCTCCGACCGAACCCTGCCCCGATGCTCCGATTCCCTGCCTTGATGGACCGTCTTTCGCGCGGACTGTGGCGTGCCCTCGGCGCCGCCTGCCTGCAGGCGTCCCTCGTGTCGGCCATGGCCGACAGCACGGTGGTCTTCAACGAGCTCCACTACCACCCGGCCGACCAGGAGGCCCGCCTCGAATGGGTGGAACTTCACAACCAGATGGCCGTGAACATGGACCTGTCCGGGTGGAGCCTCTCGGGCGGGATCGACTACCGCTTCCCGGAGGGAACCGTGCTCCGGGGCGGGGCCCAGCTCGTGGTCGCGGCCGACCCGGCGGCCCTGCGGGCGCTGGGCGTCACCAACGTGGTCGGGCCGTTCGCGGGTCGGCTCTCCAACGCAGGCGAGCGCCTGGAATTGCGGAACAACAACCTTCGGCGGATGGACCTGATCGCCTACGGCACCGACGGGGACTGGCCCGTGGCCCCGGATGGCCATGGCCCGAGCCTGGCCAAACGGGACGAGACGCTGGCCACCGGGCCGACCGCCCATTGGAGACCCAGCGCCCAACCTGGCGGGACCCCCGGCCAGCCAAACTTCCCGAGCCTGGACATCGCCACCCAGGCCCCGCTGGTGGGTGGTTCGCAGCGCTGGGAGTTCCGGACCGGTGCCCCCGAGGGCGGAACCGCATGGACCGGGACCGTGGGCGGCGCCTCCGGGGACGGCGGATGGGCCATCTCCAGCGCCCCCTTCTTCGGCGGGGACGCCTCGCCGCCGGCCGGGGAGGAACGCCCCATCCCCACCCTCTTCGCGACCGGAGTGTCCGACGCCAGGCAACCGTTGCCCCCCGGCACGCGCGACCCCCACTACACCGTGGTGGCCTCGGCCCAGGCCATCACCCCGCCGCCGCCGGCGCCGGCGCTGGTCATCGAGGGCCATCCGGCCTGGTTGGCCAACGACTCGACCTCCCGATGGCTCGACAACCGCGTGCAATCCGTCCTGCTCAATGGCCGCAGTGTGGGCATCAGCTTCGAGGGCTTCCAGGCCTTGAGCCCGGCCTTCGCGATCACCAACGGGTTCCTCCCGGGGACGAACACCCTGGAGTTCCAGTGGGCCAACGACAGCTCGTCCCCGAATCCGGCCGGCTTCCGGGCCATCCTCCAGGGCACCGCCCGAAGCCGTTTCCGCGAAGAGAGCCGCCTGGGCCCGTCGGCCACGCAGGCCGCCTGCTTCCGGACGGCATTCCTCGCGGCCCCCGGACTCACCGGAGCCCGGCTGCGCCTGAGGGTCACCTGCGACGATGGCGCCGCGCTGTTCCTCAACGGCCGGGAGATCCACCGCATCAACCTCCCGGCAGGCCCGCTCGCCCCCGACACGCCGGCCCTGGCCGCGATCCCCGGCGTGCCCGGGCCCGTGGACCTCGTCCTGCCGCCGGGATCGCTGCGGGCGGGCACCAACGTGCTGGCCGCGCAGGTCCACCAGGCGGTGGCCGGCGCCGGTGACCTGTGGTTCGACGCCGAACTGACGGTCATCGAGGTGCCCGATCCGGCGCGGGAGGGCCTGCGCTTCAACGAGGTGGCTGTGCCTGGCGTCGGCTTCTTCGTCGAGGTCGCCAATCCCACCTCGGACATCCTGCCATTGGACGCGGCGAGGATCCGCGGTGTCGGCAAGGCCACGGGAACCTACGCCTTCCCGGCCGGCTCCGCGCTCGTCCCCGGCGGCATTCAGGCGGTGCCGGCGGCGCTGCTGGGATTCCGCCCGGAACCCGGAGACACCTTGCTGCTCGAATCCCGCGACGGCACTTCGGTGCTCGATGCCCTGGTGCTCAGCCCCACCGCCCGCGCCCGGCTTCCCGATGGCACCGGCCCCTGGAGGCTGCCTGCCGCCCCGAGCCCGGATGGCACGAACCGATTCCGCCTGCAAACGGAGGTGGTGATCCACGAGATCTGCCACCACCCGCCCGACCCGGCTCCAGCGGGACATTGGGTGGAGCTCTTCCACCGGGGCGCCCAGCCGGTCGACCTCTCGGGCTGGCGTTTCGCCGAGGGCATCACCTACCGGTTCCCCGCCGGGACGTCCCTGCGGCCCGGGGAATACCTCGTGGTGGCCGACCAGCCTGCAGCCCTCCGGGCCGCGCATCCTGGGATCCGGATCCTGGGACCCTTCGAGGGGCGCTTGGCCCGCGGCGGTGAGCGCCTGTCGCTGGTGGATGCCGACGGCAATCCCGCCGACTCGGTGGACTACGCCGACTCCGGCCGTTGGCCCGAGGAGGCTGACGGCGGCGGATCCACCCTCGAGCTGGTGGACCCCATGGCCGACAACGCCTCGCCCGAGGCCTGGGCGGCCAGCGATGAATCGGCCCGCACGGCCTGGGTGCGGCACACCTACCGGGCGCGGGCCGTCTCGGCGCCGGGGCCCACGCTGTGGAACGAATGGGTCATGGGCCTGCTCGATGCCGGCGAATGCCTCATCGACGACCTGCAGGTCATCGAGTCCCCCGGCACGGCGACGGCGGTCCAGATGCTCAAGAACGGCGACTTCGAGACCGGCACCACGTCCTGGCGATTCCTCGGAACCCATCGGCTCAGCCGCGTGGTCGACGATCCGGATCAGCCCGGCAATCGGGTGCTCCACCTGGTGGCGACGGGCCCCACCGAGCACATGCACAACCACCTCGAGACCACGCTGGCGAACAACCGGTCGGTGGTGAACGGCCGGGACTATGAGGTGTCCTTCCGGGCGCGCCACCTGAAGGGATGCCCCCAGCTCAACACCCGCCTCTACTTCAACCGGGTCGCCCGGACCACGACCCTGCCGGTGGCCTCCGTGCAGGGCACCCCGGGCGCCCCGAATTCCCGCCGGGTCGCCAACCTGGGGCCGACCTTCGAGGGACTGGTCCACCACCCGGCGGTGCCGCCTGCCGGTCGGTCGGTGACCGTGTCGGCGGTGGTGTCGGACCCCGATGGCGTCGCCGAGGCCCGGGTGCACTGGTCGGTCAACGGCGGTGCCTGGCAATCCGGTCCGGCCCAACTGGGCGACCTGGGCCGGCTCACCGCCACGATCCCCGGTGCCGCCGCCGGGTCGGTGGTGCAGTTCCACCTGTCGGCCACCGACGGGCGGGGAGCGACCACCTGGTTCCCGGCCCGCGGACCGCAGTCGCGGGCGCTCATCGGCGTGGCCGACGGGCGGGATCGCCTCGGGACGTTGCACAACCTGCGCCTGCTCATGACCCCGGCCGACCGCACCCTGCTGCACGCGGAGACCAACGTGATGAGCAACGAGTACCTCGGCGGCACCGTGATCCACGACGAGCGGGAGATCTTCTACGACGTGGGCATCAAGCTGCAGGGCAGCCAGCGTGGACGCCTCGACGCGGGTCGCGTGGGCTACACGATCCGCTTCCCGCCGGATCGGCTCTTCCGGGGCGTGCATCCGGGCATTTCCATCGACCGCTCCGGCGGCTACACCGGCGTCGGTGGCGACCAGGACGAGATCGTGCTCAAGCACGCCGTGCAGCACGCCGGCGGCCTGCCGGGCATGTACGACGACCTCGTCCATGTGATGCCCCCGCGCACCGACCTGACCGGCACCGCGCTGCTCATCCTGGCCAAGTACGGGGACCTGTTCCTCGATTCGCAGTTCGACCACGGTTCCGAGGGCGACCTCTTCAAGCTCGAACTGGTCTACTACCCGACGACCACCGTCGGCGGCGGGCGCGAGGGCATCAAGCGACCCCAACCCGACGAGGTCACCGGGGTCGACATCGGCAACCTCGGCAACGACCCGGAGGTGTACCGCTGGTTCTTCCTGGCCGAGAACAACCGCGCCTCCATCGACCACGCCCAGGTGATGGCCCTTGGCAAGGCGCTGGCCCTCTCCGGCACGGCCCAGCAGCAGGAGTGCGAGCGCCTGATGGCCGTGGACACCTGGCTGCGCACGGTGGCCTTCCAGACGCTGGCAGGCATGGTGGACACCTACCCCTTCGACAATCCGCACAACTTCATGATCTATTTCCGGCCCGAGGACGGGCGCGCCCTGCCGTTCCTCTGGGACATGGACTTCAACTTTGGCGCGGCGGCGACGTCGCCGTTGAACCGGGCCACCGGCAACCTCGGTCGCCTCATCAACCAACCGGTCCACCAGCGGCGCTATCTGGCCCATCTGCGGGACCTCATCGACACCACCTGGAACGTCCGCTACCTGGGCCCATGGATCGACCACTTCGGGGCCTTGGCCGGGCAGAATTTCTCCGGCATCCGGTCCTATGTGGAGCAGCGCTCCGCCTACGTCCGGAGCCGGTTGCCCGCCGCGACGCCCTTCCGGATCACCGCGCCGGCCGAGAGCCCGGCCCTCGTCGAGGCGGCCACCGCCATCCTGCAGGGCACCGCGGGCCTGGAGATCCGGGAGGTCTTCGTGGAGGGCCCCGAGGAGACCAATCGGGTGCGCTGGATCAACACCACCACCTGGCAGGCCACGCCCCCGGTACGCCTCGGGGTCAATCCCCTGAGGATCCGTGGCTACGACACCTCGGGCGCCCGCGTCGTGGACCTTCCCTGGGTGTTGGCGGGCACCACGGCCGCCAGCGGCCTCGACACCGACGCCGACGGCCTGCCCGACCTGTGGGAACGCCAGCACGGCCTCGACCCCGCCCGCGACGACCGGTCGGCCGACCCCGATGGCGACGGGCAGTCCAACCGCGACGAGTACCTGGCAGGCACGGACCCGCGCGACCGCCGGAGCCTCCTGCGCCTCGACGCCCTCCTCGAGGGCGACCGCCTGCGCCTGCGTTGGGAATCGAAGGCCGGAAGGTCGTATGTCGTCGAGG
>JAJTFN010000053.1 GCA_021298285.1 Verrucomicrobium sp.
GGTCGAGGGATCGGCGCCTTCGCAGGTGTTGGTCAGCCTGCTGGACATCGCCGGCCGCAACGGCCTCACCCGCTACCGCATCGGCACCCAACTGCCCAAGAAGCGATGATCCCGACGAACTCCAGGTACCTGCTGACCTCCGTGGGCATCCACGCCGCGGCCGTGGGATTGCTGGTGTTCGCCCCGGCGCTCTCTTCCCGCACGGTGCCGGATGTCCCGAGCCCGGTGCTCGAGATCCTGCCCGACAACCTTCGCCTGACCGATGGCAACACCATCGGCGGCGGCAACCCCGAGGCACGCCCGCCGAAGGGGGGGGCCCAGCAAACCAGCCCCCAGCCCCCCCCGCCCCAGCCTGAACCTCCCAAGGCGGAGCCTCCGAAGGTGGAGCCTCCCAAGGCCGACCCCCCCAAGGCGGAACCACCGAAGGTTGAGCCTCAGGCACCGCCGAAGGCGGAGCCACCGCAGCCCCCCAAGAAGACCCTCGCCACCGAGATCCAGCGCAGCCCCCCCAACGTGCCGAAGGCCCAGGACGTGGATCCCGCCCTCGCGACCAAGAAGCAGAAGTCCCCCAAGAGCGATTTCCAGTTGGCGGATGCGCCCAAGAAGCGCTCGAAGAAGGACATCGAGGCCGACCGCCGCGAGGCCGCGGCTGCCGAGGCCGCCGCTTCGGAAGCCCGGGAGGCCCGGGAGGCCAAGGAACGCCAGGCGCGGGCCGCGGCGGCCCGGGAGGCCTGGAACAAGGCCCAGCAGGCCCGGGCCGATGCGGTCCGAGGCGTCGCCTCCAACCTCGGCAAGAACCTGTCGGGTTCCACCACCATCGAGATGCCGGGGCCAGGGGGAGCCGCCTATGCTCCCTACGGGTCCTACCTCGTGGCCTTCTACAAGCTGCGCTGGAAGAAGCCCACGACGCTGAGCGTCGACCATGGCGAGGTCGAGGCCGAGATCACGGTCCAGCGCAATGGCCGGGTCACGGCCTTCCGGCTGGTCAAGCCGTCGGGCATCCGTGCCCTCGACGACTCGGTCCGCGAGGTGCTCGACCGCAACCGCGATCTGCGCCCGCTGCCCGAGGGCACCACCGACCCGGAGCGCCGCATCACCATCCGCTTCGACCTCTCGGCGGCGTCGCCGACCTAGACACGCACCCTGACCACCCTCCAACGTCACCGACCCATATGCTCCGTCACCGTCTCCTCAGCCTCGTCGCGACCCTGGGCCTGTGCCTCGCCGCCTCCGGCGCCGAAGTGGTCGTCAGCGATGTCACCAGCCGTGCCGTTCCGATCCACCTGGAGGGCTTCTCCGGCGAGGCCAAAAGCGTGCTCGAATTCGACCTCTATGTGGCCGGGTTCGACCTGGTCGGCCCGTCGCAGGCCCAGTACGCGCTCGCCGGCAAGGCGGGGGCGGCGCTGGCAGGGGTCCTTTCCGACGTCAACAACAAGGCCAACCTGTTCAACCGCACCTACCCGGGCGGCTCGGTCCGTGCCCAGGCGCATGCCCTGGCCGACGACGTCGTGCAAGCCGTCACCGGACGCAAGGGGATCTCGCGCACCAAGCTGGTCTTCAAGGTCCAGAAGGAGCGGGTGAGCGAGGTGTACGCCAGCGATTTCGACGGCGCCAACCCCGTCCAGTTGACCACCGATGCCAACATCGTCGCCGCGCCGGCCTGGCGGCCCGGGCGCAAGTCCATCGTCTACACGAGCTACCGGGCCGGGAATGCCGACATCTACTCGCAGGACCTCACCACGGGCCAGCGCAAGGTGCTGGTCCGGTTCTCCGGGTCCAACATCAGCCCGGCTCCGTCGCCCGACGGATCCAAGCTGGCCATGATCCTCAGCCGTGCCGGCAGTCCCGACCTCTGGGTGGGCGACGCCGAAGGCGGTAGCCCCCGCAGGCTGACCACCACGGCGGCGGACGAATCCTCGCCCTGCTGGTCCCCCGACGGCGGCACGCTCTGCGTCGTCTCCCGGGAAAGCGGGTTCCCCCAGTTGTACACGATCCCGGCCGGCGGCGGGACGATGCGGAGGCTCACGACGGCGGGTGTGCGCAACACGACCGAGCCCGACTGGTCGCCGGATGGCAAATGGATCGCCTTCACCCGCTCCCGGGGGGACTACTTCGACATCTGCGTCGTCCCGGCCGGTGGCGGGGATGCCAAGGTGATCACCGAGGGCGAGGATCCGTCCTGGGCCCCGAACTCGCGGACGCTGGTCATCGCCCGGCGGACCAGCAAGTTCGGTCCCCGGAAACTGTCGCTGCTTGACTGGCCGACGGGCCACGTCAAGGATGTCGCGCAAGTCGCGGGCAGCAGTTCCCAGCCCAGCTGGAGCCGGTGATCCGTCGACCCGACCTGCTACCGCCCACCCTCGAATTTCAACAAGTCAGCCGCCCTCAACATCGTCGCTCCCCACACGCCAATGAAGCCGTTCTCCAAACTGGGTACCCTAGCCCTCGTGGCGATCCTCGCCCTTTCTGCCGGATGCAAGAAGGGCCAGAAGAACTACACGCCGCTGCCGGGTTATTCGGGCACCCCGGGAGCGTCCTCGGGCGTGGGCAGGGGGCAGCCGATCCTTCCCCCGGCCCGTCCGTTGAACCCGGATGGTGCGGGTTCCGGTGGCGCCGATGCGGTCAATCGGGTGGACAATCCCGATGGTCCCGGTGGCCAGCCGTCCCGCGAGGAGATCGAAGGCATGATTGCCAACCGGGAGCAGTTCAAGGCCAACACGGTGTACTTCGACTACGACAAGTCCGTGGTGAAGGCTGACGGCAAGGCCAATATCCAGGCCGTGGCCACCTACCTGAAGGCCCACTCCGACAACAAGGTGGCCATCGAAGGGCACTGCGATGAGCGGGGAACCGAGGAATACAATCGGGCGCTCGGTGAGCGGCGTGCCCTCTCGGCCCGCGATGCGTTGATCGCCCTGGGCATCGGTCCGGACCGCGTGGTCACCCGCAGCTTCGGCGAGGACAAGCCGGCTGAACTCGGTCACGACGAGGCCGCGTGGAGCAAGAATCGGCGCGGTGAGTTCATCCTGCTGACGCCCCCGGGTGCCGGTGCGCTGCGCTGAGGGAGCCAACCCCCAAGGCCGACGATCCACCCCGTCGATCATCCTCAACAAAAACCCCGCCACTTGGCGGGGTTTTTTGTTGGTTTTCAGTGGGTGAGCCAATGCTCGGTCCACCGAGTCCTGATGCGCCGAGGGAAGGGGCCATTGGCCCTGATCGCGGGACGCTGATCGTGGGGCCCTGATCGGGGAACCCGGAGGGGGAAAGCTCCTCCGGGCTCGCCACGCGCCTCAGACGCAGGCCCCGAAGCGCTTCTCCGGATCGACCCCGAGCTTGCGGATGGCCTCGGCGACCGCACTCATCGGCAACGCGCCCTTCGAGGCCAGTTGGTGGAGGCAGGCGATCGCCGTGCACTCCCCATCGATTTCGAAGAACCGCCGCAGCACGGGCCGGACTTCGCTGCGCCCGAACCCGTCGCAGCCGAGGGTCATCAGCCCGCCGGGGATCCACGGCGCGATCTGGTCGGCCACGAGCTTGAGGTTGTCGCTCACGGCGATCCAGGGGCCCGTCTCGCCGGCGACCGTCCGCTCGAGGTAGCTGGTCCGCGGCGTCTCGGTGGGGTGCAGCATGTTCCAGCGCTTGGCCGCCTGGGCCTCGGATCGCAGCCGCTTGAAGCTCGTCACGCTCCAGACGTCGGCGCTCACCCCGAAGCCCTCGAGCAGCTCCTGCGCCTTCAGGGCCTGCTGCAGGATGGCTCCGGAGCCGAGCAACTGGACCTTGTGCGGCAGGCCCTCCTTGCCGGGCTTGAACTTGTACATGCCGTTGAGGATGCCCTCGACCACGCCCGGATCCTTCGGGATGGGCGGGTGGGCGTAGTCCTCGTTGTGGACCGAGACGTAGTAGAAGACGTCCTCGCCCTCGGCGTACATGCGCTTGAGGCCGTCACAGACGATCACCGCCAGCTCATAGCCGAAGGCCGGCTCGTAGGCGTACAGGTTGGGCACCGAGGCGGCGATGAGGTGGCTGTGGGCGTCCTGGTGCTGCAGGCCCTCGCCGTTGAGGGTGGTGCGGCCGGAGGTCGCCCCGACCAGGAAGCCGCGGCAGCGTGAGTCGCCGGCCAGCCAGACCTGGTCGCCCACCCGCTGGAACCCGAACATCGAGTAGTAGATGTAGAACGGGATGGTCGGCACGCCGTAGGTCACGTTGGCCGTGCCTGCGGCGATGAAGTCGGCCATCGAGCCCGCCTCGTTGATGCCCTCCTCGAGCAGTTGGCCGTCCTTCTTCTCGATGTAGGGCGTGTTGGCGTTGTCCTCGGTCTTGGTGCCGGGGTTGTAGAGCTGGCCCCGCGAGCTGTAGATGCCCACCTGGCCGAACAGGCCCTCCATGCCGAAGGTGCGCGCCTCGTCGGGCACGATGGGAACGATGAACTTGCCGATGTTCTTGTCGCGGAGCAGGGAGCCCAGCAGCAGCACGTAGGCCTTGGTCGTCGAGGCCGAGGAGAGTGCCGTGGCCTGGACCACGTTGCGCAGGCTGTCGTCGGTGTGGGATGGCGTGACCAGCTTCTGGGCGCGGTCCACGCGCACCGGGTTGAAGCCGTGGAGGGCCTTGCGCCGCTCGAGCAGGTACTGGATCTCGGCGCTGTCCTGGGGCGGGCGGTAGAAGGGCAGCTCGGCGATCACCTCGTCCTCGAGCGGGATCGAGAAGCGCTCCCGGAAATGACGGATGTCCCGCTCGGCCAGCTTCTTGAGCCCGTGCGTGGGGTTCTTGCCCTCGCCGGCCTCGCCCGTGCCGTAGCCCTTGACGGTCTTGGCCAGGATCACCGTGGGCCGTCCGTTGCGCTGGGTGGCCTTGAGGTAGGCGGCGTAGACCTTGCGCGGATCGTGGCCGCCCCGGGTCAGCTTCTTGAGCTGCGCGTCCGTCAGGTGGCTGACCAGGTCGAGCAGCTCGGGGTACTTGCCGAAGAACTGCCTGCGGATGTAGGCGCCGCTCTCGACCACGTACTGCTGGTACTCGCCGTCGACCACCTCGTCCATGCGTCGGGCCAGGAGGCCGGTCTTGTCGCGGGCGAGCAGTTCATCCCAGTCGCTGCCCCAGACCACCTTGATGACATTCCAGCCGGCCCCGCGGAACTGGCCCTCGAGGTCCTGGATGATCTTGCCGTTGCCGCGCACCGGGCCGTCGAGGCGCTGGAGGTTGCAGTTGATGACCCAGACGAGGTTGTCCAGGTGCTCGCGGCCGGCCATCCCGATGGCGCCATGGGTTTCCGGTTCGTCGGACTCGCCGTCGCCGATGAAGGCCCAGACCATCGGGTCGTGGTCCTGCGGCACCAGCTTGCGGGCCTGCAGGTAGCGGCTGAAGCGGGCCTGGTAGATGGAGTGGATCGGTCCGAGACCCATCGAGACGGTCGGGAAGATCCAGAAGTCCGGCATCAGGAACGGATGCGGGTAGGAGCTGAGGCCCGGGTGGTCCTGCAGTTCCTGGCGGAAGTTCTTCAGGTGCTGGTCGTTGAGCCGGTACTCGAGGTAGGCCCGGGCGTAGTTGCCCGGGGACGCATGCCCCTGGAAATAGATCATGTCGGCCGTCTTGCCGTCGGCGCCGCCGCGGAAGAAGTGGTTGAACCCGACCTCGTAGAGGGTGGCCAGCGAGGCGAAGGTGGCGATGTGTCCGCCGACATTGGTCGTCTTGTTGGCCTTGGCCACCATGGCCATGGCGTTCCAGCGCACATGGGCGCGGATGAGCCGCTCCATCTCGAGATCGCCCGGGTATTCGGGCTGCTCCTCCGGCGGGATGGTGTTGAGGTAGGGGGTCGAGGTGACGTCCGGGAGGTCGAGCCCGCCGGCGCGAAGGCGCTCGACGACGCCAGCCACCAGACCGCGGGCCTCCTGCGGCGACTTGCCGTCGAGCACCAGTCGAAGCAACTCCTCCACCGTGGCGCGATGCCGGTCGGAGGGCTGGGTCAGGACGGGCAGGGTGCGACCCGCCGAGGTGCTCCCGGCGCGCCCATTGAGGGAGGCGGCCGGACCGTGGTTGGAACCGGAGGTATTCAAGACTCGAGTCCGGGGTGGAGATCCCGGAGGGGCGAAAGGTATTCGATTGGCCCCGACTGCCAAGTGCGGGGTTGGGCGTTTCAAGCGGTCGAATCCAGAGAAGAAGCCGAAGCGTCCGCCCGCGGACCGTCCCCAAGCTGTCCGCGTTCAGGCGGGCACCGGAATGATGTCGGTCCCGAGGTGGGGGCGCAGGGCCTCGGGCACCCGGATGCTGCCGTCGGCCTGCTGATGGGTTTCCACCAGGGCGACGAAGAGGCGTGCCAGCGCGGTGCCGGACCCGTTGAGCAGGTGAGGGAAGAGGTTCTGACCGTCCGACTCCCGCTTGAACCGGAGGTTCATCCGCCGGGACTGGTAATCCTCGCAGTTCGAGCAGCTGGAGACCTCGAGGAAGGTGCCCTGACCGGGCGCCCAGACCTCGATGTCGTAGGTCTTGGCCGAGGCGAAGCCCATGTCGCCGGTGCAGAGGTTGATCACCCGGTAGTGCAGCCCGAGCCGCTGCAGGACCGTCTCGGCGTTCTGGACCATCTTCTCGAGTTCCTCATAGCCCTGGTCGGGGTGGACGACCTTGATGAGCTCGACCTTGTCGAACTGGTGCACCCGGATCATCCCCCGGGTGCCGAGGCCGGCCGCCCCCGCCTCGGCCCGGAAACAGGGCGAGTAGGCGCAATAGCGCACCGGCAACTGCTTCTCGGGCAGGATCTCCTCCCGGTGGATGTTGGCCACCGGGGCCTCGGCCGTGGGCAGCAGGTAGAGTTTGCCCATCGTCGACGCGTCGAGGCCCTCCTGAACGGCGTAGGCCTGGTCCCGGAACTTCGGGAACTGCCCCACGCCGACCATGCAGTGTTCGCCGATGATGTACGGCGGGGCGACTTCGGTGTAGCCGTGCTCGCGCAGGTGCAGGTCGAGCAGGAAGTTGATCAACGCCCGCTCGAGGCGCGCTCCCCAGCCCGTGTAGAGCAGGAAGCCCGATCCGCTCAGCTTGGCCCCCCGGGCGAAGTCGATGAGCCGGAGCTTCTCGCACAATTCCACGTGGTTGAGAGGCTTGAAGTCGAAGGCGGCCTTCTGGCCGTGCACGCGGATTTCGGGATTGTCGGCCGCGTCCTTGCCGGGCGCCACGCTGGCATGGGGCAGGTTGGGGATCATCAGCAGCAGGGCGTCGCGGGCCGCCTCGGCCTGGGCCGCGGCCTTGTCGAGTTCGGCGATCCGGTCGCCGAGGGCGCGCACCTCGGCCTTCTTGGCCTCGGCCTCGTCCAGCCGCTTCTGTCCGATGAGCGCGCCGATCTCCTTCGAGGCGCTGTTGCGCCGGGCCTTCAGTTGTTCGGCCTCCGCCAAGGCCGAACGGCGGGATTCGTCCAGGGCCAGCACCTCGGTGACCTTCGCCTCGTCACCGGCATTCCGCGTGGCCAACCGCTCCCGGACGAAGTCGGTCCGTTCGCGCAGCAACTTCATGTCGAGCATGGGAGGACTCTAGGGAAGACCGGCGGGAAAGGAGAAACGAAAACCGGGTCGGCTCGCGGGGAATGCCCCGCCAGCGGTTCCAATTCCGGGCTTGCGTCCGAGGCCTGCTTGGCGGTGGCTTTTGGCCTTGCCATGGACAAGGAACCGTCGCCCCTGCCGGCAGCGCCTCCGCCGCTGGTCAACGTCCCGTCCGACCGACGTCGTCGTCCCGGCCGGATCCGCCGCGCCAAGCGTTGGTTCAACAAGATCCCCGACCGTCTGGCCGAGCGGAAGCTCAACGCCTACCAGGTGGTGGTCATGGTGGCGGTGTGTTACGTGGTCTACCGGTTCGTCATCCCGATGTTCGATCGGGACCTCGGCGGCGGTGGCGGTGGTGAAGGCTGAGTCCATCATGGCGCCTGCCGGCCCTTGGCCGGTGTTGTCGGCGCGTGCTCGGTTTGCCGTGGTTTTGGTCTTCCCACTCCCGGTGGCCTCGCGTTCACTCCCCTGTCTTTTTCGACATGAAAATCGTACTCGCATACTCCGGCGGCCTCGACACCTCGGTGCTGCTCTCCTGGATCAAGGAAACCTACGGCAACGCCGAGATGATCGCGTTCTGCGCCAACATCGGCCAGGATGACGAACTCAAGGGACTCGAGAAGAAGGCCAAGAAGACCGGTGCCTCCAAGATCTACATCGACGACCTGCAGGAGGAGTTTGCCCGCGACTTCATCTACCCGATGCTCCGGGCCGGCGCGATCTACGAGGGACAGTACTTCCTGGGCACCAGCATCGCCCGCCCGCTCATCGCCAAGCGCATGGTCGAGATCGCCCGCGCCGAGAAGGCCGACGCCATCGCCCACGGCGCCACCGGCAAGGGCAACGACCAGGTGCGCTTCGAGCTGACGGCCGCCGCGCTGGCGCCCGAATTGGAAATCATCGCACCGTGGCGCGATGCCCGCTACCGCAAGGACTTCCCGGGTCGTCAGGAAATGATTGATTATTGCACCTGCACATCTCCTACGAGGCCGGCATCCTGGAGGATCCCTGGTACGATTCGTTCGACCTCAAGAACCGCGACTACTTCACCACCCTGTCGGTGCTGCCCGAGGATGCCCCCGACAAGCCCGAGTACGTGACCCTGGACTTCGTGAAGGGCGACTGTGTGGCGGTCAACGGCAAGAAGCTCAACCCGCTGCAGGTCATGCGCACCCTCAACAAGATCGGCGGCAAGCACGGCGTCGGTCGCGTGGACATGGTGGAGAACCGCTTCGTGGGCATGAAGAGCCGCGGCGTGTACGAGACCCCGGGCGGGAGCATCCTGCACTACGCCCACCGCCAGATGGAGAGCCTCACCATGGACCGCGAGGTCATGCACCAGCGCGACGCCCTGATCCCGAAGTACGCCGAGCTGGTGTACAACGGCTTCTGGTACGCGCCCGAGCGCCTGGCGTTGCAGGCCTATGTCGAGGAGAGCCAGAAGAACGTCACCGGCACCGTCCGCGTGAAGCTCTACAAGGGCGGGCTCTATGTCGCCGGCCGCAAGAGCCAGTTCAGCATGTACAACCCGCACATCGCCACCATGGAGGCCGACCCCACCAAGGCCTACAACCAGGACGATGCGACCGGGTTCATCCGGCTCAACGGCCTGCGCCTGCGCGTCAACTCGACGGTCAACGGCGCCAAGAACCTTCAGGGCTGACCTCTGGAAGGCTCCCCCGGGGCGTTTCCTCCCGGGGACCAATCCGAGGGGGTGTTCCAGTTGACCAGGGCATGGGGGTCTCCCGGGGGCGCTTCCCAGGGGACCATCCATCCGGCCTCAAGGCCTCGGCGGCAGAACTCCTGCACCGAGCCCTTGGGGTTTTCAGGCGGGCGCTCGAGATGGGCCCGGGCGACGGCCCAGGACCGGTTCGGATAAATCGCCGCCAACGGTTCCAGTCGGTCGCCATGCAACGCCACGCATCCCGACCCGGGGCGGATCGCGGCGATCAGGCGCCGCAGCCAACCAGCCGACATCCCGGGCAGATCGACGGCGAGGACGAGTGTCCAACCGTCGTCCGGGTCCGGACGCAGGCCCCTGGCCCATCGGAGTCCGCGTTCCACGCCGGCCAACGGGCCCAGGCCGGGGTGAAGATCGCGCAGCAGGGGGATCTCCGCAGGGGTGCAGGGCAGGGGATCGCGATCCTCCGGTCCGGCCGCGATGGCGATGTTCCGGAGGCCCGCCTCGGTGAGCAGCCCAAGCTGCCTCAGGAGCAGCGGTTTCCCGCCGACCTCGAGCCAGGCCTTGTCGCGGCCCATCCGCAGCGAGCGTCCACCGGCGAGGACCACGCCGCCGAGTTGCTCCGGTGCCTGTGACACCCCGGGAGGCTTTCCCCGATCGCGGCCCTTGTCACCCGGGCTTCTCGCTTCGCCGACGGGTTTTTCCCCGAGTGCCTAACCTCGGGCTCGACGAAGCTCCTTGCCCCGGGACCGCGGTCGGGGGTTTCCTCCGCCCATGTCTCAATTGGAACATCAAGTTGCGGTGGTGACGGGGGCGGGGCGGGGCATCGGTCGGGCGATCGCCCTGCGATTCGCCGAGGCGGGCGCCGATGTGGTGGTCGTGTCCCGGACGGTCGAGAATTCCGAGAAGACCGCGGCCGAGATCCGCGCCCTCGGCCGGAAGGCGTGGGCGCTGGCGGTCGATGTGTCCGACCCGGCGGCCATCGCGACGGCGGCGGAGACCCTGCTCGCGCAGGCCGGACGGGTGGACATCCTGGTCAACAATGCCGGGGTCACCAAGGATGGCCTGCTGATGCGCATGAGCGAGTCGGACTGGGACACGGTGCTGGACACCAACCTGCGCGGCGCCTTCCTGTTCACCAAGGCATTGACCCGCACGTTCCTGAAGCAGCGCTCGGGACGGATCATCAACCTCGCCAGCGTGATCGGTCTCATCGGCAATGCCGGCCAGGCGAACTACGCCGCCAGCAAGGCGGGCCTCATCGGGTTCACCAAATCGGTGGCCAAGGAGTTCGGGTCCCGAGGGGTGACCTGCAATGCCATCGCTCCCGGCTTCATCGAGACCGACATGACGGCCGCGCTGAACGAGGCCCAGAAGGAGGCCATCCTGAAGCAGATCCCGCTCGGGGCCCTCGGCCAGGCCTCCGACATCGCCGAGGCGGCCCTGTACCTGGCCGGGCCCGGCGGCCGCTACATCACGGGTCAGGTGCTCACGGTCGACGGTGGCATGGTCATGTGACCCCGACCGGAACAGCCCCCGATCAGCCCGAGTTGGGCCTGGGTTGGCCGGGATCGTCGGGGCCGCCTCCCCGGATGCCGGCCGGGGGGACCGACGACACCGGTTGCGATGCCCCCGATTGGCTGCCGCGGCTCCGGCCCGGCGACCTGCGACGGGTCGCGCGGAATGCCCGGGAGGGACACCCCCTGGTCTTCCTCGTCGATGCCCGCGACCACTGGAGCCTGTTGGAGCCGCGCCTGCCGTTGGCCGGCTTTGATCCCGTCGACTTCGAGGCGGCGCCCCAGGGTGACCTCCGCGTGGTGGTCTTCTCCGACACGCCGACCCGGCGCCTGGAACATCTGCTGAGGTGCCTTCGTCAAACCCGCATCGTCCGGGCCGTCGTCTGCGACCGGATCGCGATGACGGGCCCGGGTCTGGCCGCGCTGGTGCCGCCTGCCGGCGTCGCGCCGAAAAATTCCTGAACCGGCGCTTGACGGTCGGAGGCCCCACGCCTAGACAGGCGCCCGAACGAGACACTTACCATGGCTGAAAAAACCATCGAGCAGCGGATCAAGGACATCATCATCGAGCAACTGGGCGTGACCGCCGACCAGGTGACTCCCGAAGCCAAGTTCATCGAGGACTTGGGCGCTGACTCCCTCGACACCGTCGAGCTGGTGATGGCTCTGGAGGAGGAATTCGACCTGGAGATCCCGGACGACGAGGCCGAGAAGCTCCAGAGCGTCGGAGACGTCATCAAGCACGTCGAGGACAGCCAGTCGAAGTAACCTTCAAACCCTTTCAACAGGGCAGCCCGGCCTCCGGAGCTGCCCTTTTTCATTGCACTTCACTCCGTAAACAGGAATCGCCTCCCGGGTTGACGCGCGCTTGTGCACGCCGGCCCGCCGCGTATCCTGCCCCCAACTTATGTCGAATGTCGGGTCTGAACGCCGCGTGGTCGTGACGGGTCTGGGCTGTGCCTCCCCCCTGGGGTTGGACGCCGACGCCGTCTGGAAGAACATCCTGGCCGGGAAGTGCGGAGTCGGCCGGGTCGGCGCCTTCGACATCTCGGCCTACGACTGCCAGATCGCCGCCGAGGTTCATGGATTCGACCCGGTGCCGGCATTCCCGACTCCCAAGGAGGTTCGGCGCAGCGACCGCTTCACCCATTTCGGCGTCTATGCCGGCTGGGGGGCGCTCAAGGATTCGGGCCTCGACCTGGAGGCGGAGAACCGGGACGACATCGGTGTGTACATCGGCTCCGGCATCGGCGGCCTGCACACCACCGAGGAGCAGCACAAGATCCTGCTGGCCAAGGGACCGGGCCGCGTCAGCCCGTTCATGATCCCGATGCTGATCCTGAACATGTCGTCGGGCCTGTTCGCCCTGTACAACAACCTCCGGGGTCCCAATTTCGCCACCTGCTCGGCCTGCGCGACCAGCAACCACGCGATTGGCGAGGCCTGGTGGGCCATCAAGCGGGGAGATGCGTCGGTGATGTTCGCCGGCGGCACCGAGGCCACCATCGTGCCGCTGGGCATGAGCGGCTTCGCAGCCATGAAGGCGATGTCCACCCGCAACGACGACCCGCAGCACGCCAGTCGCCCGTTCGACCGCGACCGTGATGGGTTCGTGATGGGCGAGGGGGCGGCGGTGCTCGTCCTCGAGGAGTTGGAGCACGCCCGGAAACGCGGTGCGCGGATCTACTGCGAGATCATGGGCTACGGCAACACCTGCGACGCCAACCACATGACCTCGCCCGACCCCGAGGGCGCGGGTGCGGCCCGGGCCATCCAGATGGGCCTCAAGCACGCCCGGATGCGTCCGGAGGAGATCGACTACGTCAACGCCCACGCCACCAGCACGCCGGTCGGCGACGTGTGCGAGACCCAGGCCATCAAGCGGGTCTTCGGTGACCATGCCCGGAAGCTGGCGATCAGTTCCACCAAGGGTGCCACCGGACACATGCTGGGTGCCGCCGGAGGCATCGAGTCGCTCATCTGCTGCAAGGCCCTCGAGGCGCAGGTCGCGCCGCCGACCATCAACCTCGAGAATCCCGACCCGGCCTGCGACCTCGACTATGTGCCGCACACGCCGCGGCCGATGCGGATCGACGCCTTCCTGAACAACTCGTTCGGGTTCGGCGGGCACAATGCGATCCTGATCGGCCGGCGGTTCAACGGTTGACGGGGCGGTTCCCGGTGTCCCGGCCGGCCGGTTGCGCGCCTCGTCTCGGCGCTTCCCGATCGCCGCCGACCGGTTCAGGGTGGCGGGATGAACCCTCCCATCCCCCGTCCCTTCCGGTTCCGACAGGGCTTGAGCCTTCTGACCCTCGTCGCCGGGCTGCTCCTTGGAGGCTTGGTCTGTCTCGGTGCCGAGACGCCTCCGGTCAACGTGGTCCTGATGGTCGCCGACGACCTCGGGGCGATGGACCTCGGCGTGGCGGGGAGCCGGTTCCACCGGACGCCCAACCTGGACCGCCTCGCCCGAGAGGGTGCGACCGACTGGGTGAAGGCGCTGCCATTGTCCGAGCAGACGTTGGCCGAGCGGGCAAAGGCCGCCGGGCGGACCACCGCCCACATCGGCAAGTGGCACCTGGGCGGCGATGGCCTCGGTCCGCGGGAACAGGGCTTCGACGTGAATCTCGGCGGGGACCACCGTGGCCAGCCGCCGTCCTACTTCGCCCCCTACGGCCTTCCGCGCCTGGCCGACGGGCCGCGCGGCGAGTACCTGACCGATCGCGAGGGGATCGAGGCGGCCGCGTTCATCCGGGAACACCGCGACCGGCCCTTCTTCCTGAATGTGGCCTTCCATGCGGTGCACACCCCGCTCCAGGCCCCGGCGGACCGGGTGGAGGAATTCCGTCGACGGGCCGGGGGCGTCGGCGGTCTCCAGACCAACGCCGTGTATGCCGCGATGCTGGAGCGGCTCGACGCCGCCGTCGGGAGGGTCCTTGAGGCCATCGACGCGGCGGGCGTGGCCGACCGGACGCTGGTGATCTTCACCTCGGACAATGGCGGTCTCGTGCTCGGCAAGCACCCTCCGACCTCGAACGCGCCGCTGCGATCGGGCAAGGGATCACCCTACGAGGGCGGCATCCGCGTGCCGCTGATTGTCCGTTGGCCGGGGGTTGCCGTGCCGCAAAGCCGCGTCGACCGGCCGGTGATTTCCATGGACGTGGCCGCCACGGTGGCCGGGGCCATCGCGGGCACGCCGACGGCCTCGCTGGAGGACGGGTTGAACCTTGCGCCTCTGCTCGGGAACCCCGCCGCACGGTTCGACCGCGAGGTGATCGGATGGCACTATCCCCACTACCATCCCGGCGGGGCCACGCCGTATTCCGCGATCCGCGCGGGTGACTGGAAGCTCATCCAGTACTACGAGGATGGGCGCCACGAGTTGTTCGACCTTGCCCGCGATCCCGGCGAGAGGCGCGACTTGGCCGCGGAGCAACCGGAGCGTGTGATGGAGTTGGCCCGGCGGCTGGCCGACTGGCAGGGCCGCGTGGGGGCCCAGTGGCCCATGGCCAACCCGGACCACGAGCCGCAGGCCATCGCCGCGGCGGCGGACGGCACGGTGGAGCTCCATTCCCGATCCGCCGGCGTCCACGGGAGCGTCCTCCGTTATGAGCCGATGCCCTTCAAGGACACCCTGGGATGGTGGGCACGCGCCGAGGATTGGGCGGATTGGACCTTCACGATCCCGAGCGCCGGAACCTACGAGGTCGAGCTGACGCAGGGCTGTGGCCGCGGTTCGGGTGGCAGCGTCGTGGAGTTGCGCGTGGCGGACCGGGTCCTTCCGTGGGTCGTGGAGGAGACCGGGCACTTCCAGAACTTCGTCGTCCGACGTCTGGGCCAGGTGTCGCTGCCCCCCGGCAGACACACGTTGGCGGTTCGTCCCGTGAAGAAGATCGGTGGCGCGGTGATGGACCTGCGGCGGATCCGACTCGTGCCCGCACGGGGGCCGGAACTGCCGACCGAGATCGCCCGCAGGATCCGCTCGGCCTCGCGCATCGTGGTCCTGGGAGACAGCATCACCTACGCGGGCGAGTGGGTGGAACTGCTCGAGGCGGGCCTGCGGCGCCTCCAGCCCGATCACCGGCCCGAGATCCTGAATCTGGGGCTTCCCAGCGAGACCGCCTCGGGCCTGTCGGAAGAGGGCCATGCCGGCGGCACCTTTCCGCGCCCCGACGTGCATGAGCGGTTGGCGCGGGTCCTGGACCGCCTCCAACCCGACCTGATCCTCGCCTGCTACGGCATGAACGACGGGATCTATTTCCCGCTGGACGAGTCCCGCTTCTCGAAGTTCCGCGACGGCGTCCGACGCCTGCGCGAGGCCGCGGCCCATGGTGGGATCGGCTTGATCCACCTCACGCCGCCGGTGTTCGACGCGGGCGTCCTGAAGGGGCGCACCCTGCCCGCCGGACTCTCGGCCTACCCCCAGCCCTTCGAGGGCTATGACGCCGTTCTCACGGCCTACTCGCAGTGGTTGGTTTCCCAGCGCACCAATGGTTGGTCCGTGGTGGACGTCCATGGGCCGATGCGGGCCTTCCTGGACGAACGACGGGTCGGGAACCCAGGGTTTGCGCTGTCCGGGGACGGGGTGCATGCCAATTCGCAGGGCCATTGGCTGATGGCGCGCCAACTCCTTGCCGAGGTGGGTGAGGGACAGGACTGGCTTCGGTCACCGACCGCGGATGCGTGCCTTGAGGGGTTGCCCGGCGGCCCCAAGGCCTGGTCGGTGATGCAACGGCGCCACCGGTTGCTGAGAGATTCGGCCCTGGGATTCGTGGGCCATCGGCGGCCGGGAATGGCCACGGGCAAGCCTTGGGAACAAGCTCTCGCCGAGGCGAGGGAGCTGGGGGGCGGGTTGGACCGGTGACCTCCCTGAAGGGCTGGATGGCCGTCTTCGAGAAAAAAATGAAAACCCCGCTTGACCTCGGACGGGGCCTTCGACATAAAGCTTTCAAAACGCGGAGGGGTGTTGTTGGTCGATCCAGCAATTCTCCTCCTTGAAACACCCATCGCTCTCAACATGATCCAACTCTCCAAACTCGCTGGCGTCGCGGCGATCGCCATCGCAACCCTCCCTGCCCTCGGCGGAACGATCTACTCGACCACTGGTCTTGGTACTGAGTTCTACGGCTCGGGAACTTCCATCGCCAACGGTCACCGCGGTTTGGAATACGGTGATGAAATCCGTCTGCCATCGGAGGGTTACTCCTTCACCGGCCTCTCCTTCGATTACTACTCCGCTTCGCTGGGTGGTTCGGCCAAGTTGACCCTGTATGCCAACGACGGTGCGTTGATCAATGGCTCGGCCGCCCCCGGCACCAAGTTGCTTGAAGTCCCGAACATCGGTCTCTCTGCCGGTCTGAACACGGCCACCTTCGATTACACGCCGTTCGTCAGCCAGTTCGGTGAGATCAAGCTGCCCAAGGCGTTCACCGTGGCGGTGAGCTTCTCGGGTGCCTCCACGACCTCCGACAAGGGTCTGCTGGTCGGTGGCGCGGTCAACACCTCGGGTCGGCCCGACACCAACGTGGGTGGCTCGGCCAACGACTTCTGGCAGCGGACCGGCTCCGGCAGCGGCGACTGGGCCCTGCGCCAGTTGAGCTCCGGCACCGAGGCGAATTTCAAGATCGCCGTGACCGCCAACATCCCTGAGCCGACCACGGTGGCTCTCGGTGTGGTGGGGGCCGCCTTCGTGGGTGCTGCTGCCCTCCGCCGCAACCGCCGCTGATCCGTCGGATCCGCTGTCAATCGTCCGTTTTCAGGGCGCGATGCTGTCATCGCGCCCTTTTTATTTTCCCACAGGTGTAATGGTTCTCCCGCTCCTGGTTCACCCCGGGACCTGTTCGATTGGCTGGTGATCCAGGTGGGTTGGATTTCGGGGGTTCCGTGGGCGACGTGTGGCATTGGCCTTTGGATGGTGTCCCGAAGTAATGGTGGCTCATGGCCGGGGAGGCTCCTCCAGCCCCGGACGCGGACCCAACTTCCCCAGGCCCTTGGGCGGGTTCAACGGAAGGATTGGACAAGCCACGGAGCGTGGCCTTTGCTCTCCGGATGCGCTGGATCGCCGGCTGGTTGTGGATGGGGTGGATGTGCAGCCTGATGGGTTTGCAGGCACAATCCGCCACCAAGGCCGAGTTGTGGACCGACAAGGCGGCGGTCCGATCGGGATCCCGGTTCACGGCGGCGGTGCGCCTGCGGATGGACGAGGGGTGGCACATCTACTGGCGCAACCCCGGGGATGAGGTCGGCCTGAAGACGCGCATCGAGTGGACCTTGCCGCCCGGGGTTCGTGCGGGGGAGATCCAGTGGCCGGCACCCGAAAAAACCATCGAGAAAGAGTTCGAGACCCTCACCTACTCCGGCACCGTCCTGTTGACGGTGCCCATGGAGGTTCCGTCCGACCACCCAGCCGGTCCGTTGGCCCTCAAGGCCAAGGTCAAGTGGCTCGAGTGCCATGAGGAATGCGTGCCGGGCAGTGCCTTGGTCGAGACGACGATCCAGGTGGGCGGTGTCGACCAGCCCTCGCCCCAGGCGGGCGACATCGAGGCGGCGCTCCAGCGGGTGCCCCGCCCGGCGTCCGGCCTGACCTTGAAGGCGGTTTGGGAGGCGGCCCCGTCCGACTCGGCCGCGCCCCGCGGCCTGGTGGTCTCGTGGAAGCCCGACCGGGAAGTGTCGGCGTTCGACGTCTACCCGTTCGAGGCCGCCCCGGGGGCGGCTCAGGTGTCGGTGAAAACCGAGATGCTCCCGGCGGCCGACGGGTGGCTGCGACTCCGCAAGCGGGTCACCCCGGGAGAGTCCGGTTGGCCCGCCGCCGTGGTGGGAGTCCTCGTCGCCAAGGCCGGCGGACCCACCGCCGCTGCGTTGGAGCCGGTCGAAGTGCGCATCGACCTCGGTGCCGTTGCAGGAACGCCGGTCATCGCGGCCGCGGCCTCCGGACCTGGCACGGCACCGGCCGAGCCCGTGTCCTTGGGCGAGTTGCTGCTCAAGCTGCTCTCGGCTTTCGTCGGCGGTCTCATCCTCAACATCATGCCCTGCGTGCTGCCGGTGCTGGCGCTCAAGGTGCTGGGCTTCGTGCAGCAGGCCAAGGAGGCGCCGCAGCGTGTCCGTACCCTGGGATTGGTCTACGGGGCGGGCGTGCTGGCCTCGTTCCTGGTGCTCGCCGGGGTCGCCCTCGCGATCCAGGCGGCCGGGGGCACGGCCAGTTGGAGCACCCCGTTCCAGAATCCCGTCTTCCGGGTCCTGATCACCGCGCTCATCACGCTCGTGGCGCTGAATCTCTTCGGCGTCTTCGAGCTGACCCTCGGCGGTTCGGCCATGCAGAAGGCCTCGGACCTTTCCGCGAAGGAGGGATGGAGCGGCGCCTTCTTCAATGGCGTGTTGGCCGCCGTCCTGGCCACGCCGTGCACGGCGCCGTTCCTCGCCTCGGCCTTGGCCTTCGCCTTCCTCCAGCCGCCGCTGGTGATCGTGCTGTTCTTCATCGCCATCGGTGCCGGACTGGCGCTGCCCTTCGTGGCGTTGTGCTGGGAGCCCGCCTGGCTGAGGTTCCTGCCCCGGCCCGGGGTCTGGATGGTGCGCTTCAAGGTCGCCATGGGCTTCCCGATGCTGGCGACGGCGATGTGGCTCTTCTGGTTCACCGCCGTCCGGATGGGAGAGGCCGGCAGCGGCGTCCTTTGGTTCGGACTGTTCCTCGTGGTCCTCGCCGCGGCCGCCTGGGTCTGGGGTGAGTTCGTGCAGCGGGCGACCCGTGGGCGTGGCTGGGCGATGGCGATCGCGGGGGTGTTGGTGGTCGCCGGGTACTTCGGGTTCCTGGAGGACCGGTTGCAGTGGCGCACGCCCGTGGCGAAGAAAACCAAGGGGCTGGACTGGCAGCCGTGGAGCCCGGCGGCCGTCGAGAAGGCGCGCCGCGAGGGGCATCCGGTGCTGGTCGATTTCACGGCCGACAGCTGCCTCAACTGCAAGTGGAACAAGGCGACGGCCATCGAGATCGATGCCACCCGGGCGCTGGTGAAGGACCTCGGGGTCCGCGTGCTCGAGGGTGATTTCACCGATGGCGATCCCGCCATCGCCGAGGAACTCAAGCGGCACGGTCGCCGAGGGGTGCCGTTGGTGCTCGTCTACCCGGCCGAGACGGGCAGGCCCCCGGAGGTCCTGCCCGTGGTGCTCACGCCGGGGATCGTGGCCGAGGCGCTGCAGCGGGCCGCCCGGCGCTGAACCTTGAGATGGGCTCCGGCATCCCCGGTCCTTCCCGAGGGTGGGATGCCCCGGACCGCCCGCCGGTCCTCCGTCCGTGCCGGGAGCGGCCGTGACGAATTGCGCGCTGGGTTTGCCGGCCGCCTGGGTCCATGATCCGTCGCGTGAAGATTCCGGGACGTGAGGTCTGGATCGCGGTGTCCCTGGCCGGATGCGTCATCGACGGATTCGGTGCGGAGGCCATTCCGTCCCCCAAGACGCGGGTGACCTACTCCGAGGCCTACGGAAAGGCGGGCAACGCCACGAGTGTGGCCGAGGGCGAGTTGCCCCGGTTTGCCCCGGTGCCCGCCGGCCGGGCGCTCGAGACCTTCCGCATCCGGCCCGGGTTCCGCCTGGAGCTGGCCGCCAGCGAACCCGACGTGGTCAGCCCCGTGGCCCTGGCCTTCGACGAGGACGGCCGGGCGTACGTGGCCGAGATGATCGACTACTCGGAGCGGCGGGACCTGACCCCGCACGCCGGCCGCATTCGCCGTCTCGAGGACCTCGATGGCGACGGACGTTTCGAGCGGTCCACGGTCTTCGCCGACAACCTCCCGTGGCCCACGGCCCTCATCTGCTCCCGGGGAGGACTCTACGTGGGGGCCTCGCCGGACATCCTCTGGCTCAAGGACACCAACGGCGACGGCCGGGCCGATGAGCGGAAGGTGGTGGTCACCGGCTTCGGCAGCGGCGCGGCCCGGCTCAACGTCCAGGCACTGCTCAATTCCTTCAACTGGGGACCGGACCACCGGTTGTACGGGGCGACCGGTCCCAACGGGGGAACCCGGGTCTCGGTCGCCGGCCGGGAGGGCTCGGCACTCGACCTGCGGGGGCTGGACTTCAGCCTGGATCCAGCCGGTGGCTCACTGCGCCCGGAGACCGGGGGCGCGCAGTATGGCCTGAGCTTCGATACGTCGGGCAACCGCTACGTCTGCAGCAACAGCGACCACCTCCAGTGGATCGCGATGGAGTGGTCGCACCTCTCCAGGAACCCGGCGGCGCCGCTGCCTTCGGCGCGCGTGAGCATCGCCGCCGACGGGCCCGCCGCCGAGGTGTTCCGCATCAGTCCCGATGAGCCGTGGCGCATCGTCCGGACCCGCTGGCGCATCAGCGGCGTGGTGCCGGGGATGGTCGAGGGCGGGGGACGGGTTTCCGGATACTTCACCGGAGCGACCGGCGCCACGGTCTACCGCGGGGACGCCCTCGGCCCGGACTTCGTCGACAACGTCTTCATCGGCGACGCCGGCGGCAACCTTGTGCACCGGAAGGTGCTGCACGCCGACGGGGCCGGTTGGACCGCGCGCCGGCCGGCCGACGAGCAGGACGTCGAATTCCTCGCCTCCCGGGACACCTGGTTCCGGCCGGTGCACTTCCAGAACGGGCCGGATGGCTGCCTCTACATCGTGGACATGTACCGCGAGGTCATCGAGCACCCGTGGTCCATCCCCGAGGCCATCAAGCAGCACCTCGACCTCGACAGCGGGAACAACCGGGGACGCGTGGCGGCGCTGGAGAGCCCCAACGGGTGGGTGCGTGAGACGGTCTCCCGGCTTCTCCACGAGCGCCAGGACCGCGCGGCCGTGCCCGACCTCGAGCGGTTGCTGGCCCGGTCGGCTCGCCCGCTGGCGCGCCTGCATGCGCTCCCGTCGCTCGACGGTCTCGGGGCCCTCGACATCCGCCGGCACCTGGTCGCTGCCCTGGCCGATCCGGACGAGCGCGTCCGGGTCCGGGCGGTGTCGCTCGCCGAGCCCCGCGCCGCCGGCCCGGATTCGGCGGCCGGCCAGGATTCCGCGGTCGACGTTTTGCGGGCGCGCCTCATCGCGCTGGCCTCCGATCCGTCGGTCCGGGTCCGCCGGCAGGTGGCCCTCGCCCTGGGCGCCTGGTCCGGCCCCGGGCGGAACGCGGCGCTGGCCCGCATCCTCGGCCGGGACGCGGCGGACCCCTGGGTGCGGGCGTCGGTGCTCACCGCGCTTTCCAGCGGTGCGGTCGAGGTGTTCACGATCCTCGCCGGCGATCCGGACTTCCCCCCGAAACCCGGGGCACGCGAATCCCTCGAGGCGCTGGCGACGATCCTGGGGACGCAGGGCGAGCCCGCCGGCGTCGCCGCCTTCTTCGATGCGGTGGACCGGTCCGTGAACTCCCCGATGGCGCCGCGGGTGATCCGGGCATACCTCGAGGCTGCCGGGCGGTCGGGCAGGACCCCGGGGATGCGTGATTCCGGGGAACGCCTGGGGCGGTGGTTCCGGGCCGCCGCGGCCCGCGCGACCGATCTGTCCCTTCCCGAGGGGGATCGCGTGCCGGCGATCGAGTTGCTCGGGATGGCCCCGTCGGTCGAGGTGCTGGAACCGCTCGCCCGGTTGCTCGTCTCCGAGGCCCCGGGTGTCCGGACCGCGGCCATCCGGTCGCTGGGCCGGTTGGATGATCCCGCCGTGGCCCGTCGCCTGATGGCCCCTTGGAAGTCCTACCCGGCCGGCGACCGGGCCGCCGTGGCCGCCCTCCTGGCCAGTCGCCCGGAGCGCGCCCTCGTCCTGCTGGGGGCCGTGGAGCGTGGCGAGGTGCCGCCGGCCGATCTTCCCGCCGCCACCGTCCGGGCGCTCCAGGCCCACGCCACGGCCGCCGTGGCGGAGGCGGCGCGTCGGTGCCTGCCGAAGGAGCCTTCCAGTGCCGACGTGTTGGCCGGGCTGCAACCGGCCCTCGCGCTGGAGGGGCGGGCGGCGCGCGGGGCGGCCCTGTACCGGGAGCGGTGTGCGGCCTGCCACCGGGCCGGGGCCGAGGGCCATGCGGTGGGTCCCGACCTGGTGACCGTGAGGGCCGCCGGCAAGCCGAAGCTGCTGGCCAGCGTCGTCCAGCCCCATGCGGAGGTCGCGCCGCAGTCCATCGCCTTCGACGTCGAGACGGTCGACGGGGAGACCCACTCGGCGCTCATCGCCCGCGAGACGACCACCCAGGTGGTCCTGCGCCTCGGCGGCGGCCACGAGCGGGTCCTCGACCGCCGACAGGTGCGATCCATGCGAAGTTCCGGTCAGTCCCTGATGCCCGAGGGCCTGCTGGCCGGACTGACACCCGAGGCGGTGGCCGACCTGCTGGCGTTCGTGGCCGAGGCCCCGGCTCCGGTCCCTGCGGCGGCCCATTCCGCCCCCGAAACCAAGCCATGAATGCGCCGACCCCGGCGGCGGTCTGTCTCCTGCCTCGCATGCGCCGCTTCCTGAACGCCCTGGCGATCCTCGGATCGCTGTTCCACCCCACGATCCGGGCCGCCGGTTCCCCCGATTGGCTGATCGATCCGTCGCCTTACCGGGCGCGGGTCGAGGCGTCCGCGGATCGCCCCGAGCTGATCCTCGACAATGGTCTGCTCCGGCGGGTCCTGCGGATCACCCCCAATGCCGCCACGGTCTCCCTGCGGCACGGGGTCACCGGCGAGTCCCTCATCCGGGGGGTGAAGCCCGAGGCGGTCATCGTGATCGACGGCCGGTCCTACGACATCGGCGGGCTCTCGGGACAGCCCAACCTCGCCTTCCTGAGGCCCGAGTGGGAGGCCGGACTGAAGGCCCGTCCCGGGGCCTTCCGGCTGGTCGGGCATCAGGTCGGCGTGCCCCGGGAACGCATGGCCTGGAAACGGGTCCGGCACCACGCGCCCGGGGTGCAGTGGCCGCCGCGGGGCGTCACGCTGAGGCTTGATTTCGAGGCGCCGGCCGCGCCGGACCCGGGGTCGTCCCTGCGGGGGCTTGCCGTCTCGGTGCACTACGAGCTGTACGACGGCCTTCCGTGCTACTCCAAGTGGCTCACCCTGAGCAATGGCACCGACCGGGCGGTCATGCTCGACCGCTTCTCCAACGAGTTGCTGGCCGCCGTGGAGCGCGTGTCGGAGGTGGACGAACTCACCGTCGGGCTCACCCCGCCCAATTTCCACGTGGAGACCGACATGGCCTTCGGGGGGATGACTTCCGCCGGGGCCAATCGCCGCTCGTACCGATGGCTGCCCGACCCCGAGTTCCACTCGCAGGTCAACTACGAGAAGAAGACCCCGTGCCTGCTCGAGGTGGGTCCCGACCTGGGGCCGCGCCAGACCATCGCCCCGGGGGCCACCTTCGAGACCTCCCGGGCATGGATCCTGCCGCACGACAGCACCGACCGGGAGCGTTGCGGGTTGGCCGTCCGGCGGATGATGCGCACGGTGGCTCCCTGGGTGACCGAGAATCCCCTCATGATGCATGTGGTCTCCTCGCACGGCCCGACGGTGACCAATGCCATCGACCAGTGCGCGGCCACGGGCTTCGAGATGCTCATCCTGAGTTTCGGCAGCGGGTTCGACATGGAGAACGAGCGGCCCGAGACGCTGGCCAAGGCCCGGGCCTTCGCCGCCTACGCCAAGAGCCGGGGCGTGGAGATCGGCAGCTACCCGCTGCTCGCCTCACGCCGCGTCGGGGGAGGCGACGACGTGGTCATGCCTCCGGGCCTCAAGCCCGCCTTCGGCCACTCGCCCTGCCTCCAGAGCCGCTGGGGCACCAACTACTTCCGGCGCCTGTACGAGTTCCACCGCCAGAGCGGCTTCACCCTGCTGGAGCACGATGGCTCCTACCCCGGCGACGGATGCGCCGCCACGAACCATCCGGGCCATCGCGGCTGGGAGGACTCCCGCTGGAGCCAGTGGTCCGAGATCCGCGACTTCTACCGGTGGTGCCGGGGTGAGGGGCTCTACCTCAACGTGCCCGACCATTACTTCCTGGCCGGCTCCACCAAGACCGGCATGGGGTACCGCGAGGTGAACTGGTCGCTCCCCCGCGAGCAGCAGGTCATCCACACCCGGCAGAACATCTTCGACGGCACGTGGGAGAAAATCCCGAGCATGGGCTGGATGTTCGTCCCGCTCACCGAGTACCAGGGTGGCGGGGCGGCGGCCACGATCGAGCCGTTGTCGCAGCACCTCGACCATTACCGCCGCATGCTCGAGAGCAATCTCGCCCTCGGGGTGCAGGCCTGCTACCGGGGCCCGAGGCTCTACGACACCGAGGCCACCCGCGTCATGGTCAAGGCACAGGTCGACTGGTTCAAGGCGCACCGCGACATCCTCGAGAGCGACCTGATCCATGGCCGGCGCGCCGATGCCCGGGACCTCGACTGGATGCTCCACGTGAACCCGGCGCTCGAGGAGAAGGGCTTGCTGGTGGTCTTCAATCCGCTGGACCATCCCGTGCGCCAGGTTCTCCGGCCGAACCTCCACTACACGGGCCTGTCGCGGACGGCGCGCGTGTCGGAGCGGGGCGGCAGGGCCCGGCGACTGGCCGTGGCCGGCGACGGACGGATCGAGTTGACGGTCGAGGTGCCGGCGCAAGGCATGAACTGGTGGGTGATCCGATGAACGAACAGGCAGTGAATCGACCGGACGGCGCGGGTCGCGACCTCCGTCTTCGGGTGGGTGCGGCGTTGGCCCGTGGCCTGGCCCGGTTGTTTTTGGGAATGGCCCTGGCCCTGTCGGTGCGCGCCCAGGCGCCCGTCCCCGCCCCTGCCGCCACCGCGAAGCCGGCGGCGGTGGATGAGGCCCGGGTCGCGCGGGGTCGCGAGCTGTACCTCAAGAACTGCTTCGCCTGCCACCAGATGCGGGGGCAGGGGATTCCGGGCGTGTTCCCGCCCCTGGCCGGTTCCGACTACCTCCTGGCCGACATCGACCGTGCGATCCGCATCGTGTGCGAGGGCTTGAGTGGCGAGATCGCCGTCAATGGCCGCCGCTATGCCGGCGTGATGCCCCCGGCGCTGCTCAACGACGAGGAGGTCGCCCTCGTGATGACCCATGTCCTCGGCAACTGGGGCAATCGCGGGCCCGAGGTGACGCCCGAGCAGGTCCGCAAGGTGCGCGCCACCACGGCGTACCCGACCTTCGAGGCGCTCCAGCAGGCCAACCGCTACCCGCCGCTGCCCAAGGCACCCGACGGGTTCCGCCTGCGCGAGGTGGCGCGTCTGCCCTTCCGGCCCGTGCGGATGACCAGCGACGGGCGTGGCAAGACCCTCTATGTGCTCACCGAACAGGGGGATGTCTGGCGCCTGGACCCGTCGAACGCGGCCCTCGCGCAGATCCTGCCCGCCGGCCGGTACCTCGAGCGCCGTCCCGACGACCTCGGTGGTCCGCTCTTCGTGCTGGGCATGACGATGGACCGGCAGAAGCGCCTCTACATCGCCTCCAATCAGCAGAACAAGGCCACCCGACCCTACCAGAACATCGTCACCATCTACCGCAGCGCAGGCGTCACCAACGGGCATCCGTCCGACCTGAAGCCGTGGTTCCAGACCAACTACCCCGGCAGCCCGGCCTACATCCATGGGGTCGAGCACATCGCCTTCGGGCCGGATGGCCACCTCTACGTCGGCAACGGAGGCCGGACCGACGGCGGGTTGACCGGTCCGGATTCCGAATGGTTCGGCGGCGGGGAGACCCCGATCACGGGCTGCCTCTGGCGCCTCCGGACCGATGTCGAGCCCCCGGCCTTCGAGGTGCATGCCCGCGGGTTGCGCAACGCCTACGGGTTCGCCTGGAACGACGCCGGCGAGATGTTCGCCACCGAGAACGGTCCGGACGCCGACGCGCCCGAGGAACTCAACCACATCGAGCAGGGCCGGCACTACGGGTTCCCCTACCGGTTCGCCGACTGGACCAAGAAGGCCTACGCGGCCAGCCCGGACGCCCCCGAGGGCCTGGCCTTCACGCTGCCCGTGGCCAACCTCGGGCCCGACGGCGGATTCGCCGGCACGCCGATGTTCACCTTCGATCCCCATTCCGGGCCGGGTGGCATCGTGTTCCTCGGCCGGGACTTCCCGGAGGGATACCGGGGCACCTTCCTGCTGACCCGCTTCGGCAACTTCATCCGGTCACCCAAGGACAACGCCGGCTTCGATGTGCTGCGGGCCACCCTCCGGCGCAATGCCGAGGGCCGGTTCGAGGGGCATTTCCACACCGTGCTCTCCGGACTCGGCCGTCCCATCGACATCCACCAGGGAGCCCCGGGCCGGCTGTACATCGCCGAGTACTCGCGCTCGACCAACAGCAGCGAGTCGTATGGACCGTCGGGCCGGATCCTCGAGCTGTCGGTGGCGGGCCGGTGAAGCCCGGGCCGGCGACGGCCCTCAACCGGCGGAGCCGGACTCGACGTCGATGGCCGGCAGGCGTCGCCGCTGGTACCAGGCCATGCCGACGAGGTCGAAGATCCCGCGGCCGAGCCGGTTCCAGACACCGTACTTCGACACGCCCGCCGTGCGGGGGCGGTGCTTCACCGGGACCTCCAGCACCCGGCTCCCGTTGCCCGCGACGAGGATCGGCAGGAACCGGTGCAGCCCGTTGAAGGGGAAGACCCCGGCGAGGCTGCTGCGCTGGAAGGCCCGGAGGGCGCAGCCGGTGTCGGCGAAGTCGTGCCCCAGGCTCCAGGAGCGCACGCTCCGGGCGATGCGGGAGGAAGCCTTGCGCACGAACGAATCCTGACGGGCCACCCGGTGGCCGCAGACGAAGTCGGCGTCCTTCCCGAGCATCCCGAGCATCCGGGGCAGCTCCGAGGGGTCGTTCTGGAGGTCTCCATCGAGGGTGCACAGCAGGGGGGCCTGGGTGTGGGAGATGCCCGTCCAGATGGCCGCGCTCTGGCCGGCATTCCGCCGGTGGCGCAGGCCGAGCACCCTCGGGTCGGCCGCCTGACGGGCCCGGATCGCCTCCCAGGTGCCGTCGGTCGACGCGTCGTCCACCAGCACCAGTTGCCAGGGCCGGCTCTCCGCCTGGAAGACGCCGGCGATCTCGGCCACGAGGGGCGCGATGTTGGCCTCTTCGTTGTACACGGGAACGACGATGGCGATCTGAGGGACCACGGGCCCAGCCTAGGCCGGTGGACGGCCCGGGACCAGCCGGCGTTTGTCGGTCGGTCGTTTCCGGTGCCGGCCGGGCGGTCCGGTCGGGCGACCGCCCGGCCCCTGGGGTGTGGTTCCTCCGTTTGGTCTCCCGGTGGGGATCGGCTAGGCTGCGGCCCATGCCCGAGTTGCCCGAGGTCGAGGCGTTCGCCCGGTGGTTGCTGCCGCAGGTCCGCGGCGCGCGCCTCGAGTCCGTCGACGTGCCCAAGCCCCGGCTCGTCCGGCCCCTGCGCCCCGCCGCCTTCGCCAGGGCCCTGGAGGGCTGCCGGATCGTCGGGCTCCGTCGGGCTGGAAAATGCCTGCTCTGGGACCTCGAGCATCCCGGGGGACGGCCGGAGCTGCTGGTCTCGCACCTCGGGATGACCGGGGTGTGGCATGTGCTCTCCGAGGGCCAACCGTTGCCGCGGCACGCGGCGGTCGTGTTCGGCCTCGGGGGCCGGAGGGTGGTGTTGGAGGACCCCCGCCAGTTCGGCCATCTCCGGCTGGGTCCGGACGCGGTGCCGGCCCTGGGCCCGGAACCGCTGGCCCCGGGGTTCACCGCGGAGCGCCTGGCCACGGTGCTGGCGCGGTGCCGGCGGCCCGTGAAGGTGGGCCTGATGGATCCGGCACGGTTGGCCGGCGTGGGCAACCTGTACGCCAGCGAGGCCCTGTTCCTGGCCGGGATCGACCCGGCGACCCCGGCGGACGCCGTGGATGCGGAAGCCGTTGTCCGGCTGCATGGCGCCCTCCGCGAGGTGCTGGCCGCGGCCGTGGATCGCAACCTGAGGGCGCTGCATTCCGACCACCCGATGCTCTACCAGCAGGGCGGCGCGTCCGGGTCGCCGGAGCAAGGCGGCCTGTGGGTCTATGACCGCGCGGGGCAGCCGTGCCATCGCTGCGGCACGCCCATCGTCCGCCTTGTCCAGGCGGGAAGGTCCACCTTCTGGTGCCCCCGCTGCCAAACCCGTTGAGGTGGGGCTGCCGAGGAACCCGATGCGGCGGCCCCGGGGTTGTCAGGAGTGGCGGGACCGGTGCTCAATGGCGGCCATGCGAGTCCATCAGGCGCCCGGAACACGCCCCATGACCGGCGCACCGAACTGCACCTGGTGGCCGTGCGAGCGGACGACTGGGAGGCGTTCCTGGCCGAGCGTGTCACCCCGAGGTTCCCGGGCGGTTTCACCGTGCTCGAGGCGTTGGGACAGTGGCGGCCGCCGCAGGGCGAGGTCCGCCGTCTGGCCACCAAGGTGCTGGTCATCCTGCACCCGCCCACCTCCGAGGCCGAGCAGGCCATCGAGGCCATCCGGCGGGAATACTGCGAGGCCTTCGCCCTGCAGACCGTCCTGCGTTCCACCACGCCGGCGCTCGTGTCGTTCTGACCCCCCGCAGCCCCTTTCATCCCACATGACGCCGCCGCCCCTCGTGCTCGCCTCGGCCTCCCCCCGCAGGGTCGAGTTGCTCCGGACCCTGGTGCCGCACTTCCAGGTCCTGCCCAGCGATGCGGCCGAACTCCACGATGCCGGGCTCGGCGTCCGCCCGCTGTGCGAGGAGAACGCCCGGCTCAAGGCGGCGGCGGTGGCGAAGGCCCATCCGGGGTCCCTGGTGATCGGGGCCGACACGCTGGTGTGGATCGATGGTCAACCGCTTGGCAAGCCGGCGGACCTGACCGAGGCCGTGGCCATGCTGCACCGGCTGTCCGGTCGGGAGCACCAGGTGGTGACGGGGGTCTGCCTGATCCACGGAGCCACGGGCCGGTGCGAAGGCTTCTCGGACCTCACCCGCGTGCGGTTCCGCCCCCTCGACGACGCAGGGATCGACCGCTACCTCGCGGCGGTCCACACCCTCGACAAGGCCGGGGGCTACGCCCTCCAGCAGCACGGCGACTGGCTGGTGGAGTCGGTGACGGGGTCCCGGAGCAATGTCATCGGCCTGCCGGTGGAGGCACTGCGGGAGGCGCTGGAGCGCTGGGGGGTTCCGATGTCGCCACCGGCCGGCTGCGTCGGCGCGCCCGGAGGCTGACGAAAACGGCCCAGGCAAGCAGCGCCCCGTTGAAGATCACCACGCGCTGCACCACCCGCGCCAGCCCCTCGGCAGGGGTGCCCTGCAGCAGCGACTCCCGGAATCCCCACAGGCTGACGGCGTAGGCGATGGCCAGCAGGGCCGCCCCGGGCACGAAGCGGAAGTCCCCATGGGCCATGCGGTCGCTGAAGAGCACGTTGGCCAGGGTGAAGGCGAGCATGCCCCAGGCGAACCACGGCACCAGCGGGGCCGACAGTTCGACGGGGATGCCCGGCAGCAGGATCCGCACGGGCAACCAGGGCAGCAGGGTGCAGCCGAGGGCGGTCAGCCCGCCGAGGACGGCCGTGGCCCCCAGCGTCCAGCCGAAGGCCTGGCGCCCGTCGCCGCCCGAGGCTCCCCGGGCCACCTTCGGGAACATCACCAGCGCCAACGGCACGGTGAACTGGCTGAGCGCGAAGCCGACCTGCGCCCCCGGCGAGTAGCGCGCGCCGACCTCCGGCTGCCACGTTCCAGGCACCGCGTCCTGCAGGAAGAGGTTGTCCAGCTGGGCCATGGCCTGCAGTGCGGCCGCCCCGAGGAAGAAGGTCCAGAATCCGCCGCCGCCCACCTCCGGTGAGCGGTCCGGGGCCGCGGGCGTGGGGAGCGTCGCCCCGGGTGTTGCCGGTCGCAGGGCCCGGTATCCGGCCCCCATCGCCAGCAGGGTGCCGATGAGCGCCCCACCGATGGCCCCGGCAGCCCCGCCTCCGATCGAGCCCAGGATGGCGACCACCGCGGCGAATCGCCCCAAGCCGTCGGCGATGGCCATGGCACCCAGGCCGGCGAAATCCTGGCGCCCCTGGAGCACGCCCCGCTGCAGCGCCGCCATCAGCGAGGTGAGGATCAGCGCCCAGGTGATCCACAGCGGCCACACCGACGACAGGTTCCAGCGCGCCGCCAGCCCGGGCCCGGCGGGGAGGAGCATCAGGCCCGCGACCCCCATGGCCAGCGCAACCGTCCGCACCGACCGACGCAGATCGGCGCGGTTGGCCTCGAAAGCCTCCGGGGTCAGCGCCGTGGCGGTTCGGCGGGCGGTCAGGGTCCACAGGGCTCCCTGCGCGGCACCCACGACATAGAAGACCGCCAGCAGGGACTTGAACTGGAAGTACGTTTGGGCTCCCCCGAGCTTGGAGACCGCGCCGTGGACCAAGGCCATGCCCACCCCGCCGCCGAGCGTGGCGGCAATCATCCAGAGGCTTTGCCGGAGGAACCGGGATTTGGACTCGCTCATGGCCGGCGTCGGGACCGAGGGGTTGGTCGTGGAGGGACTCCGGGTCCTGCGGCCGCGGCACCCGGCCGGTTCCCGTTCCCGGCCTCGACCCGCAGGCGATCGAGGCACCCGGCCATGTCCCGGGGCAGGGGCGCCTCGAAGGTCACGCGTTGCCCGGTGCGCGGGTGGAGGAAGGCCAGCCGTTGGGCATGGAGCATTTGCCGGGGGGCCTTCCACCGGTGGTCCTGCGCGAAGCGGGCGTTGGCCCGCTCCCCATAGACCTCGTCGCCGAGCAGCGGGAACCCCAGGTGCGCCAGGTGGACGCGGATCTGGTGGGTGCGTCCGGTGTGCAGCCGGCACTCGACCCAGGAGGCCTCGCCGAGGGCCTCGAGGCAGTGGTATTCCGTCCAGGCCTCGCGGCCGTCCCCGGGGGGGGCGATCGCCATCCGCTTGCGTTGCACGGGATGGCGGTCGATCGGGGCCCGGATGTCCCCGTGCGTCGGGCGGATCGCCCCGATCACCAGCGCCAGGTAGGTCTTCTCCACCGTGCGCGCGGCGAACTGCGCCGAGAGGTGGGTGTGGGCCGCGTCGGTCTTGGCCACCACGAGGCAGCCGCTGGTGCCGAGGTCCAGCCGGTGCACGATGCCCGGGCGCTCGACCCCGCCGATGCCGCTCAGGCGGCCCCGGCAATGGTGCAGCAGCGCATGGACCAGCGTGCCCGTGGCGTGCCCGGCGGCCGGATGGACGACCAACTCGGCCGGCTTGTCCACCACGAGCAGGTCGTCGTCCTCGTGCAGGATGGAAAGCGGGATGTCCTCGGGCAGCACCTCGCAGGCGACGGCCTCCGGCCACCGCACCTCGATACGGTCCCCCACCCGCGGCTGTTCGGTCGCCTTGGGCGTCCGGCCGTTCACGCGGACGGCTCCCTCGGAGATCAACTGCTGGAAGCGGCCACGCGAGGTCTCCGGGAACCGGTCCGCCAGGTAGCGGTCCAGCCGGACCCCGGGACGGCTTTCGGTGACCTCGATGTCGATGGGTTCAGGCATGGCGGCCGGTGCCGGTTCCGGGCTCCCGATGGCGCCTCGGGAGATCGGACGGACGACAGGACGGTATCGGGCGCGCCACCCCAAGGCGACCGCCAATGCGGGGTGCCCATCTGGAACGACCGCCGCAGCGGGGGGACCGGGCCGGGCGTCGGGACAGGGACCGGGTCCGGGTCAGACGGATGGTTTCCGGCACGGTTCCCGGGAGGTTTTTGCACCCCGGAGGTTCGCCGCTTGCCCCGCCCTCCGGCCGATCCCTAGATTGGGAGGCGTGGCGACCAAGGAGCGGACAGAAGAAACCAGCCGGGACCGGATCTGGGTCGACAGCCAGGGGTTGCTGCTCATCCTCGTGGCGGTCGTGCTCGCCGCGGCGCTGATTTCCTACGACCGCCTCGACCTGCGGGTCAACACCACCGAACCGAACGCCGCCATCCACAACTGGATGGGGCGCTTTGGCGCCCGTCTCGTGTATGAACTCCAGTTGGTGCTCGGGTTTGGCATCTGGGTCCTTCCCGTGCTGTTCCTGGGGTTCGGTTGCGCCTCCTTCGTGCCCTCGCTGGCCTACCTGCGCCGGTGGCGATCCTTGATCGCCTCGGTGGGTCTGGTGATCGCCTGCGTGGGGGTCCTCGACCTGTGCGAGCGCTGGATCCCCGCCGTCCAGTTGCGCAAGAACAGCGGCCCCAGCCCGGGTGGCGTCCTTGGGCACCAGATCAACAGCGCATGGGTCGAGTACTCGGTCGGTCGCATGGGGGCGGCCGTCGCCTACGTCCTGGTCTATCTGGCCAGCCTGTTCTTCCTCACCGATCACCAGTTGCTCGTGTGGATCCGTCACCTGTGGGTCCGAATTCCCAGGACCCCCGAGGAGAAGCTCGCCGCCGAGGAGGCGGCCATCGAGAAGCGGGCCAAATCACTCGAGAAGAAGGCCCGGGAACTGTCCCGGCAGGCCGCTGCCGAGGCGGAGGCCCCGGTGGCCAAGGCGGTCCCGGCCAAGGGATCGCGTGCCAAGGCCTCGCCGTTCGCGCCTGATCCGGAATCTTCCACGCCGTCCAGCACTGCCGGCCTGGGAGCCGACCTCAAACCCGTGCCCGAGGTGAGGATCCGTGACCTGAGCGTGCCCCAACCTCGCCCGGAACCGGTCGAGCGGGCTGTCCAGACCGGCGAGGTGATCCGAGCCGATGAGGTGGCCGCCGGTGTGTCGTCCCCTTCCGCCACCTCCTCCTCGGCCGAGCCCTCCGCCCAGGCAGGGGCCCAGGCCGCCTCACGGGAACCCGGCGAGCCGAAGTCCCTGACGGAGCGCATCCTCGGCCGCCGCCCCGGCACCGATCTCGACGACCCATCGCAGGAGCCTTCCGCGCAGGCCGTCCCGGATCCCGACGACGCCCCGCCTTGGGATCGGCCGGCGGATGCCGAGGCCATGGCATCGTCCGCGGCCGTTGCGCCGCCCGGCTCCCCGGACCCCGGGCCCGTCCCGCGTCCCCGGGCGGTCCTGCAGCCCCGCAAGGCCAAACCCATCACCGTGGCGGTGGCCCCGGTCATCGGGAACTACCGCCTGCCGTCGATCGACCTGCTCAGCCTGCCCGACACCACGGTCAAGCCCACCGAGACCAAGGAGGAGCTCATGGCCAATGCCCGGCTGATGGTCCAGACGCTGGCCCAGTTCGGCATCGAGGTCGCCCCCGGTGACATCACCAAGGGCCCCACCATCACCCGCTACGAACTGCACCCGTCCCCCGGGGTCCGGCTGGAGCGCATCGCCGCGCTGACCAACAACATCGCCGCGGCGTTGAAGGCCGAACGGCTGAACATCCTCGCCCCGGTTCCCGGCAAGTCGTCGGTGGGTGTCGAGGTGCCCAACGCGGTCAAGACCAAGGTCATCATGCGGGACCTGCTCGAGGCCCCGGAGTGGCAGAACACCAAGGCGCGCATCCCGCTGGCCCTGGGCAAGGACGTCTACGGCCACCCCATCATCGCCGACCTGGCCGAGATGCCCCACGTGCTCATTGCCGGCAGCACCGGCTCGGGCAAGTCGGTCTGCATCAACACCATCATCGCCTCCTTGGTGTACCGCTTCAGCCCCGACCAGCTCCGCTTCGTGATGATCGACCCCAAGGTGGTCGAACTGCAGCAGTACAACGCGCTGCCCCACCTGGTGGTGCCCGTGGTCACCGACCCCAAGAAGGTCATCCTGGCCCTCCGCTGGGTGGTCAACGAGATGGAGAAGCGCTACCAGATCTTCGCCCGCGTCGGGGTGCGCAACATCAAGTCGTTCAACGAGCGCCCGAAGGAGAAGCCCCTGCCGCCGCAGGAACCGGAACTGCCGCTGACCGCGCGGCGGGAGCGGGTCGAGCCCGGGGCCGACGGGTTCGCCGTGGAGGTCGACGAGCAGATCGTCGTCCCACGTGACGAGGACATCGTCATCCCCGAGAAGCTCTCCTACATCGTGGTGATCATCGACGAGCTGGCCGACCTGATGCTGGTGGCCCCGGCCGATGTCGAGATGGCCATCGCACGGATCACCCAGATGGCCCGGGCCGCGGGCATCCATTGCATCGTGGCCACCCAGCGGCCGTCGGTGGACGTGATCACCGGCGTCATCAAGGCCAACATCCCGGCGCGCATCGCCTTCCAGGTGGCGGCCAAGGTGGATTCGCGCACGATCCTCGACCAGATGGGGGCCGACAAGCTCCTGGGCAAGGGCGACATGCTCTACCTGCCGCCCGGGTCGGGCCGGCTCATCCGTGCCCAGGGCGCCCTCATCACCGACGCCGAGATCGAGGCCGTGATGAACCACATCAGCGTCCAGGGCAAGCCGAGCTACGAGCCCGAGATCCACCAGGCGCTCCAGAAGGCCCAGGGGAGCATGGGCACGCTGCCCCTCGATCCCGACGACGAGGGGGGAAGCGAGGACGACGAGATCCTGCAGAAATGCATCGACGTCATCCGCTCGGAGAAGAAGGCCAGCGTGTCGCTGCTTCAGCGCCGGCTCAAGCTGGGGTACGGGCGGGCGGCCCGCCTGATGGATGAACTGGAGGCCCGCGGATTGGTCGGCCCGAGCAAGGGGGCCGAGCCCCGGGACATCCTCATCGACCTCGACGGCGAGGGTTACGACGGCGGTGGGCAGCGCCTGGTGTAGCGGTCGCAAGGTCCCCCAACGGGAGAAGGCGGCCAACCGAAGGGGAGGATCTCGCCTTGAGGAATCGTCCTCCCGCGGCTAGTACTTTCCGAAAATCCGGCCCGACCTGTATGCCCATCCCCCGACCCTCCTCGTTCAACGGCAGCACCCTCAGCATCATCATGGGGGGAGGGCAGGGGACCCGCTTGTTTCCGTTGACCCGCGACAGGGCCAAGCCGGCGGTGCCCCTGGCGGGCAAGTATCGCCTGGTCGACATCCCCATCTCCAACTGCATCAACAGCGGTCTGCGTCGCATCTACCTGCTGACCCAGTTCAACTCGGCCTCGCTGCATCGCCACGTCTCCCAGAGCTACAAGTTCGACCACTTCAGCGGCGGCTTCGTGGAGTTGTTGGCCGCCGAGCAGAGCTTCTCGAGCACGAGCTGGTACCAGGGCACGGCGGACGCCGTTCGCAAGAACCTCCAGCACTTCAAGAACAACGACTTCGAGTACGCGCTGATCCTCTCGGGTGACCAGTTGTACCAGATGGACTTCCAGCAGGTCCTCCAGTCGCACATCGAGCATTCGGCCGACCTCACGGTGGCGACCATCCCGGTGGCGGCGCGCGAGGCGAGCGCGCTGGGCATCATGCAGGTGAACCCCGAGAACCGCATCACCCGCTTCGTCGAGAAGCCCAAGGACCCCGCTGTCCTGGAGTCGATGAAACTCGACCGGGCCTCCTATCCCAAGTACGGCATCCGGCGGGACGAGGATCTCTACCTCGCGTCCATGGGCATCTACGTCTTCAACCGTGAGGTGCTCTTCGACCTGCTGAACAACAACCACACCGACTTCGGCAAGCACATCATCCCCGGGGCCATCGAGAACCGCCGGGTCTACTCCTACATCTTCCAGGGCTACTGGGAGGACATCGGAACCATCCGCAGCTTCTTCGAGGCCAGCCTTGACCAGACCAACGACCGGCCGCAGTTCGATTTCTTCAACCCGACGGTCTTCACCCGGCCCCGCTACCTGCCGGCCACGCGCATCGAGAGCGCCGCGATCGACCACGCGGTCATCGCGGACGGTTGCACGATCGACCACGCCCAGTTGCGCCACGCGGTGGTGGGCATCCGGTCGATCCTCGACGCCGGAAGCTCCCTCAACCGGGTGGTGATGATGGGCGCCGACCATTACGACACCGTCGAGAAGCGCAACCGGCCCGAGAACCAGGGCATCCCGATCGGGGTGGGCAAGGGCACGCGGATCGACAACGCCATCATCGACAAGAACGCCCGCATCGGCCGCAACTGCATCCTCTCGCCCGAGGGCAAGCCCGCCGACGCCGACCACCCCCTCTACTACATCCGCGACGGGGTGCTGGTCATCCCGAAGGGCGCGGTCATCCCGGACAAGACCGTCATCTAGCTTGGTCGGGGGCCGATCGGGAATCCCACCGCCCGGGCCGGCCCGCGAAGGCCCTCCGGGCGACCAGAAAACATCGCTTGCCTCCCGAAGGCCCCGGTGGCTACTTTCTCGGTTCCTTCGAGGTTCCTGGCACGGGAAGGGTTCCGGTGCCCGGGAATGCGGGCAGGAGCAACAAACATCCCTATGGTTCGTATTCGTCTGAAGCGCGGCGGCAACAAGAACAACCCGGTCTACCGGATCGTGGTGGCCGACGGTCGCAGTCCCCGGGACGGCAAGTTCATCGAGGAGATCGGCACCTACAACCCCAAGGTCAAGGGCAACAACTACACCCTGAACTTGGATCGTGCCCAGTACTGGGTCGGCGTCGGCGCCCAACCCAGCGACACGGTCGCCTCCTTCATCAAGAAGTCGGCCAAGGTGGCCGGGGCCGCCGCGGTCTCCGCCTGAACCCCGGGAGACCCTCCATGCAGGCCTTCCTCGAGTTCGTGGTGAAGGAGTTGGTGGACGACCCCGCGTCGGTGTCCGTGACTCCGGTCGAGCGGGGTGGCCTCACGGTCTACGAGGTGCGGGTGTCCCGGCAGGATGCCGGGAAGATCATCGGGCGACGGGGTGGTACCATCCAGGCGATCCGTTCGGTCCTCCAAGTGGGTGCCGCCAAGGCCGGAAAACGGTGCACGGTGGATCTGGTCGAGGACGACTAGTCCGGGACGGGGCAGCCGGGACCATGGCTCCGGTCAGCTCTCCGCCCGACGGTCCAAACCCTCCCGACGCGGCAGTCCTCGTTGGGGTCAACCGGTAGGATCCTCCAGCCGTCATTCAACCCCGACAGGCCGATAGCCCGACTCCGGGTCGGCGTCGACGGGCAAGCCCCCCCCCGGGAGGGCCTCACCGTGGATGGGCAATGCGGACCCCCCTGAAACATCCACCTTCGGCCCCGACGCGATCAGCCTGAGTTCCGTCGGCGGAATCCCTTGGGCCATGATCCCTGACATCGGAAGTCCGGGCACGGTCCGGAAGTCCTCCGGACGCCTCCTTGGATTCTTTCGGGATCCCTTGCAGGATGGATGCGTCCGATGCGTCCTTGGATGATTCGGAGCCCTGTCTGGCAGAATCCCGGTTCCCACCACGACCTCCCCACCCTCCTGATCCCGGATGAGAATCGACATCCTGAGCCTGTTTCCGGGCATGTTCGCCGGTCCGCTGGACGAGAGCATCGTCGGTCGGGCGCGCGAGGCGGGGTTGCTGGACCTGCGGATCCACCACCTGCGCGACTGGGCCCATGACCGGCACAAGACGGTTGATGACCGCCCCTTTGGCGGCGGGCCAGGGATGGTGCTGAAGCCGGAGCCGATCTTCGAGGCCGTGGAGTCGCTTCGTCAGGAGCGGACTCAGGTGATCCTCACCGCCCCAGGTGGCCGACCGTTCACCCAGGCGGTCGCGGGCGAACTGGCGGCGATGGAGCACCTCATCCTCATCTGCGGCAGTTACGAGGGGTTCGACGAGCGCATCCGGGAGCACCTGGCGGACGATGCCCTGAGCATCGGCGACTATGTCCTCACCAACGGGGCCTTGCCGGCGATGGTCATCGTGGATGCCGTGACCCGGTTGCTGCCGGGCGCCTTGGGCGACGCGGAGAGCGCCTCGGATGAATCCCATGGTGACGGGTTGCTCGAATATCCTCACTATACCCGTCCGGCGGAATTCCGGGGTTGGCCGGTGCCGGAAGTCCTGCTCTCGGGAAACCATGCGGACATCGCCAAGTGGCGACGCCGTCAGTCGATGCGTCGGACCGCCGAGCGGCGTCCGGACCTTTGGGAAAAGTACCGCTGGCGCAAACCCGGGGTTTGATGGATACTTGAATTTCTGCGGCGTTGATTGCCGTGAGTTTTGAAGGACAGCGAATTTTTGGAACACTGAACAGAAGACAGCCATGAACAAGGCCGCATTGTTTGACAAGATCGAGGGCGAGCAGTTCCGCAAGGAGGCCGCCAAATTCAACGTGGGCGACAGCGTCCGGGTGCACACCAAGGTCGGCGAGGGCGACAAGGAGCGCATCCAGATCTTCGCGGGTGTCGTCATCGGCATCCGTGGGCGCGGTCTCAACCAGACCTTCACGGTCCGCCGCATCAGCTACGGTGAGGGCGTCGAGCGCATTTTCCCGACCCACTCCCCCCGCGTCGACAAGATCGAGGTCGAGCGGCAGGGCTCGGTGCGCCGCGCCAAGCTCACCTACCTCCGCGACCGCATCGGCAAGGGCGCCATGGCGGTGAAGGAGAAGGACACGCTCCTGGCCGCCTGAGGTCATTCCGGGATCGGTGGACCATGACCGTGGGGTGAGCCCCGGTTCTTTCGGGAGAGGGTTTGCCTCGGCGCAACCGTTGCCTCGGCCTCATCGCCTGGCCCCCCCCTCTGATCCACCTCCGTCCTATTCCTCCATCCTGATCATCGACGGGGTCCGGCGCCCAAGCGTGCCGGACCCCGTCGTGTTTCCGTCGGGTCCCCTCCGGTGGCCTGTAAAACCCGGCGAAGGCGACCACCCGGAGCCCGGGCATCGTGATCCACGGGAGGCGATCCACGCCGCCAAGAAAACGGGGTGTTCGGGGTTGACACCCGGGGGGTTTTGAAGTGCTGTGTGACTCAGAAAATCCCCTTCCTTCGGTGCTTACCATCCTGGGTCCAAAATCCGAGTCCTGCGGGTACTGCGACGGTGTTTCGCGGCGGGGATTCCTGCGCATCGGCGCGCTCGGCATGGGGGGCATCGGGCTGTCCTCCCTGCTGCGGGCCGAGGACGCCTCCGGTCTGCGGTCTCCGGGCCGTTCCCACAAGGCCGTCATCCTCATCTTCCTGCCGGGTGGCCCGAGCCACCAGGACATGTTCGACCTGAAGCTTGGCGCCCCGGCCGAGATCCGGGGCGAGTTCCGGCCCATTCCCACTTCGGTCCCGGGCCTGCAGATCTGCGAGCACCTGCCACGGTTGGCCAAGGTCATGGACCGGTGCACCGTGATCCGCTCCATGGTGGGCATGGAGGATCGGCACGAGGCGTTCCAGACCTACACGGGGCACCTGAATCGCAACCAACCGCCGGGCGGTTGGCCTGCGATGGGGGCCTTGCTGTCGAAGCTCCAGGGATCGGCCGATCCGGCCATCCCGGCCTATCTCGGGCTGGCTCCGAAGATGGGTCATGTGCCGTGGTCCGACAACGGGGTCGCGGGTTTCCTCGGCGCGGCGCACGCCCCCTTCGAGATCCACAAGGGCGGGGGCAAGGACGACATGGTGCTCAACGGGATCACTCTCGACCGGTTGGCCGACCGGCGGGCCCTGCTCGGTGCGCTCGACGGGTTCCGCCGCGAGGTCGACGCCAGCGGCCAGGTCGCCGGGGCCGATGCCTACACCCGGCAGGCCTTCGGCATCCTCACCTCCAGCAAGCTCATGACGGCCCTCGACCTCAAGAACGAGGACCCTGCGGTGGTGGCCCGCTACGGCACGGGCGATCCGCGAAACCGCGACGACGGCGCGCCCAAGCTGATGGAGCATTTCCTGATGGCCCGACGCCTCGTCGAGGCGGGGGCGCGCTGTGTGACCCTCGCCTTCAGCCGATGGGACCATCACGGCGACAACTTCGGGGCCCTGCGGCAGGACCTGCCCCTGCTCGACCAGGGGCTCAGCGCCCTGATCAGCGACCTGCACGAGCGCGGCCTTGACCGCGATGTTTCCGTGCTGGTCGCCGGGGAGTTCGGTCGCACGCCCACGATCAACAAGGATGGCGGCCGCGACCACTGGCCGAGGGTCGGGTTCGCCCTGCTGGCGGGCGGTGGCCTGCGACACGGGCAGGTCATCGGGTCCACCGACCGCCTGGGGGGCGAGGCCGATTCGCGCCCCACCACCTTCGGCGAGGTCCACGCCACGCTGTACCATGCGATGGGCATCGATGTGAACAAGGTCACCGTGCCCGACCTCACCGGCCGGCCCCAGTTCCTGGTCGAACCCGGGGTCCAACCCATGAAGGAACTGGTGGGATGATCGCCTTCGGAAGCCAAACCAGCCCGGTGGGCCGTCTGCCCCGCCCGGGAGTTCCCGGACATTCCCTTGAACACGCGGGTGCTGCCGCACCGTCTCAATCCGCATGCTGACCGTCGCCGGACCTTCCAGCCGATTCTGTGATGGCCTCTCCAGGCGGAGTTTTCTCCGCATCGGGGGTCTCGGGTTGGGCGGCTTGACGCTGCCCCAGTTGCTGCGCGCCGAATCCGCCTCCGGGCTCCGTTCGAACCACAAGGCCGTCATCATGGTGTACCTGCCAGGCGGGCCGCCGCACCAGGACACCTTCGACCTCAAGATGGACGCCCCGGCCGAGATCCGCGGCGAGTTCCGGCCCATCCCGACCACCGTGCCGGGCTTCCAGGTGTGCGAGCACCTGCCGCTGCTGGCCAAACAGGCCCATCGATATGCGGTGATCCGCTCGATCAGCGACGCGATCGACGACCATTCCGACTTCATGTGCCAGACCGGTCGCCGGAAGGCCGGTCAGCCCCCCGGGGGATGGCCGACCTTCGGGGCCACGGTGTCCCGGGTGATGGGCCCCGCGGTGGGCGCCGTGCCGGCCTTCGTCGGCCTGGAGCCGCGGATGCAGCACCGGCCCTACAACGCTGCCAACGCCGGATATGCCGGAGTCTCTCACGACGCCTTCCGGCCGGCCTCCGACGCCAAGTCCGACATGGTGCTCAACGGGATCACCACCGACCGGTTGGCCGACCGGCGGGCGCTCCTGGGAGCCTTCGACAAGTTCCGACGCGAGGCCGATGCCACCGGCCTCATGGAGGGCGTCGACGGGTTCAACCAGCAGGCCTTCGGCATGCTCACCTCCAGCCGGTTGCTGGAGGCCCTGAGCGTCGACAAGGAGCCGGCGGCGGTCCGGGACCGGTATGGCAAGGGCGACCCGAAGGTGCACGGCGATGCGGCGCCCATGCTCAATGAACAGTTCCTCGTGGCCCGGCGGCTCGTGGAGGCTGGTGCCCGCTTCGTGACGGTGGCCTACGGGTTCTGGGATTACCACGGCAACAATTTCGGAAACGCCCGCAACGACCTGCCGATGCTCGACCAGGCCTTGAGCGCCTTGATCGCCGACCTGCACGACCGTGGCCTCCAGAACGACGTGAGCGTGATCGCCTGGGGCGAGTTCGGCCGCTCACCCACCATCAACAAGGACGGCGGACGCGACCATTGGCCCCGGGCCAACTGCGCGCTGCTGGCCGGGGGCGGCATGAAGGTGGGCCAGGTCATCGGGGCAACCGACCGTCTGGGTGGCGAGCCCAGCGAGCGGCCGGTCCAGTTCGGCGAGGTGTTCGCCACGCTGTACCAGAACCTGGGCATCGACGTGAACAAGGTGACCCTTCCCGACCTCACCGGCCGGCCCCAGTTCCTCGTGCCCGAGGGCTGCCAACCCGTGAAGGAATTGGTGGGTTGATCCCGGGAATCCACCTGCACGCCTCCCCCCCTCGAGAGCCATGAAGACGACCTGTTCGAACGACCACCGGCCCCTGCGATCGGAGGCGGTCCGTGCCTCGTGCCCGCGGCCATGGAAGATGGAGTTCACGCGATGGGGTTCCACGCGATGGATCGCCTGGCTCGGCGTCGCCCTCCTCGGGTCAGGGACGTTCATGGCCCAAACCCTCACCGCGGCGACCCTCGAGATCCACTACCGCAGCGGGATGGGTGACCTGGTCCTCGACTCGCAGGATGCCCGGCAACAGTTGCTGGCCACGGCGGACGGGCGTCGCGACGTCACCCGCGAGGTGGCCTGGAGCGCCGAGCCGCAGGGGATCGTGCGCATCGACCCCACGGGCCGCGTGCTTCCGGTGGCCGATGGGGCGGCCGTGATCACCGCCAAGACCCGTGACGGGTCCTCCACGGCCAGCCTTCCGGTGAAGGTTGTCCATGCCAACCAGCCGGCCCCGCTTCATTTCGCCAACCAGATCGTGCCGATCTTCACCAAGAACGGTTGCAATGGCGGCGGTTGCCACGGCAAGGCGGCCGGCCAGAACGGTTTCCGCCTCTCGCTGCTCGGGTTCGAGCCCGACGAGGACTACGAGCACCTCGTCCGCGAGGCCCGCGGCCGGCGCCTCTTCCCGGCCGACCCGCCGCGCAGCCTGCTGGTCACCAAGGGCACGGCCGAGACCCCCCACGGCGGCGGCAAGCGCCTCGAGATCGGTTCCGACGACTATCGCCGTCTGGTCCGTTGGATCGGGCAGGGCATGCCCGTCGGTCGCACCAACGCCCCCACCGTCCGGCGCCTGGAGGTCTTCCCCTCCGCCCGCACGCTGGCGCTCAACGCCGAGCAGCAGCTCGTGGTCACCGCCCACTACAGCGACGGGTCCGCCGAGGACGTCACCCGAAGCTCCCTCTTCGAGCCCAACGACAAGGACATGGCCTCCGCCGACGCCAACGGCCTGCTCAAGATCTTCAACCAGCCCGGCGAGTTCGCGGTCATGGTCCGCTACCAGGACAAGGTGGCCACCTTCCGCGCCACCATCCCGCTCGGGGCCCCGGTGGACCGCCTGCCGGTCGCCCGCAACTTCGTCGACGAACTGGTCTTCAAGCAGCTCAAGCTGGTGGGCATGCCCCCGAGCGAGATTTCCGACAAGCCGACCTTCCTGCGCCGCGTGACCCTGGACATCGCCGGCCGCCTGCCCACGGCGGACGAGGTCCGGGCCTTCGACGCCGACACGGCCCCGGGGGACCGCGACCGCGTGATCGATCGTCTCGTGGCCTCGACCGACTATGCCGACTACTTCGCCGGCAAGTGGGCTGCGCTCCTGCGCAACAAGCGCACCGATCCCAAGCAGGCGCGCGGCACCATCGCCTTCCATGCCTGGGTCCGCGACAGCCTGGCGGCCAACAAGCCCTACGACCGGTTCGTGCGCGAGGTGCTGACCGCCTCGGGCGACGTCTCCGAGAACCCGCCCGTGGCCTGGTACCGTCAGGTCCGCACCGTGCAGACCCAGCTGGAGGATGTCTCGCAGTTGTTCCTGGGCCAGCGCATGCAATGCGCCCAGTGCCATCACCACCCCTACGAGAAGTGGAGCCAGGCCGACTACTGGAGCTTCGGCGCCGCCTTCTCGCAGGTGGCCTACAAGCCCGGAAGCCAGCCTGGCGAGGAAGTCATCCAGCACCGGCGTGGCGAGGCCAAGGCCACCAACAAGAAGAACGGCCAGGCGGTCAAGCCCGCCGCCCTCGGGCAGTCGGCCTTCCAGCTCGACGTCGACGACGACCCCCGCGTGTTCCTGGCCGACTGGATGACCTCGCCCAAGAACCCCTGGTTCGCCAAGGCGCTGGTCAACCGCTACTGGAAGCACTTCTTCGGCCGCGGGCTGGTGGATCCCGAGGACGACATGCGCGACACCAACCCGCCCAGCAATCCCGAGCTTCTCGACGCCCTGGCCGCCCATTTCGTGGCCTCCGGGTTCGACCTTCAGGACCTGGTGCGCACCCTGGCCCGGAGCACCACCTACCAGCTCAGCTCCGTGCCCAATGCCCACAACGCCAAGGACCGGCACCACTTCTCGCGCTTCTATCCCCGGCGCCTCCCGGCCGAGGTCCTGCTCGACTCGGTCAACACGTTGACGGGCTCCCGCAGCCAGTTCGAGGGCTTGCCCGCCGGCACGCGGGCGGTCTGCCTGCCGGACAACAGCTTCAATGCCCAGAGCTACTTCCTCACGGTCTTCGGGCGTCCCGAGGGCAGCAGTGCCTGCGAATGCGAGCGCAGCATGGAGGCCTCGCTCAGCCAGAGCCTGCACCTCCTCAACTCCAAGGACATCCAGGCGAGGTTGAGCGCGGACGATTCGCGCCCGTCCCGGCTCAACGGCGATTCCCGGCCAGACCCGGACAAGCTGGCCGAGTTGTACCGCATGGCCTACGCGCGCACCCCGTCGGCGGACGAGATCCAGCGTGCCGTCGAGTACCTCGACCGCAAGGCCGCCGCCGCCAAGCCCGGCAAGGATGCGGCCGAGACCACCGCCCTCCGGTCCAAGGCGCGCCGCGAGGCCTGGGAAGACCTGACCTGGGCCCTCCTGAACACCAAGGAGTTCCTCTTCAACCACTGACGCATGTCGCGGGTTTCCTGGGTCTCTCGGATCGCCCTGGCGTGGGTCGCGGTCCTCTCCGTCTGCGCCCAACTCGCCACGGCCCAACTCCCCACGGCCCGCCTGCTGTCGGTGTTCCCGCCCGGGGGCGCGGCCGGATCTTCCGTCGAGGTCACGGTGGCCGGTTCCGACCTCGACGAGGCCGCCGCGCTGGTGTTCTCGGATCCTCGGGTGACCGGTCTCCGCGTGCCCGGCACCGCCGACCGGTTCCGGGTGGCCCTGCCGGCGGAACTTCCGGAGGGGCACCTCGACCTCCGGGTCCTCGGCCGCCATGGACTTTCCAACCCCAGGGCGTTTTCGGTCGGTGCGGCGGGGACCGAGTTGTCCTGGAAGGAGACCCCATCGTCCCCGGAGAAGGCCTTCGACCTGCCGATCGAGTCGGTCGTGCAGGGCCGACTGGCCCCGCAGGAGGTGCTCTGGTTCCGTTTCCGGGGTGAGGCCGGGCAGGCGATCGGGGCCCGCATCGAGGCGGCCGCCCTCGATTCCCGCCTGGTTCCCGACCTGGCGCTGACCGACGCCTCCGGCCACGAATTGGCGCGGGTCCGTCGCCGGGAATGGCTCGACGTCCGCCTGCCTGCCGCCGGCACCTACCTGCTGCGCCTCAACGACTCGCTCTACCGGGGCGGCGACACCCATGGGTTCCGCCTCCGGATCACCACGCGACCCCGAGTGGCCTTCGCGGTGCCGATGGTCCTCCAGGCAGGTCGACCGCAGCAGGTCACCCTGTACGGCCGCCGATTGCCCGGAGGCGCGCCCTCGACGGTGCTGGGGCCGGACGGCGAGGCGTGGGAGCAGGTCGGGCTCGAGGTGGTCGCGCCTGCCGAACCCGACCCCTCCGTCGCGTCGGTCACGGCCTTGCCCGTCCCGGCGGCGACTCCGCTCGTCTCCGAGGTGTGGCTGTGGCGTGGGCAGGCGGCCTCGGGAACGCGGCCGGCGATGGTCCCTCACGAGCCGGTCCCCTGGGCGTTGACGCCGCTGCCGGTCGTCGCCGCCGCCCCCACCGGGTTGGTGTCCGTGACCCCGCCCTGCGAGTTCTCCAGCCTCTTCCCGCTCCGGGGCCAGGCCAGCGGGGTGATCTTCGAGGCCAATGCCGGCGACGTGTTCCAGGTCGAGCTGACCTCCGAACGATGGGGCCATCCGGTCGATCCCATGGCGGTGGTCCAGCGGGCCAAGCGAGTTCCGCACCGCGCACCGGGATGCGTCGGCCCGGTGGAAGGTCGAGGAGACCGGGCGGCATCGGATCGTGGTCCGAGACGGATTCCGCCGCGGCGATGGCCTGGCCCAGTATCCCTACCGTCTGAGCCTGCGCCGGGAATCCCCGGGGTTCCAACTGGCCGTGTTTCCCATGCCGCCGCCCCGGGCTGGTGAGGACCGCAGCATTGCCGTGGTGTCACCCGCCATCCGGCGCGACCAGACGTTGGCCTTCCGTGTGGTCGCCTTCCGCCAGGACGGTTTCGATGGCGAGATCCGGTTGGGGGCGATCGACCTGCCGTCCGGGGTGAGCGCCTCCGCCACCCGCATCGCCGCTGGCCAGGGCACCGGAGTGCTGCTGCTGAGCGCGGGGGCCGGGGCCACGGGCTCGGCCCCATGGCGGTTGGTCGGCACGGCGACCCTCGGCTCCAGCACGCTGGTCCGGACGGCCTCGGTCGCCTCGGTGGTCTGGCCGGTCGCCGACTTCAACAACGAGAATCCGGTCGTCCGCCGCACCCGTGGCACCTCCCTGGCGGTGGTGACCGCCGAGTCGGCCCCGGTGACCCTGCGGGTCGGGGCCGCCACGCCCTCGGCCGACGGGGCCACCTGGAAGCTGCCGCTGCACCTGGAGCGGCGTGGCGAGTTCCAGGGCGCCTTCAACGTCAAGGCCGGCGGCCATGCGGCGCTGGACAAGGCCAAGGAGATCAACATCCCCGAGAAGGCCACCAACCTGGTCGCGGAATTGTCGTTGGGAGAGGCCCGCCTGCCCAACGGCACCCACACCCTCTGGCTGCAGGGCAGCCTCGCCGGCAAGTACCGGCAGGCCCCCGAGGCCGTCGCCGTCGCCGAGGCCGACCTGAAGGCCGCCGAGCAGGCCTTGGCGTCGGCCAAACCGGAGGGCAAGGCCGCCGCCGAGGCCCGCAAGAAGGAGGCCGAGGCGCGCAAGAAGGCCGCCGAAGAGAAGGCCAAGCCTCGGGATGTGACCGTCGCCGTCTGGTCCGAACCCTTCAGCGTGACGGTCGGGGCCGCGGCGGCTCCGGCCAACAAGGATGCCAAGCCATGATGCGCCGCCCCCGCCCCTCCCTCCCGCCGTCCCGCGGGGTTCTCCGCCCGGTCGGTCGACGTATCCCGGGCTCCGGTCCGGGCTTGCCTGTCTTGGTGGCCCTGATCGCCCTGGCCGGCTGGATGACCCGACCGGCCCTCGCGGCCGTCACCCCGCTGGCCATCGATCGGCCGGCAACCGGGGCGTCGGCGCCGGTCGGTTTCCAGAAGGACATCCTGCCGATGTTCCAGGCCAACTGCCTGCCGTGCCACAACCAGACCCGGGCCAAGGCGGGCCTGAACCTGGAGACGGCGGCGGCGCTGCTGCGCGGGGGAGACACCGGCCCGGGCGCGGTGCCTGGCAAGCCGGCCGAGAGCCTCGTGCTCAAATCGGCCGCGCATCAGGTCGAGGACCTGGTCATGCCCCCGGCCGGCAACAAGTCGAATGCCCGCGACCTGACCCCGCAGGAGTTGGGCCTGCTCTGGCGCTGGATCGAGCAGGGAGCCAAGGCCGACCAGGCGGTCGTGGTGGAGCCGTCCTGGAAGCCCATCCCGCGGGAATGGAACTCCAGCTTCGCCGTGGCCCTCGACTCCGAGGGCGGCGCGGTGGCCGTGGCCCGGGCCAACCGGGTCAGTGTCCTGGAGGTGGCCACCGGCCGCACCCTGGGCCGGCTCGAGGATCCTTCGCTCGACGGTGCCACCCAGCGCGACGTGGTGGGGGCACTGGCCTTCAGCCCCGATGACCAGTGGCTGGCGACCGCCGGCTTCCGGGAGGTGCGCCTGTGGCAGCGCCGCCCGGTGACCGTCGAGCCGGTGCTGGCCGTCCCTCCCGGCTCGGCCTGGGTGGCCGCCGACTTCTCGCCCGATGGGACGGTGCTGGCGTCCCTCAAGGCCTCGGGCCACCTGGAGATCCGGGCCGATCCTTTGGGGAGGCTGCAGGGTGCCTGGGCCCTGAAGGGATTGTCCGCGACTGGGGGGGACCGGTCGGTGCGCTTCCGATGGTCGACGGACGGGCGTTGGCTCGCGGTCCTCTCGGGGAGGGAGTGCTGGAACCTCTCGTTGGGCCGGTATTCGCTGGCCCAGGCGCCCACGCTGCCCGCCGTGCCGACCGGCATGGCCTGGGTTCCCGGCGACGGGCATTGGTCGATCACCTACGGAACGAACCATCCGGCCCAGCGGTTGCGGCGGGCCGGAGCGGAGCCGGGCGGTGCCTGGATCCTCGAGGACGCCCCTGGGGTTCCGACGGGGGTGACGGCCCTGGCCTCGGATCCCATGGCCGAGGGCGCCCTTTGGGGAACCGACGGCACGGGCGGACTGCGCCGGTGGGGTCGGGCCACGGCTGGTCCGCGCAGCCTTCCGGCGGCGGTCCAATCGCTGCTCTGGTCCCGGTCGGGCTCCAACGGCGTGGCCATCCTCGCCGACGGTTCGGCGACCCGGGTGGACGTCGGTCTCTCGTCCACCAATGCCCTCCGGATGGCCGGTGATCCCCGATTGTCCGCCGACGCGGCCCGCCAGGAGCGTGAACTGGAACGGGCACGCCTGGAGGTCACCCTGGCGGGCGCCCGCATCCAGGAGTCGCGGACCGCGGTGACCAACGCTCAGTCGGCGCTCGGCAAGGCCCGCGAGAAGCGCGACCAGACCGCCAAGGCCCTGGCGGAGCGCCAGAAGGAATCGGCCGACCAGGAGGCCGTGGTCGCCTCGGCCACCAAGGACCGCGATGCGGCCGACGCCGAGTTGGCCAAGGCCCGGGCCGAGGCCCAGTCGGCCGGGGACGCCCTCCAGAAGGCCTCGACCGCCGCCAAGGCCTCGCCCGAGGCCGCCCTCCGCGCCGTCGACGACCTGCTGGCCAAGGCGGAGGCCGTCGGACGCGCCAAGGCCCTGCTGGAGCGGGCCGAGGCCGAGGTGCCTCCCCGTCGCAAGAAGGCCGAGGAGATGCTGGCCGCCGCCCAGAAAAAGGTGGGTGAACTCAAGCCGCCGCTGGACAAGGCCCGCATCGCCGCCGAGGGGGCCGCCCAGGATGTCGTGCTTTCGGAGAAGGCCGTCGCGTCGGCGACCGACGCGGTGACCACCGCCGAGGGCGAGGAACGGCAGGCCCGGTCCCGGGTCTCGACCGCCGAGACCCGGGTGGCGACGGCGCGTTCCGCCCGGGACCGCTCGGCCGCCCGTCCGATCCGTGCCGCCGCCCTGTCGGCGTCCGGCGAGTCGCTCCTGACCGTGGGGGAGGGAGGGCTCTGGACCCGATGGCATCCCGGGACCGGTCGGGCGGTGGAGACCTTCGCCACCGGCCAGGGGGAGCCGCTGGCGCTGGCCGCGCTGGGGGAGGACGAGTTCCTGGCGGCCTATCCCGATGGGGTCCGTCGCATCCGCACCGCCCGCCCCTGGTTCCTGCGCCAGCGCATCGCCGGCACCACCAACGCCCCGGCCTTCGCCGACCGGGTCAACGCCCTGGCCTTCAGTCCCGATGGCACGCTGCTGGCCACCGGCGGCGGTGAGCCGTCGCGCTCCGGGGAGCTCAAGCTGTGGAAGCTCCCGGAGGGCACGCTGGCCGCGACGCCGTCACCGCCGTGGCCTTCTCGCCGCGCGGCGACCGCCTGGCCACCGCTGGCACCGACCGCTTCGCGCGCATCACCGGGCTGCAGACCAACGCGCCGCGGTTCCACCTCGAGGGGCATACCCATCATGTGATCGGCGTGGCCTGGTCTCCCGATGGCGGGGTGCTGGCGACGGCCGGGGCCGAGGGGTCCGTCAAGTTGTGGAATCCCCGCACCGGCGAGCGGCGCAAGAACGTCGACGGCTTCGGCAAGGAAGTCACCGGGCTGCAGGCGGCGGGCTCGTCGCTGCGCTTCGTGGCGTTGAGCGGGGCCGGCGGCGGCCGCCTCTTCAAGGCCGACGGCGAAAAGGTGCGCGACCTGGCCTCCGTGCCCGACTACCTCCAGGCCCTGGCTGTCAGCCCCGATGGCCGATGGATCGTGGGGGGCGACGATCGCGGCAACGTGCGGGTTTGGGACGCGGAGAATGGTCAGTTGCGTCAGAGTTGGGCGCCGTGATCCGGAGGTTCCTGCCGAAGCCCGCCCGGCAGGCGTCCTGCCTTTGACCCGCGCCGCCGGATCTGCATCCTTGGAGCGATCTCCGCATGCACCTCGCCGAAATGACCTCGCCGCAGCTGGCTGCCCTGCCGCGCGAGACCCCGATCGTGTTCCCCATCGCCGCGATCGAGCAGCATGGCGGCCACCTGCCGGTGGTGACCGACACGAGCCTCGTCGGCGAGGTGGCCCGTCGGGCCGAGGCGGCCCTGGCCGACCGGGTGGTCTTCGCCCCGGTGCTCTGGCTGGGCAACTCCGACCATCACCTTGATTTCCCCGGCACCCTGTCCGCGCCGCCGCGCCCCTACCTCGACCTGCTCGGGGGGCTCGCCGACAACGTGCTCCGGCATGGGTTCCGGCGCATCCTGTTCCTCAATGGCCATGGTGGGAACGATGTCCCCGGCCGGCAGGCGGTCTTCGAGTTGCGCCAGCGCCACCGGGACACCGACGGCCTGCTGCTGCTCCTGGCCACCTACTGGAGCCTCGGCGGCCGGCCCTTCGACGAGGACGTCGCCGGCGGCTGGGTGCAGCGCGACATGGGCCATGCCTGCGAGTGGGAGACCTCGATGATGCTCCGGCTCGATCCGGCCCGGGTCGGGGCCTTCGCGGGCCTGGCCCCGGTGGACGCGACCCCGCCGTTCCACCCGGCCCATCGCGGCTGGGTCACGCGGGAGCGGACCGCCAGCGGCCACATCGGACACCCCGCCGCCGCCTCGGTCGAGAAGGGGGAGGCGCTCTTCCGGGTGTTCTCCGCCGACGTGGTCCGGTTGCTGGAGCGGGTGCTCTGCTGGGACGGCCGGTCCTGGTCCGAAGGCTGATCCCCCAACGTCCCGCCCCTCCCGATGAGCACCGTCCCCAGCCCCTCCGGTCCGCGCGGTGCCGCCTGGAAATGGTCGGTGTGTGGCCTGCTGCTGCTGGCCTCGGCCATCAACTACATGGACCGGCAAACCCTGTCCGGACTCTCGGTGCGGATCACCCAGGAGTTCGGGATGTCCAAGACCCAGTACGGGCAGGTCGAGGCCGTCTTCGGCTACGCCTTCGCCGCGGGCTCGGTGCTCTTCGGGTGGATGGCCGACCGGTTCGCGGTGCACCGGGTCTATGCCGCCGCGCTGGCCCTGTGGTCGCTGGCCGGCATGGCGACCGGCTGGGCCCGCGACCACCAGGACCTGCTCGTCCTGCGCGGGCTGCTGGGGTTCTTCGAGGCCGGCCACTGGCCCTGCGCGGTCCGCATCACCCGATCGCTGCTCGACGAGCGCCAGCGCTCCCTCGGCAACGGGTTGCTCCAGAGCGGGGCGACCGTCGGGGCCATCCTCACCCCGTTGCTGCTGCCGCTCCTGCTCGGCGCCGGCGCCGCGGACGGCACGGGGGCCTGGCGTCCGCCCTTCTACCTGCTCGGCGGGGTGGGCCTGCTCTGGCTGGTGCCGTGGTTCTCCATGGTGCGCCCGGGCGACCTGCGCTCGGGGGCCGAATCCATGGCCGCGGCGGGTGCGGCGGCCGTGCCGTTCACGCGGGTGCTCTTCAGCGGCCGGATGCTGGCGGTGATTGTCGTGGTGGCCTGCATCAACACCACCTGGCAGGTGCTTCGCGCCTGGTTGCCCATGTTCCTGCAGAAGGGGCGGGGTTACACCGAGACCGAGGCGCTGCACTTCAACTCGGCGTTCTTCGCCGCGGCCGACGTGGGTTGCCTCGCGGCCGGGGCGATGGCGGTGGCCCTGGCCCGTCGCGGGCGCACCCCCTCGGGGGCCCGGTTCGCGGTCTTCGCCGGTTGCGCCCTGCTGTGTTGCGGCACGCTGGCGGCGCCGTGGTTGGGCCGGGGACCGCTGCTGCTGACGGTCCTGCTGGCCATCGCCGCCGGATCCCTCGGGGTTTTCCCGTTGTACCACACCTTCACCCAGGACCTTTCCGATCACCACCAGGGCAAGATCACCGGTGCGGCCGGCGTGGCTGGCTGGATCCTGCCCGCGCAGGCCCAGATGCTCTTCGGGATGTCCGCCGACCGCCTCGGCACGATGGACCCCGGTTTGGCCGTCGCCGGCCTGCTGCCCCTCGTGGCGCTTCCCGCCCTCTGGTACCTGCACCGGATCCGGATCCGGACCCCATCCCCGATACCCCCGACCCCATGAACCCCCACGTCTCCCGCCGACAGTTCCTCACCACCGCCGGCACCGTCGCCGGGCTCACCGTCGCCGCACCGGCGGCCTGGGCCCGGAAGGCCGTGAGGCCCGCCCGCAAGAGGATCGCCCTCATCGCCACCGAAGTCCGCCTGCATTCGCATGCCCAACACTTCATCGACCGGTTCCTGGTGGGCTACGCCTGGGAGGGTCGCTGGCGGAAGCCCGAGGTGGACCTGGTCTCCCTGTACGTGGACCAGTTCCCCGACAAGGACCTCGCCCGGGGCACGGCGGCGCGTCATGGCGTGCCGATCCACGGCTCCATCGCCGAGGCGCTGACCCTGGGGACCGGCAAGTTGGCCGTCGACGGGGTGGTGATCATCGGCGAGCACGGCAAGTACCCGAAGAACGAGAAGGGGCAGACGCTCTACCCGCGGCACCGGTTCTTCAAGGAGGTGGTCCGCGTGTTCGAGGCCTCGGGCCGCAGCGTGCCGGTGTTCAACGACAAGCACCTCTCGACCGACTGGCGCGAGTGCGTGGAGATGGTCGAGGATTCCCGCCGCCTGGGCTTCCCGTTCCAGGCGGGCTCGTCGTTGCCGGTGACCAAGCGCATGCCCGCCCTGGAGATGCCCCTGGGAACCCCGCTGTCCGAGAGCCTGTGCGCGGCCTACGGGGGCCCTGACAGCTACGACATCCATGGCCTTGAGACCGCCCAGTGCATGTCGGAGCGGCGTCGGGGCGGGGAGGTCGGGATCCGCCGGGTGCACGGCCTCCGGGGTGCGGCGTTCTGGCAGGAGTTGTCCCGCCGGGAATCCACCGTGAGACTCCTTGAGGCGGCCCTGGTCCGCAGCCACAACCTGCCGG
>JAJTFN010000054.1 GCA_021298285.1 Verrucomicrobium sp.
CCTGGCCCCGATCCTCATCCTGCCGCTGTTCAACAAGTTCACCCCGCTGCCCGAGGGGTCGTTGCGGGAGCGTCTCCTGCGGCTGGGCGAACGCACGGGGTTCGGCGCCCGGACCATCCAGGTGGCCGACGGCAGTCGGCGGTCGGCCCATTCGAACGCTTATTTCACGGGATTCGGCAGGTTCCGGAAGATCGTGCTCTACGACACGCTGATCGCCCAACTGACCGAGGCCGAGCTCGAGGCGGTGCTGGCGCACGAGATCGGACACCACCGGTGTGGCCATGTCCCGAAGATGCTCCTCTGGTCGGGCGCATCCTCGCTGGCGGGCTTCGGGCTGCTGGGCTGGCTGGCGGGCAGGCCGGAATTCCTGGAGGCCTTCGGGTTCAAGGCATCCGCCGGCGTCGCCCCGGTGCTGCTGCTGGCGGGGCTCCTCGGAGGCGCCGTGACCTTCTGGCTGACGCCGCTGGCCACCCGCCGCTCACGCCGGCACGAATTCGAGGCCGACGCCTACGCCCGCTCGGCGATGGGGGAAAGCGGGTCGCTCATCGGGGCCCTGCGCAAACTGCACGAGAAGAACCTCTCCAACCTGACACCGCATCCCTGGTACAGCGGCTTCCATTACTCCCACCCGACGCTGGTGGAACGGGAGGCGGCCCTGCGGCGCGGATCAGGCACGACGGCCACGCCCGCCTGAGCCGCTCTCCCAAGGCCGATTGCCTCAGCGGTACATGCGCCCGCGGGCCAGCGGGAAGGCATCGGCGATATGCCGGACCTCGCGGACCTGCGCGCCATCGAAGAGCACCTCCACGACGTCGAACCGGAAGGCCACCTGGGGTCGCCCCAACTCGGCCAGATAGGCCAGTGCCGTGTCGGAGATCATCCGCTGCTTGGCCTGTCCGACGGCTTGGGCGGGACGCACCCAACTCTCGGACGAGCGGGACTTCACCTCCACGAAGGCAAGCACCTCGCCGTCGCGGACGATCAGGTCGATCTCCCCCCGCCCGTGACGGTAGTTGGCGCAGAGCACCTTCATGCCCTGTCGCTCGAGCTCACGCCGCGCGGCGGCTTCACCGCACCGCCCGAGGCGCAGGTGGGCGTCGGGATCCCCGGGGCGGAACCATGCCGGCCAGGGGCTCATGCCGGGAACAGCCCGGCCCCGGTGTTCCGCAACGGACCGAAGCTGAGCCGATGGATGGGACATGGTCCCAATCGGGCGAGGGCCACGAGATGCTGTGCCGTGGGGTATCCCTTGTGGACGGCGAACCCGTAGCCCGGCCACTTGGAATCGGCCTCCAGCATCATCCGGTCCCGGGTCACCTTCGCCAGCACCGAGGCGGCTGCGATGGAATAGCTCAGGCCATCCCCCTTCACCAGCGCGGTCTGGCGGCACCGGAGCGAGCGCACCGGGCGCCCGTCCACGAGGGCGTGCTCGACATCCTGCCCCAGGCCGGCCAAGGCCTCGTTCATCGCCCGGTGGGTGGCCTGGAGGATGTTGATGGCGTCGATCACGCCGGCATCCACCGGGGCGATGGCGAACCGGACCCCGGGCTCCGTGGTCAAGGCCTCGAAGAATCGCTCCCGTCGGGCCTCGGACAACTGCTTGGAATCGTTCAGGCCCGCCCACTGGTCCGGGATGCCTTCCAGCACCCAGGAGCGTGGCAAGACAACCGCCGCGGCGACCACCGGGCCGGCCAGCGGGCCACGGCCCGCCTCGTCGACCCCGGCCAGCACGCCCACCCCCGAGGCCAACAGCGACCGCTCGTGCAGGAAACGATCAATGACCGGAAGTCGTGCCATGCCGCCGATGACACCCGCAACCCATCGGCCCGTCAAAGACTGGCTTGGGAGTCCCCGGCCTCAGTAGGTGGTCGTCCGCTCGTACAACCAGGTCGCATCCAGCGTGTCGAGGGCGCGATCCGAGCGGGCACGGGCCCCGTAGGTCAGGATCGTCGGCGAGCGCCACTTCTTGATCTCCGAGTGCCCGTCGGCGAAGGAGAGGCCACCGGCGGTGTTGTGGTAGGAGGCGGGGTAGTCGACGAAGGAGGTCTGGGAGGCGTGCACGAACCATCCGTCATTGATGGAGGCCGGGTTCTCATCGATGGTCACCCAGGTCATCGCGGCCCCCAGGATGAAGTCGCTCTGCTTGCGGTAGGCCCGACCGGTGGCCCACTCCTGGCCGCGGATCGGGTTCATGTAGCAGCTCATCGACAGGCTCCGGACCTTCGGGATGCCGCCACCGACGCCCCAGGGGCTCCGGGTCGTGGCCCGGTCGGCCGGGCACTTGTACACCGCGAGGGCCCCGACGTACTTGTACATCAACGAGTCCATGATGAGGATCGAGTTCGTCCAGCTCGGTCCCTCGTGCATGGTGCCCATGCACCACTGGTTCAGGGGATAGTTCTTGGTCGGGCTGTGGGTGTTGACCAGGCCGCCCAATCCGGAGGACAGGCAGATCTCCTCACGGTTGTCCCCCGAGTAGAGCGTCCAACCCAGCATGAGCTGCTTTCCGTTGTTCATGCACATGATGCCCTGGGCCTTGGACTTGGCCTTCCCGAGGGCGGGCAACAGCATGCCGGCGAGGATCGCGATGATCGCGATGACCACCAGCAGTTCGATCAGGGTGAAACCCCCTCGGCTGGAAGCCGCGGAGGAGCAATGGGGGGATGGGGATGGTTTCATGGACGTCAGACGAGGGGTCGGCAGAGGATGTCGCCACCGACGGTTTTTGGCAAGTTCCCCCCGGATGACCCGCCGGTTCAACGTCCGGTCGGGACATGGCTGATGGAGGGAGATTCCGGGAACGGCTCAGCCGGCCCCGCCACCGGCCACCTGCTTCGGGTCGCCTTGGATGAGGGCCAGCGCGTAGTCGCGGTTCATCCGCGCGATGAAGTCGAGGGAGATCTCCTTGGGGCAGACCGCCTCGCAACTGCCCGTGACCGTGCAGGCGCCGAACCCCTCGGTGTCCATCTGATCGACCATGGCCTTGACGCGCTTGTAGCGCTCGGGTTGCCCCTGGGGCATCAGGCCGAGGTGCGAGACCTTCGCCGCGACGAAGAGCATCGCGCTGGCGTTCTTGCAGGCGGCCACGCAGGCCCCGCAGCCGATGCACTGGGCCGCATCCATGGCCAAGTCGGCGTTCTCCTTGGGCACCGGGATGCTGTTGGCATCGGGGGCGCTGCCGGTGCGCACGCTGATGAATCCGCCGGCCTGCTGGATGCGGTCGAAGGCCTTGCGGTCGCAGACCAGGTCCTTGACGATGGGAAAGGCCTTGGCCCGCCACGGTTCCACGACGATCTCGTCGCCATCGCTGAAGCTGCGCATGTAGGTCTGGCAGGTGGCCACGCCCTTGTGGGGACCATGCGGCTTTCCGTCGATCACCAGGGAACAGGTGCCACAGATGCCCTCGCGGCAGTCGTGGTCGAAGGCGATGGGTTCCTCGCCCCGGTTGGCAAGGTCCTCGTTCACCACGTCGAGCATCTCCAGGAACGACATGTTCGGGTTGAGCGTGGGCGAGGTGTAGGTCTTGAACTCGCCCGGCGTGTTCGCGTTCTTCTGGCGCCAGACTTTGAGGGTCACGTTCATGGCAATGGGGAGACGGTGTTGCGGGTGAGGATCACTTGTAGCTGCGGGTGCTCATCTTGACCTCCTCGTAGACGAGGGGCTCCTGGTTGAGGACCGGGGCCTTGTCGGCCGCTCCGGCATATTCCCAGGCGCCGACGAAGGCGAACTGGTCGTCGCGTCGCTTGACGTCGCCGGCGTTGACGATCCCCTGCTGAACCTCGGGATCGGCGGCGGTGTACTGGTATTCCTCGCGGAAGTGGCCGCCGCAACTTTCCTCGCGCATCAGCGCATCCCGGCACATCAGTTCGCCCAGTTCGATGAAATCGGCCACGCGCCCCGCCTTCTCGAGCGACTGGTTCCAGCCCTCGGCCTCACCCAGCACCTTGACCTGGGTGCGGAATTCCTCGCGGAGGTCGCCGATGAGCTGGATGGCCTTCTGGAGGCCCGCCGCGTTGCGGGCCATGCCGCAATACTCCCACATGATCTTGCCCAACTGCTTGTGGAAGCTGTCCGGGGTCCGCTTGCCGTTGCCCGAGACGACCCGCCGGATGAAGCCGCGGACGTCGTCCTCGGCCTGCCGGAACTCGCCCCGGTCGGTCGCCGGACGGGTGCCCGCCTTCACCGTGGCGAGGTAGGTGGCGATGGTGCTCGGGAGCACGAAGTACCCGTCGGAGAGACCCTGCATGAGGGCGCTGGCGCCAAGGCGGTTGGCCCCGTGGTCGGAGAAGTTGGCCTCGCCCAGCACAAACAGGCCGGGGATGTTGCTCATCAGGTTGTAGTCCACCCAGAGACCACCCATCGTGTAGTGCACGGCCGGGTAGATGCGCATCGGCGTCTTGTAGGCGTCCTCGTTCGTGATCTCATGGTACATCGCGAACAGGTTGCCGTAGCGTTCGCGCACCTTGCCCTCGCCCAGTCGGCGGATGGAGTCGGCGAAGTCCAGGTAAACGCCCAGGCCGGTGTCGCCGATGCCGCGCCCCTCGTCACAGACATACTTGGCGGCGCGGCTGGCGATGTCGCGCGGAGCCAGGTTGCCGAAGGCCGAGTACATCCGCTCCAGGTAGTAGTCCCGGTCGGCCTCGGAGATCTCGGCCGGGTTCTTCAGTCGGTCCTCCTTGCGCTTGGGCACCCAGATGCGCCCGTCATTGCGCAACGACTCGGACATCAGCGTGAGCTTGGACTGATAGTCGCCCGACACCGGGATGCAGGTCGGGTGGATCTGCGTGTAGCACGGGTTGGCGAAGCAGGCCCCTCGCTTGTACGCACGCCAGATGGCCGTGGTGTTCGAGCCCCGGGCGTAGGTGGAGAGGTTGTACACGTTGCCATACCCGCCGGTGGCCAGCACGACCGCATCGGCGCTGTGGCGGGTGATCTCGCCGGTCTGCAGGTTGCGCACGATGATGCCCTTGGCATGGCCGTCGACCACCACCAGGTCGAGCATCTCGGAATGGGTGTGGGACTTCACCCCGCCGGCGCCGATCATCTTGTTCAGCGCGGAATAGGCACCCAGCAGCAACTGCTGACCGGTCTGCCCGCGGGCGTAGAACGTGCGCGAGACCTGAGCCCCGCCAAAGGAGCGGTTGTCGAGCAGGCCGCCGTATTCGCGGGCGAACGGGACCCCCTGGGCCGCGCACTGGTCGATGATGTTGACCGAGACCTCGGCCAGCCGGTGCACGTTGGCCTCGCGCGCCCGATAGTCGCCGCCCTTGATCGTGTCGTAGAAGAGGCGGTGCACGGAGTCGCCGTCGTTCTGGTAGTTCTTGGCGGCGTTGATGCCACCCTGCGCGGCGACCGAATGGGCGCGGCGGGGGGAATCGTGGAAGACGAAGTTGTGCACCTCGTAGCCCAGCTCGGCCAAGGTGGCCGAGGCGCTGGAGCCCGCCAGGCCCGCACCGACGACGATGACCTTGTACTTCCGCTTGTTGGCCGGGTTGATCAGCTTGGAGCTGAACTTGTGCTTCTCCCACTTGCCGGCGAGGGAGCCCGAGGGGATCTGAGAATTGAGGGTGGCCATATCAGCGAAGGGTCTCCGTTGCGGTGGTCGGGGTCTTCGGGGTGTTCTGCACCTGCCCGCCGACCATCCCGGTGAGGACGGCCACGGGGATCGACGCGTACCCGAGGAAGACGACAAAGCTGGCGACCTTGGCGAAGGTGGCGATGCGGGGCCACCAGACGTGGTTCCGGAAGCCCAGCGACTGGAACATCGAGGCCAGCCCGTGGCTCAGATGGACGAAGAGGAGGGACTGCGCCACCAGATAGAAGAGGCTCACCCAGCCCTTGCGGAACCCGTGGACCATCATCGCGTACACGTCCTGCACCTGGGTGCCATCGGCCAGGAGCGCCGTCAGGGTCCGGACGTCGAGCCCCCCGTTGAGGGCCGGGAGCTGCGCGGTGAAGTGCAGCAGATGGTAGACGACGAACGACAGGATCACCAGGCCGCTGACCAGCATGTACCGCGACTGCCAGCTGGAGCCATGGGCGCTTCCGCCGGCGTACCCGACCGGGCGGGCCGCGCGATTGGCGGCGCTCAGGCTCAGCGCGGCGGCCACGTGGAGTCCCACCGTGGCCAGGAGACCAAGGCGCGCCCCCCACAGCAGGCCAGGCTTGGACTTGAGGAAATGGGCGTAGGAATTGATCAGCTCCGGTTTCCCGAAGATCTGAAGGTTCCCGAGCAGGTGCCCGACCACGAAACCGAAGAGGGCCAGGCCGGTCAGGGCCATGAGGTACTTCTTCCCGAGGGAGGAGCGCCAGACGCGTTGCAACAGGTTCATGGGAGCGAAATCACCGCGGAAACTTGGAGAATCTGAAATCTCCTTGCCGCCAGATAATGACCTCCGCTTCAAACCGTCAAACGTTCCGACACGGTATTAGGAGGGCTTCCAGCCTCGTTAAGAGTTCAGACCGCCCCCCCGGAGGATCCCGGCGCGGTCGGAGCCATCGCTTCAGCGGGCGGTCACCCGGTAGAACCGGTCGGATTCCGGGGCCGGCAATTCCCATGTCAACCGGCCGGCGCCGCGATCCAACGGCACCCCGGCCGGCATGGGCATCCATCCGCCGGAGAGGGCCGTTCGCGCCTCCAGCACCCACTCCCGGACAACACCGGAGACGAGGGCGAAGTCGATCGAAAGGCCCCCGGCAGCGCCGTGCCGCACCCCCTCGATGACCACGGCGCCGGACGAGGGGGCCGTCGGTGAGAACTCGACCACCAGCGGGGCGGAGAACGCCAGGCCGATGCCGCCGAACCTGGGCCTCGAGCGCAGTTCATAGCGCCCCCCGGCCGTCCCGAGGAAGACGAAGGGTTCCCCCGGGGCCAGCAAGCGGGTCGAAGACTCCGTGCCGACCTCGGAGGCGATGCATTGGAGGTCGTCCAGGAACCATCCGAACGACGCCTGGGTCTGCGTGTAGAACTGGGCGCCAGCCACCGGTTCGACAAAGAAACGCCACCGGAGCGAGATCTGCTGGCCCGCCCAGGCCGCCAACGAGGCGGACCTTGAGACCCAACCGCCGGAGGGCGTGACCGAGATGCCGCGGCCCCGCTCCTGGAACACCGTCACCCAGTCGATCCCGTTGGTCGAGACCTCGACCGAGGCGATCTGGTTGGTGGTCGTGTATCCGAGGAAGGACTTGAACCGGACCTCGCCGGCGGCTCCCGGCCGGAGCAACGGGCGCAGGCGCAGGACCTGTTCGAGCCCGTTGGTGTGGACCAGTTGGAAGGATCGGCTGCCGGAGGCCGCACCCCCGGCCTTGACCGGATCCCATCCCGCCAGCCCGGCGAAGTCCAGACGGCCAAGCCCGGTCTCCGCGCCCTCGGCGGGTCCGAAGGGATCCCAACGCATGGACAGGCATTCGTAGCCCTCGGCCCCGAGCACCTGCTCGACGCGGAACACGTTCAGGCCGGTGGAGGTGCCCAGCGTCGGTCCGGAGACCCGGGTGCCGCCATAGGGAAGCACGCAATCCTGCTTCACGTTCCTTCCGGCCAACACGGTCACCGACCGCGAACCCAATTCCCGGTCGGCGGCGAGGAATCGGATGGCCTGGGTGCCCTCGACCGCAGGAACGGCATAACCACCCGATCGGCCGGTGAGCGCGAACCACCCGGAGTCGGCATCCTCGACCCGGACTCCGGCAACGCCCTCGTCCACGTCATAGAAACCGTTGGTGTTGAAGTCGTAGTAGACGACGCCGGACACCAGCGGAGGAAGATCGGCCCGCGAGGCGAAGTCGAGGGTGACCAGGCTTGGCCCGACGGTGTTGGTGAACGCCGGTGTGACGACGGCGTTGGTGACCAGGAGGTTGGTCACCACCAGGTTCGTCTCAACGAGGTTGGTGACCGTCACCTCGGTGACGACGAGATTGGTGACCGGCGGGGTGACCCGGGACCGGGTGCCATGCACCACGCCCACCCCGATCTCCCGGAAGGCCCCCTCGTGGTTGCTGATCCGGTGGCCTGGCGGGCGCTGCACGCCTCCGTCCCCGAATCCCCAGTCGACCTCGAAGCTGGCATGACCATGCAGCGGTGATTCCGCGAAGGCGTAGACGCTCTCGCCGCCGGCGATCAATGGATAGCCGGTGCCGGTCAGGCGCGAGGCGGTGGTGTTGAGCTTCTGGCCTGTGACCGGATGGTACTGGTCATGCTCCTGGACGGCGCTCTCCAGCATGTACCGGCTGTGGAACCGGGCGACCTCGATCAACCGCGGCTCGAAGGCGAGCGGGGGCTGTGGAGGAAACAAGGCGATCTCGTCAACCACCCGCTGCAGGTCCACGTTGAAGAACTGGTAGGCGGACTGGACATCCGGGTCGGTCGACGTCGCCAGCAGGTAACCCTCCTCCCACGGGAAGGCCCGGGCACGGTTGACGTACTCGAGGTACATCTGTTCCTCGGAGGTCGGGTCCCCGATGAAGTATTGCTTCCATCCGGTCGACGACGACGGGGACTCCATCCGCTTGGCCCGGGGAGCCTCGGCCAATCCGGGCGACAGTCGAACCGCCGGGGGCGCCGGCCGGGGTTCCTCCGCCAGACCCACCCGGAGGCCCACCAGGGAACAGGTCAGGATCCAAGCCCCCCGAAGAACCTGCCCGCCAAAGATTCTCATGCGAGGACCTTAGTCGGATCGGCGGCGGGCGGACCAGCGCAAAGCCGGCCGGGGATCAGCGGCCGCAGGAAAACACCCGACGACCACCGACAAACGTGGCGGTGACGCGGCCCCGGATCGGCCAACCGTGGAACGGGTTGTTCTGGCTGAGGCTGGCGGTGTCATGCCGGTCGCAGGTCCAGACGGCGTCGGGATCGAAGACGGTGATGTCGGCCAAGGCGCCGGGCGAGAGGGTGCCGCGACCGCCGGACAGCCCCAGGAAGCGCGCGGGGTTGACCGTCAGTTTCTCAATCACCGCAGACAACGGCAGGCGTCCGGTGTGGTGAAGCTGCATCAGGGACAATGGCAGCTCCAGTTCGAGGCCCACGATGCCGAAGGGTGCTTCGTCGAACTCCGCCTCCTTCTCCGAATCGGTGTGGGGCGCATGGTCGCTGGCGATGATCCCGAGCGTGCCGTCGACCAGGCCCTCGAGGATGGCCTCGCGGTCGGCGGCCGTGCGCAACGGCGGGTTCATCTTGAAGTGCGTGTGGTAGGCCGGCCATGAGGGCAGCGGACGCCCACCGAAGACCCGGCGCGCCAATTCGGCACCGTCGCCGCCCCAAAATTCCTGGCTGCCGGCGATCGTGGCGTCGGTGAGCGTGAAATGGTGGGGACACGCCTCGCCGGAGATGGGCACGCCGCGCCGCCGGGCCTCCCGGATCAACCGGACACTGCCGGCCGAACTCATGTGCTGGCAATGCACCGGGGTGCCGGTCTGCTCCGCCAGCAGGATGTTGCGGGCCACGATGAGCTCCTCGCCCGCCGAGGGCCACCCGCGAAGCCCCAACCGGAGGCTGTGGAGCCCCTCGTTCATGACGCCATTCATCACCATGCCGTAGTCCTGGCAATGGTCCATGACCGGAAGCCCGAACTGCCGGGCATATTCAAGGGCCCGGCGCATGAGGTCGTTGTTCTGGATGCAGTGACCGTCATCGGTGAGCGCCACCACACCGGCCCGGGCCAGCGATCCGATCGAGGCGAGTTCCTCGCCCTGGATGCCCTTGCTGAGGGCCCCGGCGACCTCCACCCGGACATCGGCGGAACGGGCCTTCTCCTGGACGAGGGCCACCGTGCTGGCCGAGTCGATGGACGGCTGGGTGTTCGGCATGCAGACGACCGTGGTGAATCCCCCACGGGCGGCCGCCCGGGCGCCACTGGCGATGGTCTCCTTGGCGGTCTGCCCGGGTTCCCGGAAATGGACGTGGAGGTCGACGAGTCCCGGGCAGACCACCTGGCCCGAGGCGTCGATCCGTTCGGCCGAAGGGGGCGGCTGGATCGACGGGGCAACGCGGTCGATCCGGCCATCGGACACCAGCACGTCGGCCACCGCATCGAATCCGTTGGCCGGATCCACCACCCGGCCCCCCGTTATCAGCAAGGATCGCATCTCGGACGCGACGCTATGCAAAAGGGGGGCGTTCGGCAACGACGCCGGACCGGCAAGGCCCGGGACCGACACCGGTCACGGGGCCTCGGGATCGTCGTCGTCGGTCAGGACGCCCTGGCGGGCCATGGCCTCGCGGAGGCGGGTGCGGAACTCGTAGCGCCGGGCCGGCGTGATGACCAACCACGGGAACCACCCGCACCGCCGCTCGACCACGAGCACCCGGTGGTTGTCGAAGAACCCGTTGCGCCAGTTCTCGGTCAGCCGCCATGGCGGGGTGTGGCGGGGCTTGCGGATGCGCAGGATCTCCTCGTAGGGCACGCGCCGCACGGTGAACCGACCGAAAACCACCCGGAGCGAGGTGCGGCCGATGACGTAGCGCAACCGGGAGCGGAACCAGTACCAGGACCATGCCGACCAGCCCACCGCCGCGAAGCCGATCAGCACCCACTGGAACGGCCTCAACTCCATGGTCAGCCCCTCCGTCCCATCCAGAGCAGGACCACCGGGACCACCAGGCCGGCCACGAGGCAGAGGACCACCCAGACCGTGCCCCGCACCGTCCGGAAGGCCAGATAGACCCCCAGCGCGGTCGTGATGAGGACCGCCGCCGACATCGCTCCGACGATTCCCTGGAAGAGCTTCGGCGAGGAGGGCCTGCTGAACTCCCGGTCGCCGGGGTAGATCATGTCGGTGTGGACCACCCGGAGCTTCTGGAGAAGGGTCTCGGCATCTCCCGGGGTCTTGAGCCGCTCCGGCTCGAGGGTCTGGTACCACCCGGTGGCCACGAAGAAGACCAGCAGCGGCGTGAAGAACACGCCCAGGAAGAGGTGAAGCTTGCGGAGCAGTTTCATCGGGACCTCCGGGGTGCGTCGGGCCCGGCCTTCATTTCACGACCGGAATGCGCACCTTCTGGCCGGGGACCAGGCGCTCGGGCCGCAGCTTCGGGTTGGCCTCGAGCACATGCTTGAGCCGGACCTTGAGGCCGTAGCCCTTGTTGTATTCGTTGATGATCTGGCCCAAGGACTGTCCATCACGGACGAGATGGTCGTAGAATTCGTAATCCGGAGGCAGCAGCGGCTTGGCAGCCTCCGCCTTGGGCTCGGTCTTGGGGTCTGTCCTGGGCTCCGGCTTCCCGGCCTGGCTTCCCTGGGAGGACGCGGAGCCGGAGGTGCCAGCCCCCGGGTCGGTGACGGGCTTGCGGCCCCGGGGCTTGGGATCGTCAAAGACCGGGGGAGGCGGTGCCGGCAGGTCGGCCAACCGCTTGATCTGCTGCACCACCTTCTCGTTGTCCTCCTGGCGGCGGCGGTCCAGTTCCTTCAACTGGTCGAGCACCTTGCGCAACTGTTCCTGGGTCACGGCCTCCTTGCCCGCCGAGGCGGCCACCGAGCGCACGTCCCCGATCTGCGAGCGGAGTTCGGCCACCGTGGCCTCAAGCTTCTGGATTCGGGCCCGCAGGCGCTCCTCGGACTCCTCGGCCTGCTGGAAGCGGGTCTGCAGCTGGCGGATGTCCTCGGGGGTGATCTCCGCACGCAGGCGGGGTGTGTTCCCGCCCATCGCCAGCGCAATCCCCAGGGCTCCGACTCGGATCAACCTCATACGCGCCGACCTTAGGTTCGCTGCCGAACCTCGCGCAAGGACGGCGAGCAGGAGGATCGGCCCCGGGTGGGGGCGTCCGACACCGCCCCATCCGGCGCTTGCGGAGGCGGGATCCCGACACCACCGTCGGGAGCGTCAACTGAACCTTCCATTCCCCGCATGATCTCCCGTCGCCACGCCCTCAAGTCCGCCGGCGCCCTGGCCTTGGCCATGGCCTCGTCCCCGCTCCGAACCCTCGGCCAATCCGCCTCCGGCCCGCACAAGCTGCCGCCGCTGGGCTACGCCTTCGACGCGCTCGAGCCGTACATCGACGCCAAGACCATGGAGATCCACCATGGCAAGCACCATCAGGCCTATGTCACCAAGCTCAACGAGGCCTTGGCCGACCACCCCGACCTCCAGAAGATGTCGGTGGAGGACCTGCTGAAGAACCTCAACACCCTTCCCGAGAAAGTGCGGCCCGCCGTGCGCAACCATGGCGGTGGCCACTACAACCATTCGCTGTTCTGGCAGTGCCTGAAGAAGGACTCCGCGCCGCTCACCGAAGGCGGCCCCTTGATGAAGGCCTTCGGCGAGCTCTTCAGCAGCGAGGACGAGGCCAAGGAGGAGTTCCTCAAGCGCGCCATGGGCGTCTTCGGCAGTGGCTGGCTCTGGGTCGTGGTGACCAAGGAGAAGGGGCTGAAGCTCGTGTCCACCTCCAATCAGGACAGCCCGCTTTCGAACGGCGAGGCCCCGCTCTTCGGCATCGACCTCTGGGAGCATGCGTACTACCTCAAGCACCAGAACCGCCGGGCCGACTATGTCCAAGCCATCTCCAAGGTGCTGAACTGGGAGTTCATCGAGGCCCGCTTCGAGAAGCTGACGGCCTGAGGCCGCAGGATCCCCGGTCCCTTCGCCGCTCGGCCCGTGAGGCGCCGGGCCGCTTTGGCGCACCGGACCACCAACCACCGCCGGCCCACGCCCAGCGTGCGCCGGCGGTCCCGTGTCCGGGCCGCCCGGCGAGGCTAATCCACGGCGTCGCCCGACTGCACAAGCACCTTCAGCGACTCCTCGGTGGGGCGGGCGGCCAGGGCCACGGCGGCGGCGGTCTCCTCCAGAGGGAACCGGTGCGTGATCAGTCGTCGCACGTCCAGACGCCGGGAGAACACCCACCGGGCCACTTCCCTCTGGAGCGTGAAGTCGGACGAATAGCTGCCCACCAGCCCCTTCTCGTCGACACAGACGCTCCCGAGGTCCACCGGTGCGGTCTTGCCGCGCAGGGTGTGCGCGAACAGCAACGTGGTTCCGCCACCCCGGAGGGCGGCCTGCGCCTGCGCCACGACGGCATCGACCGGCACGCAGACCACGGCCGCATCCAGGCCTCGCCCCCGGGTGAGCCCGCGGAGCGTGTCGACCAGGTTCGGGTCGGCCCCGTCGAGGGCCTTCCAGGCGCCCCAGCGCCGAGCCAAGCGGCATCGGGATCCGATGAGGTCGGTGGCCACCACCCGGAAACCCAACTCGGAAAGCATCCCGATGAACAGGAGTCCAATGGGGCCCGCACCCGCGACCCACACGGTGTCGCCCGCCAGGAGCGGCAGGCTCCGGATGCCCTTGAGCACGGTGTTCACCGGCTCCAGCAGCGCCCCCTCGGCGAGGCTGTTCTTCGTCGGGATCTTCACCACCCCCGGGAGGCAGAAGTCCATCACCCGGACGTACTCGGCGTAGCCGCCCCCGGCCGGCTCGAAGCCCGCGGTGATGCCCGTCTTCTTGTAGGTCTGGCACTGCGCGAAGGCGCGGTGACGGCAGAAATGGCAGTCCAGGCACGGCACATGGTGGTGCAAGGCCACGCGATCGCCGACCGTCCACCCCCGGACCCGCGCGCCGATCCGCACGATGGTGCCGGCCGTCTCGTGCCCATAGATGCGCGGCGCCGCCTGGGTTCCGAAGTGGATCTTCTTGATGTCCGTGGGGCACACCCCGCAGGCACCCACCCGGACGAGGATCTCCGACGGACCGATTCTGGGCACCGGGACCTCCTCCACGCGGAGGTCGTTCACGCCCCGATAGACCACGGCCCGCATGGTCTTGGGAAGGACGACTGCCATGGGGCTGAACCTGACGCAAAACATGGCGGCATGAAACCGGGGATTTGCCGGCGCCCTCCTGACGATCCCGAGACGCACCCTAGGCTGGAGACCGATCGTCAGAGCGGGTATCTTCCCAGCCATGAGGCCCGCCGAACCCCACCCGCAGACGCTCGAATCCCTGCATGGCGAGATCTGGCAGCGGCTCGCCGACGCCACTGCCGACCCGGCGCACGCCTGGCGGACTCCGACCCTCGCGACGGCTGGTCCCGACCATCCGGACGCGCGGATCGTGATCCTGCGCGCGGTCGATCCCCACGAGCGGACCTTGGTCTGCTTCTCCGACAGCCGGACGCACAAGGTGGCTGGCGTGCGCATCCAGCCGGTCGCCACCTGGTGTTTCTACGACCCGGTGCAACGCATCCAGCTGCGGGCCACGGGGGAAACCCGCGCCCACGTGAACACCGCCTTCACCCGCGCGTATTGGGAGACCCTGCCGCACAGCAGCCGCCGTCTGTACGCCACGGTCCCCCGCCCCGGCGATCGCGTGCTGGCACCCTGGGAAATCCCCTTCGGAGACCATCCGGCCGAGCAGTTCGCCGTGCTGGTGACGACCGTCCACGCATTGGACTGGCTGCGCCTCGGGCCCGAACACCACGAGCGGGCGAAGTTCCGCTGGGAGGACAACTCATGGGAGGCGCATTGGGCCTGTCCCTGAACCACGCCCCATACCCCGTCTTCGAATCGGCCCCCCCCTCTCGAGCACTACCTCGCCCACGTCCACGGTGACGCCAAGGGACCCTTCGCGGTCCGGTCCCGGACCACCGGGGAGATCATCCGCCGCGTCGCCGGCTATCTCCGGCCCTACCCGTTGCTCGCCTCGGGCACCATCGCCTGCGCCGTGCTCGGCCAGGTGGCCGCCTTCGCCTACCCCAAGCTGACGCGCTTCGTCCTCGACGATGTGATCACCCCCGGGCGACGGGATCTTCTCGGCGGGGCGATCGTCGGGCTGCTGGCCGCCTTCGCGCTGCGCGACGCCTTCAATTCGCTGCGCATCCGCCTCAACAACCGCTTCGAACAGAACGTCATCTTCGACATCCGCCGGCAGGTCTACGGGCGGCTCCAGGAGCTGCCACCGGCGTGGTTCGACCACCGGGCCACGGGGGATCTCATGACCCGGGTCATCGAGGACGTCGGGGCGATGGAGCGCCTGCTGATCGACGGCACCGAGCAGGGCGTGGTCGCGGTGCTCGGGGTGGTGGGAGTGGCCACCCTGCTCTTCCTGAACGACCCGTTCCTCGCGGGGGTCGCCCTGGTGCCCGTGCCCCTGCTGGTGGCCGGGGGCGTGTGGTACACGCGGACCGCCGCGTCCCGGTACCGGGCCCGGTCCCGGGCCAGCAGCGCCATGAACGCCCTGCTCATGGACAACCTCCAGGGCATCCGGCAGATCAAGCTCTTCGGGCGCGAGGCCCACGAAGAGGCGCGGTTCGCGGAGCGGGCCGACGCGCTGCGCCAAGGCGCCCTGACGGTGATGAAGGCCTGGGCGGCCTACAACCCGGTGATGCAGTTCGCCGCGGCCCTCGGAACGGTGCTGGTGCTCTGGCTGGGCGGGCGCAAGGTGCTCGACGGATCGATGAGCGCGGGGGCGCTGGTGGAGTTCCTGCTGTTCCTCGGGATGTTCTATGCCCCGCTGAACGTCCTCCACCAGTTGAACCAGATGTCCCAGTCGGCGCGGGCGGCGGGCGAGCGGATCTTCGACATCCTCGACGCCCCGCCTGACCCCCCGGGCGACGGGCCGGCCGAAGCCCACCCCGGGGCCTCCGCGCCCCACCGTTTCCGGGGCGATGTGGTCTTCAGCGGCGTGTCCGCCTCCTACGAGGGCCGCGCCGAGGCGCTGGCGGGCATCGACCTGGAGGTCCGGGCCGGACAGACCATCGCCCTAGTGGGTCCGACCGGTGCGGGCAAGTCCACGCTGGTGAACCTGCTGCCCCGGTTCTACCCGATCGCCGCGGGGCGGATCACCGTCGACGGACGGCCGCTGGAATCCATCCCGTTGGCGCACCTCCGCTCCCAGATCGCCGTCGTGAGCCAGGAGCCCTTCCTCTTCAACGGCACCATCCGCGAGAACATCCTGTACGGCCGGCTCGACGCCTCCGAGGCCGAGATGATCGCGGCTGCCGAGACGGCCAATGCCGCGGAGTTCATCCGTCGCCTGCCGGAGGGTTTCGACACCCGGGTCGGCGAGCGGGGCATCCGCCTGAGCGTCGGTGAGAAGCAGCGCATCAGCATCGCCCGGGCCCTGCTCAAGGACGCACCGATCCTCATCCTCGACGAGGCCACGGCCAGCGTGGACACGGCCACCGAACGCCTCATCCAGGAGGCGCTCCGACGGCTGATGAGCCACCGGACGAGCCTCGTGATCGCCCACCGCCTCGGGACCATCCGCGACGCCGACCTGATCGTGGTGCTCAAGGACGGTCGCATCGTGGAGCGTGGGACCCACACCGGACTCCTCGCCGCCGAGGGGCTCTACGCCCGCCTGCACCGGGCCCAGGAGGCCACGGCGGCCCTCCAATGACCGGCCTTTCGACGACGACCACCCCTCCCTTCACCACCCCATGGACGCCCTGATCGCCCAACTCGACCGCCACCTCCGCAGGCGCCCCGTGCTCGGGCGCGACGTGTACCTCGCCAAGACCGCCGTGGTCGTCGGCGACGTGACCCTCGGCGACGAGTCCAGCGTCTGGTACGGGGCCGTGCTGCGGGGGGACATCAACCGGATCGTCGTGGGCCGTGGCACGAACATCCAGGACAACGCCGTGCTGCACCTGGCCGATGAATTGCCGTGTCTCCTGGGCGACCACGTCACGGTCGGCCATTCCGCCAACGTGCACGCCTGCACCGTGGGCGACCGCTGCCTGGTCGGCATGGGGGCGACGATCCTCGACGGCGCGGTGATCGGCGAGGAGTGCCTCATCGGCGCCCATGCCCTGGTCACGCCGGGCACCCGGATCCCGGCCGGCTCGATGGTGCTGGGCTCGCCCGCCAAGGTCGTCCGCCCGCTCACCCCCGAGGAGCGCTCACGGCTCAAGCACTGGGCCGACAAGTACGTGGTCAACGGCGCCTACTGCCTGCGCCACGGGTTGCACGTCGGCCAACCGCTGTGAACGGGCCCGTCGACGGGCCCTGTCTGCGGGCGCGCCGCTTCAGCCCGCGTTCTCCAGCGGCAGGGCGCTGATCTCGAGCATCCGCTCGATGGGCCTGCGGGCGCGCTCCAGGATCGCCGGCGGCAACTCGACCTGCGGCTCGAGGGTGGTCATGCAGTCACGGAGCTTCTCGAGGGTGTTCATCTTCATGAAGCGGCACTCGTTGCAGGCGCACCGATCGGTCGGCGCGGGGATGAAGTGCTTGTCGGGGCACTCCTTCTGAAGGCGGTGCAACATGCCCGCCTCGGTGGCGATGATGATGTCCTTGGCGGTCGTCTTCCGGCACCACGCCACCATCTTCTCGGTCGAGCAGACCTCGTCGGCCACCAGAGGGTCATCGGCCGCCCCGTCTGCTCGATCACCCAGGCGCCGAGATTCTCGTCGGGCACGAAGAGCAGCGGACGATCCTTCGGGGCATGCTGCACGATCTTGACCGCGTTGCCGCTGGTCACGATGCAGTCGCTCAGGGCCTTCACCTCGGCCGAGCAGTTGATGTAGGCGATGGTGTAGAAGTCGGGATTCGTGGCCTGCAACTCCCGCAGCTTGGAGGCCGGACAGCTCTCCTCGAGGGAACAGCCCGCGTCGCGATCCGGCAGGATGACCCGCTTGCCCGGGTTGAGGATCTTGGCCGTCTCGGCCATGAAGTGCACGCCGCAGAAGACGATCACGTCCGCCGGGGTCCTCGCCGCCTGCTGGGACAGGCCGAGCGAATCGCCGACGAAATCGGCCACGTCCTGGATCTCCGGCACCTGGTAGTTGTGGGCCAGGATCACCGCGTTGTGACGCCGCTTCAGTTCGAGGATCTCCCGGGACAGGGCATCGACCTGCGCCGGCGGCACAGGCTTGCGGACGGAAGCGATCATGGTTTCGGACGCATGGACCATGAGGAGGACGCTAAGGCCCGGAACCTCCGGTGCCAAGGTCCGGCTCCGGCACGGGCACGCTCATCACCTCCTTTGGACACGGCCACCACCCGGGTGTCACGCCGGAAAACGACCCTCCGTCGAACCGGGGTCGCGCCCACCGGCGGAACCTTGTCGGTGCGGCGTCTGGCAACCGATCTCCTCCGATCCTTCCCTCCCGGCCCTCAGAGGCCTAGGGTTCACCACTGTGTTTCGGCCGTGCATCGATCTGCGCAATGGGAAGGTGGTCCAGATCGTCGGGGGGACCCTCGACGATGCGGGCACGTCCACGCTCACCCGTTTCGAGTCCGAGCGCCCGCCGTCCTGGTATGCGGAACTCTACCGGAAGGACGGCCTCACCGGCGGCCATGTGATCGCCCTCGGGCCGGGCAACGAGGCCGCGGCACGTGGCGCCCTCGGGGCCTGGCCGCGCGGCCTGCAGTACGGCGGCGGGGTGAATCTCGACAATGCCTCGACCTGGCTTGAGGCCGGGGCCTCGCAGGTCATCGTCACCTCGTGGGTGTTCCGCGACGGGATCCTCGACCGGCAACGCCTGGCCGACCTGGTCCAGCGCGTGGGCAGGGAACGCCTCGTGCTCGACCTGAGCTGCCGCAAGCGCGACGGCCGCTACTGGGTGGTCACCGACCGTTGGCAGCGCTTCACCTCGCTCGAGGTCGACGAGGCGATCTGCCACGACCTGGCCCGCTCCTGCTCCGAGTTCCTCATCCATGCGGTGGATGTCGAGGGGCTGTGCCGGGGCATCGACCTCGGGTTGGTCGAGTCGCTGGCGCGCTGGTGCCCCATTCCGGCGACCTATGCCGGCGGAGCCCGATCGATCGAGGACCTCAGGACCGTGGAACGCGTCGGTGGAGGCCGCATCCACCTCACCATCGGCTCGGCGCTGGACCTCTTCGGCGGATCCGACGTGCGCTACGCCGACTGCGTCGCGTTCAACCGGTCCCTCACCTCCGACTCCCTCACCCCATGACCCCCAAGCATGTCCGCCTCTTCATCAAGCCCGGTTGCCCCTGGTGCGACGAGGCCATCGAGTGGCTCGATGCCCGCCAGATCGGCTATGAGACGCTCGACGTGATCCGCGACGCCGCGGCCCGGGCCGAGATGCGCGAACTCACCGGACAGACCCGGGCTCCGTCGATCGAGTGGGACGGCCACGTGCTGGCCGACTTCGGGGCGGACGAACTCGAGGCCTGGGCGGCCCGATTGGGCTACACGGTCTGAGTCTCCGATCGCCCGGGGATCGGACTCCTTGAACCCGGACGGGCGCCTGCGGGGTTACGGATTGGCCGCGCCGGGCGATCCACCGAGCCGGCTCGAGGCCTTCCAGGCCGTCGGCTGATCGAAGGAGGCACCGGGGTTCTTCAACTCCAGGGTATACCCGCGACCATCGGCCTCGATCGGCCAAGGCGCGACATCGTCGTAGGCCAACCGGAGCATCAGTGTGCCGTCGGGCGCATGGAGCCTGAGGGTGTCGCCGCCATTGCCGAGGCCGAACCCGAATTCACCCAGCGGCACGGGCCCCGCCGGGAACGCCCGCTGGAACCGCAGGGCCTCCTGGCAGAGCACGGCGTATCCGCCGGCGGGAATCACCCCGCCCGGGATCACGGCGACGTTGTCGTCAGTCGCATCACGCAGGAACCACCCGGTGAGG
>JAJTFN010000224.1 GCA_021298285.1 Verrucomicrobium sp.
TCCGTCGCATACTGGATCAATTGCCACTGGGTCTCATTCCGCAAAGGCCAGCTCATCCTCTTCGACTTCACGCCCGCGCTGAAGCAGCTCGAGGCGCTGGCCGCGAACGGCCCGCTGCAGGTCACCAACGCCCTCGGGGAGAGCTACACCCTGGCCATCGAGCTCCTGAGCGCGCACGACGTGGATCCTTGAGACAGGCCTTCGCCCCCTCCGATGACGAAGGCGCAAAAAACCCCTTTGCCTTCCTCACAGGCTTCCGGACTCTCCGGCCGTCGCGTGCAACACCATCCGAAGCATTACTGCGGGGTCTTTGGCATCCATGGGCATCCGAATGCCGCCGAACTGACCTACTATGGCCTCTACGCCCTCCAGCACCGGGGGCAGGAGAGCGCGGGCATCGTCACGACCGACGGCAAGACCTTCCACATCCACCGGGGCATGGGGCTGGTGCCGCAGGTCTTCACCGGGGATGTGCTTCACCGGCTGGTGGGCCAGAGCGCCATCGGGCACACGCGCTACTCGACCACCGGATCCTCGAACATCGTCAACGCCCAGCCGCTGACGGTGGACTGCGCCAAGGGCCGGATCGCCATCGGGCACAATGGCAACCTGACCAACGCGGCCCAACTCCGCGAGGAACTCGAGGCCAGCGGATCCATCTTCCAGACCACGGTGGACAGCGAGATCATCCTGCACCTGCTGGCCCAGCCGCCGAAGTCTGGCCACGAAAGCGCGCTGGTGGAGACCATGCGGCGCATCGAGGGAGCCTACTCGCTGGTCATCCTCACCGAAAACGAGCTGATCGGCGCCCGCGATCCCCATGGCTTCCGCCCGCTGGCCCTCGGCCGTATGGACAACGGGGCCTTCGTGCTGGCGAGCGAGACCTGCGCCTTCGACCTGATCCAGGCCAAGTATGTCCGCGACATCGAGCCGGGAGAGATCGTGATCATCAACTCCGAGGGGGTGCGCAGCATCCAGGCCTTCCCGGAGCCGCACCGCGAGGCCTTCTGCATCTTCGAGTACGTCTACTTCGCGCGGCCCGACTCCAACATCGCCAACCGCAACGTCTACAAGGTTCGGGTGGAGATGGGCCGGCAACTGGCGCGCGAGCACAAGATCCAGGCCGATGTCATCGTCCCGGTGCCCGACTCGGGCAACTGCGCCGCGCTGGGGTATTCGCTCCAGAGCGGCATCCCCTTCGAGATGGCCTTCGTGCGCAACCACTACGTGGGCCGAAGCTTCCTGCAGCCGTCCCAGTTCATCCGGGACTTCAACGTGCGGGTGAAGCTCAACCTCATCGCCGACCTGGTGCGGGGAAAGAGCGTGGTGATCGTCGACGACTCCATCGTGCGCGGCACGACCAGCAAGGCGCGGGTCACCTCGCTCAAGGAGGCGGGCGCGAAGGAGGTGCATGTGCTCGTGAGCTGCCCGCCGCACATCCACCCCTGCGTCTACGGCATCGACTTCCCCGAGCGCAGCAAGCTGATGGCCGCGACCAACACGCAGGAGGAGATCCGCCGGTTCCTCAACGCCGATTCGCTCGGCTACCTGAGCCTCGAGGGCATGGTCGCGGCGACCGGCCGACCCAAGTCCTCGTTCTGCCTGGCCTGCTACGACGGCGACTACCCGGTGGCCTACGACCCGGCGACCGACAAGCACATCATCGAACGCCGCCGCTCCCGGGCCGGCACGTTGTCGGCCGAACTGGAGTCGTCGATGCGCCAACCGCGGCTGCTCTGAGCCTCGCGCCCGGAACAGCGACGGGACGACGCCTGGCCGGATCGACGCATCGGACGCCCCCGGAAATGAGCTGCTTCGGAGCAGGCCAGGACTCCGGGTGGCCCGTGGTGCAAAAGTGAGGCTTGCGTGACCCGAAAAAACGGGAGATGAAGCTCCCGAACCCTGAAGTACCCCGATGAATTCCAACCCGACTTCCAGGGCGGCCGCGACCCGACGCGCGCCCGCCTTCACCCTCATCGAGCTGCTGGTCGTCATCGCGATCATCGCGATCCTCGCCGGCATGCTCCTGCCATCCCTCGCCAAGGCCAAGTCCAAGGCCCAGGGCATCCAATGCATGAGCAACGGCAAGCAGATGGCCCTGTCGTACCAGCTCTACTGCGGCGACAACCGCGACGTGCTGCCGGGCAACCTCGACGGCGGCACGGGCCTGGCCCAGACCAACCTCACCTGGTGCGTTGGCTGGCTCAACAACACCTCCTACACGCCGGACAACACCAACCGGATCATGCTGATGAACTCGCAGCTGGGCAAATACGCCGGCACCCCCGGCGTGTACAAGTGCCCGGCCGACCGGAGCCGCTCCAAGGGCAAGACCGGCGAGGAGCGCGTCCGCTCGATCTCCATGAACGGCTACCTCGGTGAGCGCGGTGGTCCGTTCTCCGCCGGCTACGTGCAGTTCAAGAAGCTGGCCCAGATCCAGAAGGCCTCCCAGACCTGGGTGTTCATCGACGAGCGCGAGGACAGCATCAACGACGGCTGGTTCGCCGTGAACATGGACGGCTACGACCCGATCCGCCCCACGGCCTACACCATCGTCGACTTCCCGGCCAGCTACCACAACGCCGCCGGCGGCCTGTCCTTCATCGACGGTCACTCCGAGATCCGCAAGTGGGTCGACGGGCGCACCCGCCCGATCCTCCGCTTCGGACAGGCCCTCGCTCTGGGCATCGCGTCGCCGAACAACGTGGACGTGGCGTGGCTGCAGGACCGCAGCTCGGTGAAGGAGATCAACCCGACCCGCTGACGGCGACCGGTGCCGCACCCCGGCACCGCTGAGATCGGCGAGATGAATCCCAGCCCAGAGATCCGTCCCGATCCCAGCCCGCCCCACGCGACCGACACCCGCAGACCGCCCCCGCGCCGATGGCTTGCGCCACGGCCTGGAGCCCTGCTGGTGTCGGTCCTTTTGTTGTGGGGGGCATGCTCCCGCCCGGAGCCTCCGCCGGTTGGCGATCCCGCCTCCGGCGCCGGCATCGATCCGGCCGTGGTCGACCATGTGACCAGACTGGCCGGCGTGGCCAGGGAACGCCCGCGGGATCCGTCGGCCCGGGCCGCCCTGGGCATCGCGCTCGCGGCCAACGGGCTCTGGAAGGAATCCCGGGAGGCCTTCCGGGCGTCGGCCATCCTGGATCCCGACGAACCGCTGGCCCCGATGTACGCGGCGATCGCCCTGCAGGAACTTTCAGACGGCCCGGGATCGCTGCGGGAATTCCAGGAGGTGGCCGCCCGCTTCCCGGGATTTGCGCCCATCTGGTATCGCGTGGGCGAGGCGAGCCTCCGCTCCGGGGACCTCGAGGCGGCCGAGGCGGCATTCTCCCGACTGGTCCGCCTCGCGCCGAAGGAATCGCGCGGGCCGATGGGCCTGGGCGAGGTGCGCTTCCGGCGGGGGGACGCCACCAACGCCCTGCCGATGGTCGAGCGGGCCCTGGAACGCGAGCCCGGTTCCCGGCCGGCCCTCTATCTCCTGGGCCAGGTGTTCCGCGCGCTGGGCCGTGGAGAGGAGGCCAGGGTGGCCATCTCCGCGGGCACGGGCGAGGCCCGACAACCCATGACCGACCCCTGGGCCGAGGCGGCCCCGGAACAGGTGCGCCTGCTGCCGGGGGTCTTCCAGCAGGCCGAGGCCCTGTCGGCCTCGGGCCGGCCCGAGGCGGCGGTGGGGTTGCTCGAACGCGCCCGACGCTTCCACCCCGACCACGCAGGCCTGCTGAACCAATTGGCCGTGGCCCTGAACCGCTGCGGCCGCCCGGCCCAGGCGCTCGACCTGCTGGCGCCGGTGCTGGCGAGGGATCCCGGGGCGGTGGCCCCGCGCATCACCCGCTCCCACGCCCTGGCCCAGTCGGGAAACCTCGAGGCCGCGCTGTCGGAGGCACGCCAGGCGGTCCATCTCGCCCCGAAGCTCGCCCAGTCGCACCTGGCCCTGGCCAACGCCCACCTTTCGGCCGAGCAGGATGCCGAGGCCCTGACGGCGCTCGAGGAGGCCTCGCGCTGCGACCCGGCCAACGCCGAGATCCTGCTCGAGTCGGCCACCATCCGATGGCGCAACCTCCGCGACGCCCAGGCATCCCTCGCCCTGCTCGACAAGGCCATCGA
>JAJTFN010000225.1 GCA_021298285.1 Verrucomicrobium sp.
ACCGCCAACCCATGCACGAACCTCTGCGACGGATCTCCCGTCGATTCTGTCGTTGGTTCCCCCATGGGCCGGTTCACCGGCACCGGTCGGCGATGAGAGCGCCCATCGCTTGGGTGGCTGGGCTGATGGTGGGGATCTCCGTGACGGGTCTGCCGCTTCAGGCCGATCCCACCTTCGACGAGACGATCGATTTCATCCGTCGCACCGTCGAGGAGCATGGCCAGTTCCGCAACATCGGTGGCGGCGGACGGCTGAAGGTCAAACTCTCCCAAGTGCTCGGGCGCCGTCTGCGTTTCCGCACCACCGCCAGCGATGGGATTCCCGGCGGGCTGGATCGGAGCGAATCCACCGAGTTCTCGCTGGCCGATCTCGACCCGGATGCCACGCATGTCCGCCTTTGGTTCGCCGGGGATCGGCGGGCGTTTGCGGTCTGGCTCAGCGACTCCGGGCGGGCGGCCGGTGTGCGCAAGTGGCAGGACGTCAACGAGGAGATGCCCGCCCGGTCGGTGTCCTCCGGCTGGATTGGCGTGGATGACGAAGCCCAGGCCCAGGCGCTGGCCAAGGCCATGAACCACGCGATCCGGCTGGCGGGCGGGGCCTCCCGCAGCGGCTCAGCCGACCAGTTCTTCGGGGCCACACCGTCGCGTCGTCAGCATCCTCCCACGCCCGTCACGGGCGCGGTGCACCACGTGGTCTCCCTGGACGACGCGGTGGCCCTGATGCGGGCCCGGCTGACGGCCGATGCGGCCGCCTTCACCGCCATCGCGCCCACCCTGTCGGAGGAACCTGGGCTTCCGAAGGTCGGTCTGGGTGCCTCCTCGTTGACCGTGACGCTGCCCGGCGAGGGTCGGGACTTCGAGACCAACGTGCTCGACGTCATCCGGTTCGATTGGCCGGCCTCGGGCAACGGACAGGCGCTCACGGCGCTGCTGGCCGAAACCGACGACTTCGTCGCAGCCGGCGTGTCCCCGCGGGATCCGTCGCTGCTGCGCTGCCAGTTGTTCCAACTGCCGTTGACGGCCAGCCAGTTGCCGCCCCTGCCCACGCGCATGCCCCCCAACACGGCGGTGCGACTTTGGGTGTCGGTCGGCGAGGCGTGGCCGGCCGGTGCGGACGGATTCCTGTGGCTGGCCCGCAAGCAGCAGGGCGCCCGTGATTGGCCGGTGCGACTGGGCGCGTCCAAGAAGGCCAAGGAATTCGGGCCTGACGCCGTCAAGCAGGCCGCGACCGCCCTGGGCCTGAAGCCCTCCGAGTCCCTGACCCGCCTGCTCGAAGAGAACGCCAAGGCCGAGAAGGCCGCGCGCAAGGCCGACAAATGATTCCACGGGCGAGGCCGTCCCGGACCCCTGATCGGCTGTGGATCCCGCCGGGCCGATAGGGGCCGATCTCCGGGCCTACCGAACCTGTGCCGGCGCTGTCGGAGAAAGCACCCTGCCTTCCGATCGCGTGGCGGTGCCTGGTGAACCGATTCCTCCCATGGACGCGGCATGGAGTTTCTGCTCAGCTGCGCTCCGGCTGGTTGGTGACCTTGGGTCTCCTCGTCAACGCTGAAGCTGCCATGGATTTCTCCTCCCTCTCATGGATCCCGATCCTCGTCGTCGGGGTCTTCGTCCTCGTGATCGGCATGATGTTGGTCTCCATCCTGCAGGGATTCACGACCTGGTTCTCCAACAACGGCCAACCGGTGGAAACCCGGCGCGTCCGGATCGTCACCAAGCGTCAGCATGTCAGCGGCGGCGGCGGGGATTTCAGCGCCAGCACCTCCTACTACGCGACCTTCGAGGACCTCGAGACCGGAGACCGGCAGGAGTTCCCGCTCGAAAGCGAGCTGTACAGCGGCATCGCCGACGGCGACCTCGGGCGACTGACCCATCAGGGAACCCGTTTCAAGGGTTTTGAACGGGAGAGGCACAGGGTCCCGGAGGTCCGTTCCAGCCCGGAGCCTGCTCCGAGGGAAGAGGTGTCGACGCAGCCTGATCGCACCTGCGCCTACTGCCTCGGCAAGGTGCCGGCCAACCTTTCCAAGTGCCCCACCTGCGGTGCCTCGGAATTCGTCCCCTGACTCCGGTTTCGAGACAGTCGCTTCGGAATCACCTCAGATCCCGAACACGCGCCGCACGAAGTCCCGGCTTCGGCGGTGGTTCTCGACGACCGACCGGGTGATCCGGGTGCCGCCTTCGAGGGCCAGCTCCACGGAGTAGCGGCGGGGCATCCGGCGGGACCTGGCGAAGGCGGCGATCTCGGCGTAGTCGATGTCCCCGGAGTCCAGGTCCTCCCACCAAACCTTGTCGCGACTTTGGCGCAGATGCCAGGACACCACCCGGTCTCCGTAGTGCCGCAGCGCATCCATCGGCGCGATGCCTCCCCGCAGCATCCAGTGGGTGTCGATGCAGAAGTCCACCTCGCCGGCCCGGGTGACGGCGAAGTTGTGGTGGTATTCGCGACCGTCGCGGGCCAGCTCCGGCGTGTGGTGATGCACGCCGAGGCGCAGCTTCAGGGCCTTGAGTTCCCGGCCGAGCATGGCCAGCGAACGCCCCTGGCGCTTGAGCTCCTCGTCGGTCTTGTCGCGCCCGATGGGGTCGGCATTGCACACGATCACCTCGAATCCCGAATGCGCCGCGACGGTGGCAGCGGCCACCAGGCGCTCGACCACGGCCTCGGCACCGTCGCTGTGAAGGGCGCCGCCCGTGTACAGGCTCACCGGCCGCAGGCCCTTGGCCCGCAACTTGACCGCAAACTCGGCATTCTTCTCGGGCCGTCCCGCATCGAGATTGCCCTCGGCATAGTCGTACCCGGCATCGCGCAGCGCCGAGAACACCTCGTCGAGGTGGGCGTTCAGATCCTTGCCCTCCCGGTGGTAGTATTGCCCCCATCCGTAAAGCTGGCTTCCGACCAGGCCCCCGTCTGGGGCTCCCCCTCCCTCCGTTGCACATCCCGCCGCCACCATCGCCGACCCCATCGACGCCGCTTTCAGGAACTCCCTCCGGGTCCAAGTCTTCATGCGCCCACTCAACGCCGGATCACGGGCGCCTCCAAGCCCCAATCGGCGGGTTCCCCGGCGCGGCCGCCGGCACGACGTCGATCGGACCGTCTCGGAGGTTGCCCGCGGGGAGGGCCTGGCGTTTGATGCCGCCACGCACCATGGCTGATCCGCTTCACGCACGGGTTTCACGCATCGTCCAGGCCACACCGGTCCACGACATCCACACCCACCTGTACGATCCCGCCCAAGGCGAACTGCTCCTCTGGGGAATCGATGACCTGCTGGTGTACCACTACCTGGTCAGCGAAGCCTCACGCCAGATGGAGGTGCCGTTGGAGCGGTTCTGGGCGGCCTCGAAGCGCGAGCAGGCCGAGCACGTGTGGAAGGCCCTCTTCGTCGACCATTCGCCCGTGTCCGAGGCCTGTCGGGGGGTGCTGACCACCTTGAACCTGCTCGGCATCGAACCCCGGAAGCACGACCTCGAGAGCCTCCGCGGCTGGTACGCGGCCCAGCAGCCGGACCGGTTCATCGACCGGGTGATGCAGACCGCGAACCTCGCCTCCATCTGCATGACCAACTCGCCGTTCGACCCCGTCGAGCGGCCCACTTGGGACCGCGGCTTCACCCGCGACCCCCGCTTCGTGGCCGCCTTGCGCATCGACCCCCTGCTCGTCGCCTGGCCCGAGACCTCGGGATGGCTTCGCGAACAGGGCTACGCCGTGACCCGGGACCTGACGGCCCAAACCCTCGGCGAGGTCCGCCGCTTCCTGGCCGACTGGACCGCCCGCATCGACAGCCGCTACTGCATGGTGTCGCTGCCGCCGTCCTTCGCCTGGCCGGCCGACACCGACATCGCCCGATTGATCGAGGGCGCCGTGCTGCCGCACTGCCGGGATCACGGTCAGGCCTTCGCCCTGATGATGGGCGTCAAACGCGCCGTGAACCCGCGCCTGCGCATGGCGGGCGACGGCGTCGGACTGGCCGACCTCACCGCCCTGCAGGCGCTGTGCGCGGCCCATCCGGACAACCGCTTCCTCGTGACCTGCCTCGCCCGCGAGAACCAGCACGAACTGGTGGTGCTGGCCCGGAAGT
>JAJTFN010000226.1 GCA_021298285.1 Verrucomicrobium sp.
CCTCTACATCGGCGGCCCAGACGTCACCACCTCCAACGGCCTCAAGATCGACAACAACACAAACTTCACCGTCCAGATCCCACAGGGCGAGGAGTTGTGGGCAATCGTCCCGACCGGCACTCACGCCGCGATCTTCCTCACGTGGCCCGTGGAGACTGTCGCATGACGGTTGCCACCCGCTTCCAGTCGTGGAACCGGGGCTTGGAGCCCGGCGCCCCATACGACGGCGCGTCGCCGAACCTGCAAGCCCTCGCCACCTACTGCCACGCCCGGTGGAAGCTCAAGAGCCTCGGGATCTACAATCGGCGCCCGGTACGCGGTGGCACCGCGTGGAGCTCGCACGCGTTCGGCGCGGCCGTCGACCTCGGATTTGGTGAACGGCACGGCGGCCCCGGCATCGCCGTCCTTGAGGCCGACATCCTCCCATGGCTCATCCAGCACTCCGCCGAGTTGGGCATCCAGAGGATCCACCACTACCAGCGCACCCGGTACTGGGAAGCCGGTCGAGGCTGGGTCGAGAAGTCGCCCGGGCAAGGCCACGACTGGATCCACGTCGAAACCACCCGAGAAGCATGGGCAGACGCGTCATCAGTCCGTGAGAGGCTCGTAGAATCCCCTCAGAGCCCCGCTAGCGCCACGTCCGCACCGACAGCGCCCATGTATCCCGGACGGCCTCTCAAGCGATCCTCAACAGGGGCGTCCGTGAAGCTCATCCAAGCCCGGCTTGGCCTCACTGCCGACGGCAAGTTCGGACCACAAACCGAGGCGGCCGTCAAGTCATGGCAGACCAACAATGGGCTCCAAGCGGACGGCATCGTCGGCCCAGCAACATGGGCCCGACTGTTCGGTACGTGACTTCCACACGCTGATCCGGTAGACCGTCATCGTCCCAGACCCCGACCTGAGGAGAACCCAATGAGAAGCAGACTGTCCGACATCGTCGTGATTGTGGCCATGGCCATCATGACGCTCATCGCAGGCACCGAGATCGTCCAACGAACCCTCGACGACGACCCGCAAACCGCGCCGGCCGTCATCACCGAGCCGACACCACGCACAGTGGTCATCACCCCAGTGCCCTCCACCCCGTCATCCACAACGTCCACAACTTTGTCCCCAACCACGACGGCGCACGACGCCCTCCAAGCCGACCTCGCCGTCCTCGAGCTCCCGATCGACACGCCGTGCCAAGAATGGGCGCCTCTCGCGCTCAAGGTCGGATGGCCTCAAGAGGAGCTCGTGAACGTGCTCAAGGAGATGTGGCAAGAATCCCGCTGTCTTAACATCATCCCCGGCGACGACCGGTGGAACGGCCACGACCACGGCCCGATGCAGATCAACCAAGTGTGGAAGGAAGAAGTCGCCCACCTGTTCGGATCGTGGGAACGGATCAACAAACCCGAAGTGAACCTTGCGATGGCGCTCGAGATCTGGCGCTGGCACGACGCGAACCGTGGATGCGGATGGGAGCCGTGGTCACGTCCATGCCGATGAACATCGACCGGCCGGAATGGATGCTCCGCGCCCAATGCGTCAACATGGACATGAACATCTTCTTCCCCGGCCCCGGCAGGCTCGGCGCGGCCGACACCCGCAAGGCCGTGTCCATCTGCCGGAGATGTCCGGTCGCCGACCAATGCCTTGCCTACGCGCTCCAACACCCCGACATGGCTGGCGTCTGGGGAGGCACCTCCCACCGGGAACGGAACAGGATGCTCAAGAATGCGACACCGGCTCGCTACAGTGCCCAACAACAACCCAAGGAGACACGAATGACTGACCCCGACCAGTCCGACACGATCCGCAACCTACGGTTCCAAGTCGACACCCTCGCCGACCATCGCGGCCAGATGCGCAAAGCCCTCAACGAACTCGTCCGCGTGCTCGAGGAGACACCCGGCGGCCTGCCATACCTCACCGGCTCCACGCTCGAGGTGATCGTCGCCCTCAAGCTTGGAGGGTTCAATGATTGACCGTCATACCCTCAAGAAGCCGACCGCGGGGGCGTGTTGCCGTTGTGGCGCACCGCTCGCCGGAGACGACATCTTCCACTGGTCGCCCGGGTCGTGGAGCATCTGGTGCTTCCCGTGTTACAAGGCCGAGCACTTCCACAACCTCGTCCGCATTCAACAGCGTGGGGAGGCGCGGCGTGGGGTTTGACCTGTCCACCTACGCCACCGTCGAGGAGCGTCTCGCCCTGTTCTGGGCCGCGCATCCCGACGGCCGGATCGCCACCGAGATCGTCCGCATGGACGACCATGCCGTCCTGTTCCGCGCCGACGTGTACCGGCACCGCGACGACCCTCATCCGGTCGCGATCGGCCACGCCTATGAGGAGAAGTCAGACCGAGGCGTGAACGCCACCAGCCACGTCGAGAACGCCGAGACGAGCGCAATCGGGCGTGCCATGGCGAACTGGATCTACGCGGCCGGGAAGCGTCCGTCACGAGAGGAGATGAACAAGGTGGAACGAATGTCCGGTCAGATGATGGGCAAGGTGGCGCAAGAAGGTGCAGACTCGACCCGCATGGCGGACAGACCCTCCGACGCGCAGATCAAGCTTCTCCGGTCGCTCCGCTACGACGGCGACCCGCGAGCCCTGTCCAAGCGTGAAGCGTCGGCGATGATCGACAAACTCAAGACGGAGCACCCGTTCTAATGCTCGCCACGATCACCGACGAGCACCGGGCGTGGGGCGTCCAGATGCTCCGCGACTCGCCGTTCCCCAAGGAACCGCAACGCCTGTCCGGCTTCATCGCCGAGGCCGCGCTCGTCGACTACTTGTGCAACGAGCTCCTCATCAACGCCGAACACGGCCCCAAGTATCAGCACGACATCATCCTCGAGGACACCCACAAGGCTGAGGTCAAGACCTCATGCGGGAAGAGCCGCTATAACCGGGACACATGGGTCGCATGGGCGCCCGGCTACAAGCCCGGGAACCAGCACCTCCTCATCTGTTGCTATCTATGGCTCGCCCACATGAGCATCGACGGCGTGCTGGCGTGCGATCAGGTGACCGTTCGCGGCTGGATCCTCGACGAGCAGGTTCCCACGTTCCCGATGCTCCGCAAGGGCGAACCTTGCCCGCAGGCTCCCGGCCGCCTTATGGAGATCGACACGCCGCAGATCCCCGACTTAGCGCTGATAGACACTCGCTTCCTGCCGAGGGTCCTATGACCGAGTCCGAGTTCCAGTCGGCTGTGATCGAGTACGCGAAGATGCGCGGCTGGATGGTCATGCACACCCGCCCGGCTCAGGTTCGACCCGGACGGTGGGCGACACCGTTGTCCGGCAACCCCGGCTTCCCCGACCTCGTCCTCGTCCGTCCGGTGCACGGAGACATCGTGTTCGCAGAGCTCAAGAAGGAAGGCGGACGCCTCTCGATCGGCCAGAAAGCGTGGCTCACCGCGCTCAAGGCGGCCGGCGCCGAGGTTTACATCTGGTACCCCGACGACATGGAGGCGATCGTGAGACGTCTCGGAAGGACCCCATCATGAATCACCCTTGGCAACAACCGATCCGGCCCCTCGAGGTCAACCCCAACAACACAGACTTATGGATACCGGTGATGTTCATCGCTGTAGATGAACATGATGTCGGCTGGATCGTCATCAGCATGGGCGGACACCGATACCGGCCTCACAACTCAATGCTCCGCACAGCCGACTGACGGTCTGCTACCGTCCGCACTCCACAACCGATCACGACAGCCCACGGACGAGGTGGGCATCAGGCCCGACCGGCACGCAACCGGTCAGAGGACGACACTCGGAGACGAGGGTAGACCTCCATGCCCGACGTGGGGGAGCGGCGTCACGGAACGACACAAACCGCCAACGGTGTCCGCCCTACTCAATCCGGCTACCGGGGCTAGTTGCCCGAAGTGTGGGGGGCACAACGCACCAACTGGTCATACGTAGGATGAGGACAAGCGTCGAGGAACGAGACGCGCGTCAGCCGACGAAGTCGGAAGGAGAACCCGATGGCAGGCAACCCGATCTACAACACAGCCCAATGGAAAGCCCTCAGGAAGCAAGTCCTCGAGGAAGAACCCACCTGCCACTGGTGCCA
>JAJTFN010000055.1 GCA_021298285.1 Verrucomicrobium sp.
CCCCGGATCGGCTCCCGCCTCCAAGCCATAGGGCGCCAACGCGTCATGAGCGGATTCGTTGAGCTCTTCTTCGCTGGGGTCATTCGGATCGGCAGGGGTTTGATCCGGAGGCACCGGCGGATCACCCGGTGCTGGCTCGTAAATTTGCACCGGGTCGCCATCGAAGTTCGGGTCGGCAAACAAGGCCGTTGCCCCGCGAAAATCCATGATGGTGAAGAACAACTTGCCGTAGTCCTCTTGGATGCGGGTGCCGCGACCGATGATTTGTTTGAACTCGGTCATCGAGGCGATGCGCTTGTCGAGGACGATCAGGTGGCAGGTCTGGGCATCCACACCGGTGCTCATCAAGCGAGAGGTGCAGGCGATCACCGGATAGGTCGATTCGGGGTCGATGAAGTTGTCGAGCTGAGCCTTGCCTTCGTCATCATCGCCGGTGATGCGCATGACGTACTTGCTGTTGGCAGCGGCCAGGTCGGCATTGGCATTCACCAACGCCTGACGCATCCGCTCCGCGTGATCGGTGGTCTCACAGAAGACGATGGTCTTGGCGAAGCGATTGGTGGCCCGGAGAAACTCCGAGACCTTGGCCGCCACGAGTTCGGTGCGCTTTTCGAGGATGAGGTTCTTGTCGAAGTCGCGGAGGTTGTATTCGCGGTCTTCGATGAGCTGCCCGTACCTGTCCACCTGACCGAGTTGGGGCCGCCAACCGAGGATGTCCCTGTCGAGGCCGATGCGAACCACCTTGTAGGGTGCGAGGAAGCCATCGGCGATGCCTTGGCGCAGCGAGTAGGTGTAAATCGGTTCGCCGAAGTATTCGATGTTGGAGACCTCCTTGGTTTCCTTGGGCGTGGCGGTAAGGCCGATCTGCGTCGCCGAGGCGAAATATTCCAGGACTTGCCGCCACGCCGCATCATCGGCGGCACTGCCCCGGTGACACTCGTCCACGACGATGAGATCGAAGAAATCCGGCGAGAACTCCTTGTAGATGTTCTTGTCCTCCTCGGTGCCGGTGACGGCCTGGTAGAGGCACAGGTAGATCTCGAATGCCTTGTCCACCTTGCGATGGGTGATCTTCGTCATCGCCGCCCCGAAGGGCTTGAAGTCGTTGGTCTTGGTCTGGTCGGCGAGGATGTTGCGATCCACGAGGAAGAGGATGCGTTTCTTCGCCCCGGCCTTCCAAAGCCGCCAGATGATCTGGAAGGCGGTGTAGGTCTTGCCGGTGCCAGTGGCCATGACCAGCAGGATGCGGTTTTCTCCCCGGGCGATGGCCTCGACCGTGCGGTTGATGGCGATGAGCTGGTAGTAGCGCGGTGATTTCCGAGAACCGTCGTCGTAATAATCCTGAGTCGTGACCGCGACCTGCGTCGACGTGAGCCCCTTGGCAGCGCAGAAACGCGACCACAACTGCGCCGGCGACGGAAACTGATCGAGCGGAATCTCGCGGGTCACCGTGCCGCCGGCGGCCGTGCGGTCGTGCTCCAGGAAGGCATCGCCGTTGCAACTGTAGGCGAACGGCACATCCAGGATCTCCGCGTATTCGAGAGCCTGCTGGATGCCGTCGCCAACGGCATGGCGGTTGTCCTTCGCCTCGATGACGGCGATGGGAAGGTTCGGTTTGTAATAAAGCAGGTAATCCGCCTTCTTCGCCTCACCGCGCCGGACCGTCTTGCCACGGACCATCACCCGACCTTTGGTGAAGTAGGCTTCCTCCCGAACCTGGGTCATCAGATCCCAGCCCGCTCCCTCCGGACCGCACAGGGCCGGAGTGATGAACTTGGAACGGATGTCGGTTTCGGAAAGCGCCTTCTTGTTCACGCGGGGGTCATGAGGTCTCGGTCGCTGAGTTTGGCCCATCACCGACGGTTCACCCCGCATTCACAGATGGCATCATGAGGTGTCATTCCGGTTCTGGCGTATTGGCGTGAGGTTGAATCTTCGACACCCCATCCGCACGCGAAATCCGCCAGTTCGGAAGACAACCGACGCCTCCCAGGGCCCACGTTTTGAAGGTCAAAATCCACCCCCGATTTGTAACGGATAATCGTCGAAACCTCTCCGGGTCCCGAAGGTGCCATGGTTGTTTTCGCGGAACACCGCTCCAGGATTGCAACCTGGTTTCCCCGCCGAGTACGGAGCGTCATCACCGTCCCGGCCGAGGATTGAATCCGAGGAATAAACCGTTAGCCGGCCATCGAGCCGACGCGGACACCGACGACCACCCCACGGTCTCGGAGCCCACACCCAGAAACCCGCAGCGGAGCGGGATCGGTCCGCGCCGAGCGTAGGAACGTCGACACCCTGCTCCCCCTCGCGCGTCAGCGCGAACGTCCCGCTGGCCCCAACGTTCCCCGCGAGCGCGGACTGGTCCCGCGGAGCCCTACCGCCAACCCACCTCGCTGATGTCGAGGTGCCAGTCGCTGCCGTCGCTGACACGGACGGCCGTGCCCTCCTGGCGGTAGGTGATCTTCGACAGGTCCACCGAGGCCGGGATGATGTTCACGATCACCTCGCCGCTCACCACCGACACCACCCGGGTGCGCTGCTCCGGACGCCGGATGAACTGATAGGTCGTGGGATCCACCGCGTAGACGTGACCCGTCATCCGCAGCACGCCCTCGCGGTAGTCGTTCACCACGCCGACGAAGTGCCGGTGCGGCTCGTGGTCGAAGTGACGGCGATGGATCACGTGGATCTTCTCACCGGGAGCGAGGATCGAGGCGAACATGGCCACGGACCCTGTCCACGCGACCGTCGGTTGTCCAGTACGGGCAACCTCTCTCTCAACGCCGGCCCCGCCGCTCGGCCATCGCCCGCCACGCCCGGCCGGGGTTGTTCGTGATCAGGCCGTCGATCCCCAGGTCCAGCAACCGGCTCATGTCTGCCGGATCGTCGATCGTGTACACCCACACCTTCATCCCCCGCTGGTGGGCGAGCGCCACCGCCGTGGCATCCAGGTTCTGGTTCCACACCACCACCCGCGCCCCGACGCGTCGCGCCTCGTCGATCCAACGTCCCGACAACGACTGATCCTGCTCCGTCAACGCCACCCCGCGATACGACTTCCACGGCCCCAGCGCCCCCAGCACCTGCGACGGCTCCAGCCGGTGGTAGTCTTCCAGGTATTGCCAATCGAACGACTGCACCACCACCTGGTTCACCTCGCGGCGATCCCGGATGAGCCGCACACACGCCTCGGCCGGCCCGGCCTTGCGCTCGATCAACGTCACCGAGCGCGCCTGGATGAGATCCAACGCCTCGACCAACGACGGGATGGTCGCCGGCGGCTGGTTTGAGCCCCGCCACGACGAGGCGTCCAATTCCCGCATCCTCGCGAAGCTCGCCTGCGAGACCCGGTTCGTTCCGGTGCCCCATCGCCGCACCGCATCGGTCGTGCGATCCAGCGTCCCATCGTGGACCACCGTCAGCACCTGGTCCTTCGAATGGTGGTAGTCCAATTCCACCAGGTCGGCCTCGGCCTCCAGGGCCAGAGCGAAGGCCGGGAGCGTGTTCTCGGGCGCGGCCGACGAATAGCCCCGGTGCGCGATCACCAGCGGGCGATCCAGCCGCAGCAGCGCCTCCGCCTTGGGCACGACCTCCGCCGCCGCCAGACCTTGGAACGAAACCCCCACCAGACACCCCATCAGCCAATGCTTGAGCCCGACACGCATGGGCCCATGCAAGGGGACCCGCCGGCGCGGGTCAAGCCGGGCGCATTCTCCCGCTTTCTGGACTCCACGCCCGTCGGCGGACCCTCCATGCTGGGGCTCGTGAACCGGATCCGGCTGCTCCCAGAACAGGTGGCGAACCAGATCGCCGCGGGCGAGGTGGTGGAGCGCCCCGCCAGCGTGGTGAAGGAGCTGGTCGAGAACGCCCTCGACGCCGGGGCGACCCGCATCACCGTGGAGATCGGCGCCGGCGGCCGCAGCCTCATCCGCGTCACCGACGACGGGCGGGGCATGAGCCGCGACGACGCCCTGCTCTGCCTGGAGCGGCACGCCACGTCGAAGATCGCCAAGGCCGAGGACCTCGCCTCCATCGCCACCATGGGTTTCCGCGGCGAGGCCCTGCCGAGCATCGCCAGCGTCAGCCGCTTCGTGCTCACCACCCGCGAGCGCGAGGACAGCTCCGGCGAAGCGACCCAGGTGGTGGTGAATGGCGGCAAGATCGTGGAGGTCAAGGCTGCGGCCTCACCGGCCGGCACGACCATCGAGGTGCGCCAGATCTTCTTCAACCTGCCCGCCCGCCGGAAATTCCTCCGTGCCGAGGAGACCGAGCGGGCCCACATCCAGCACTACCTGACGCTGGTCGCGTTGGCCTGGCCCCAGGTCGGCTTCGGCTTCGTCACCGACGGCCGACCGGCCTGGCAATTGCCACCCGTGCCCTGGACCTCCGACGCCGACCGGTTCGCCGCACTCAAGGAACGCCTGCGCCAACTGCACGGATCCGAGACGCCCCTGCTGCCGCTGGAGTTCTCCGCCGGCATCGAGGAGGCCCCCGACGCGGAGCCCGGCGAGGCTTGGGGGCTGCGCGATGCGGGCAAGCTCTCGCGGTTCCGCCTGTGGGGATTCATCGGGGCGCCCGGCGTGTCGCGGGGTTCTCGCGACGAGCAGCACCTCTTCGTCAACCAACGCCCCGTCGAGAATCGCGGGCTGCAGTTCGCCCTGGCCGAGGGCTACCACACGAGCCTGATGCGCGGGCGCCATCCGGTCTGCTGCCTCTTCCTCGAGATCGACCCGGCGGCGGTCGACGTGAACGTCCACCCGCAGAAGCGCGAGGTGCGTTTCCGCGAGGAGGCGGTCGTGCGTCGCCTGGTGGCCAGGGCCATCCGCGACACCCTGCTGAAGTTCCACCAGGCGCATCCCGAGGCCGCGGGATTCACTCCCGAACCGCGCCTGCCGATGCTGGCCGGCGAGGCCGCGGGATCCTCGGTGGGATCCTCCTTCCAGGCCACGCCCGAGGCCGCCCTGCTGCCGGGATTCTCGGGCCCGGATCCCACCGGGCAAAAACCGCCCGCGACGCCCCCGGCCACTCAGCCAAGCCTCGGGATCCCGATCACCGAGGCCGATGCGTCTCCGGCCCCGGCTGCGAGCATTCCCGCGGCGGAGTCCGCTCCACGGTCCGCCCACGTCTCGATCCCGACACCACGGGCCGCCGAACCTTCGATCGCGCGCCCCACGGAACGGTCGTCCGGTCCCATTCCGATCCCTCCGCCATCGGCGATGGCCCACGCGGTTCCTCCGGTGCCCGCAGCGCACCCGGCCCCGATCAGCGCACCCCCCGCTCCGTTCCCGACGGCGACCGGCACCCTTCCTGTCGCCCTGCTGCAGCGGCCCTTGCGGATCATCGGCGTCGTGGGCCGCCTCTATGTGCTGCTCGAGTCGGAGCGCGGACTCGTGCTGCTCGACCAGCACGCCGCCCACGAGCGCATCCTCTTCGAGCAGATGCTGCAACGGCTCGAGTCGGGCCATCAGGCGGCCTCGCAGCGGCTGCTCTTGCCCGAGACCGTCGAACTCTCGGTGCGCGACGCCGACTTCGTGCGGAACAACCTCGAGACCCTCACACGGATGGGCATCGGCCTGAGCGAGTTCGGCGACCGCACCTTCCTCCTCGATGCGCTCCCGCCGATGGTGAAATCCAACCACCCGAAACGGTTCACCCTCGACCTCATCGATGCGCTGAAGTCCGCGGGCTCCGGCGTGAACCTGATGCGCCTGGGCGAGGACGTGATCGCCAAGACGGTGTGCCGCCATGCGGTGAAGGCCAACGACCCGCTCTCGGGCCGCGAACTGGACCAGCTCCTCGTCGATCTCAAGAAGTGCTCCATGCCCTACACCTGCCCGCATGGACGCCCCACGATGATCGAGATGGGATGGCGCGACCTGGAGAAGCGGTTCGGGCGGACCGGTTGAGGAAGACCGCCGCGCCGGGCGACGGAGATCGTCCCGTCAAGCCCATCGGGAGCTCTGGCGACTTGGCGGCGTTCCCCGGGTGGTCAACACTGGCCGGACCATGAACCCGCTGCGCCTCTCCCCCGCCGGCCTCCTCCTGGCCGGGGCCCTCGCCGGAACCCTGTCCGCGGCCGACTGGCCCTCCTGGCGCGGTCCCCGGCAGGACAACAGCTCGCCCGAGACGCGGTTCCCGGAGCGCTGGAGCAAGACCGAGCATGTCCGCTGGCGCACCGAGTTGCCCGAGGCCGGCAACTCCTCGCCCATCGTCAGCGGCAACACGGTGTTCGTGACCCAGGCCCTGCAGGATGGCAGGCGGCGCACGCTCATGGCCTTCGAGCGGAAGACCGGCAAACTGCGCTGGCAACAGGGGGTCGGCTACGACGAGGCCGATCCCCGGCACAAGACCAACCCGCACTGCGCGGCCTCGCCCGTCACCGACGGCACGTGCGTGGTGGCCAGCTTTGGATCGGCCGGCATCGTGGCCTACGACTTCGCGGGCAAGACCCTCTGGAAAGCCGACCTGGGCAAGCAGCGCCACGAGTGGGGCCAGGGTTCCAGTCCGGTGATCCATGGCGACCGGGTGATCGTCTACCACGGCCCCGGCGAGTTCTCCGCCCTCTACTCGCTGGACAAGAAGACCGGCCAAGTCCAGTGGAAGGTCGCCCTCAAGGAACAGCACCCGGCCGAGCGTTTCGACGGATTCGCCGGGAAGAACGACGGAGCCCTGGGCACCTTCAGCACCCCGCTGGTGATCCGGGCGAAGGGACGCGACGAGATTGTCCTGCCCGTGGCCAACAAGGTCCGCGCCTTCGCCCCGGCCGACGGTCGCGAGCTCTGGACCACCGACGGCATCAACCCGCTGGTTTACAGCTCCACCACCTTCGGCGAAGGGACCCTGCTGAGCATGGGCGGGTTCTTCGGCGGCGTGGTGGCCATCGCGCCGGGCGGCGAGGGCGACCGGACCGGCCAGCGGCTCTTCCACGAGCAGCGCATGAAGAAGCACACCATCGGTTCGCCCATCATCCATGAAGGCCATGCCTACGTGAGCGTCACCGACGGGTTCCTGCAGTGCTACCGGATGTCCGACGGCAAGATGGTCTTCGAGGAACGCCTCCCGGCGTCGGGTGGGGCCAGCGCCACCTGGGCCACCGGCGTCCGGGTCGGCGACCGGATCTACGTCGTCAACCAGTCGGGCGACACCCTGGTGGTCAAGGCCGCGCCGAAGTACGAGCTGATCGCCTCCAACCCGCTCGGGGAACTCTCCAACTCCACCCCGGCCTTCTCGGACGGCGAGATCTTCCTCCGAACCCACAACGCGCTCTACTGCATCGCGCAGTGACGGTCTGGTCCGCCCGATCGGCCGCCCCGTTCTTCGCCTCAGTGAATGCCGGTCTGCGGACCCGGCGCTCCTCGTTTCCCCCTTGCGCACGGCCCCGGGGGACAGGCGCAATCGCCGCGCCATGCGACCTTATGCGGCGGTGATCTTCGATATGGACGGCGTGATCGTGGACAGCGAACCGCTGCACGAGAAAGCCTTCCAGCAGGTCTTCGAGGAGATGGGCTATGGGACGACCCATGGCTTCCACTTCCCCGACTACTACGGGCGTTCCGACAAGGCGCTGTGGCTGGACTTCATCGCCCGCCACGCGCCCCCGCAGCCCTTCGACGAGCTGATGGCCTGGAAGCAGGGTCGCTTCCTGACCCTGCTTGAGGCCGCCGAACCGATCTTCCCGCCCATCCCGTCCCTGGTGTCCGACCTCGCGCGCCAGACGCGCCTGGCCCTGGCCTCCGGTTCCAACCACGCGGTGATCGACGCCGTGCTGCGGATGCAGGGCCTGCGGACGCATTTCGAGACGGTGGTCAGCGCCCAGGATGTCGCCCGTGGCAAGCCTGCGCCCGACATCTTCCTGCACACCGCCCAGCGGTTGGGTGTGGACCCCGCCGACTGCGTGGTGATCGAGGACTCCGCCGCCGGGGTCGCCGCCGCCCGCGCGGCCGGCATGCGCGTCATCGGCATCACCAACACCCTGCCGGCAGGGAAGCTGCAGGACGCCACCGCCGTGGTGGCCGACTACGACGCCGTCCGCCGGCTGCTGTTGGACGGGGCGGCCTGAGGGTGGGGACCCGGGGCGGTCCTCAGACCTCGTCGAGCGGCTGGCGGGCGTCGCCAAAGGTGCCGGGACGCACGTCCATCTTGTCCATCATCGACAGGAAGAGCCGGCACATCTGGCGCTCGGGCTTGTCCTTGTAGTCGAGCACGCGACCGCCCCGGATGCGGCCGCCGCCACCGCCGACCAGCACCACCGGCAGCTGGGTGGCGTCGTGGTTGCCGTTCAGCATCGACGAGCAGTACAGGAGCATCGTGTTGTCGAGGAGCGTGCGCTCGCCCTCGCGGATGGCCTCGAGCCGGCGGGCGATGTAGGCCACCTGCTGCATGAAGAACTGGTTCACCTTGAGCCAGTCGGCCGAGTCGCTGTGCGAGAGCAGGTGGTGGATCATGTAGTCCACGCCCAGGTTGGGGAACCGCAGCGAGCTGTGGTCGTTGTTGAGCTTGAGGGTGGTGATGCGCGTCGTGTCGGTCTGGAACCCCAGCACCAGGATGTCGCACATGAGCTTCATGTGCTCGGCGATGTCCTGCGGGATGCCGTCGGCCGGGCGGGCCATGTCGGGCTTGGAGAGCGTGGGCCTCCAGCCCTGCAGCTCGCCCTTCTTGCCGGCGTTCTCGATGCGCTGCTCCACGTCGCGCACCGAGTCGAGGTACTCGTCGAGCTTGCGGCGGTCGTCGAGGCTGATCTGGCGGCGCAGGCTCTGCGCGTCGGTCATCACCGCGTCGAGCACGCTGCGGTCGCCCTTCTCGTTGGAATCCTTGAAGAGCCGGTCGAAGGCCAGGGCCGGGTAGATCTCCAGCGGCGTCGGGGTGGTCGGCGAGGTCCACGAGATGTGCGAGCTGTACAGCATCGAGTAGTTCTTGTGGACCGACGGGTTGGACTTCTCGCAGCCCAGCACCAGGCTCGGCACCTTGGTCGTCCGGCCCTGCGCCTGCGCCACGAACTGGTCGAGGCTGGTGCCCGAGCGGATCTCGCCGCCGGAGGCCAGCGGCGCGCCGGAGAGCAGGTTGCCGGTCTGCGAGCTGTGGATGTTCCCCTTGAGCGCCTCGGCGTTGTAGAGGCCTCGGACGAACACCGTCTTCTGGCGGAACTCCTGCAGGGGCGCCAACACCTGCCCCAGCTCCATCGAGGCCCCCTCGCCGCGGGCCCACCATTCCTTGGAGTGGAAGCCGTTGCCGGAGAAGAGCACCGCCAGGCGCACGGGGGCCTCGCTGGCCGGACGCTTGCCTGCCGGCGGCGTGTCGCCCCAGACCGTGAGGGACTCCATCCAGGGGAGGGCCATGGTGACACCGACGCCGCGCAGGAACGCGCGCCGATTCAGGGAATGTTGAGGCATGGGAGCGTGGGGTTGGAGGGGGTCGATGGAAGTCGGGGTCACTCGTCGGCAGGGCGGTCCATGCCCCGGATCCTCTGGAACTGGGGGCTGGCAACGATCGTCTCGATGGCGGCGCCGACCCGGGCGTCGCGGGCGGAGAGCTTGCGCTGCAGGTCGGCCACGAGGGGCTCGTCGGACAGCAGCACGCCGCGGCCGAGCGAGTAGCCCAGCAGCTTGCGGCTGAACTGGCGCAGGAAGGCCTCCTTGCGCTGGTGCGAGAGATAATGCCGCAGGCCGGCCGCGCCCTCGAGGAGCGTGCCATCGGGGGCCTTGGCCCGGACGTCGATCGGCCGTCCGCCAAGATCCTTCTCGCGGAACCGGCCCACCGCGTCGAAGGACTCCAAGGAGAACCCATAGGCGTCGATGCGACGATGGCACCCCGAGCACTTGGGATCGGTGCTGTGCTTCTCGGTGAGTTGGCGGACGGTGAGCTGGTCGAGCGATTCATCCTCGGGCAGGCGAGGCACGTCCTTCGGCGGCTTGGGCAGCTTCTCGCCGAGGATCACCTCGCTGATCCAGTTGCCGCGCAGGATGGGGCTGGTGCGCGAGGCGCCCGACTGCCGGGCCAGCGTCGCGGCCTGTCCCAGGATGCCACCACGGCCGATGGACCGCAGACCCGTGACCCGCCGCCAGTCGTTCGTGCCGGAGAATCCGGTCGAGGAGACCCCGTAGAATCGGGCGAGGTCGGCGTTCAGGAAGGAATGGTCGGCATCCAGGATGTCGAGCACCGGCCCGTTGTTCTGGAAGAGGTCGGTGAAGAAGCGGACGGTCTCTTCCCGCATGGCCCCGCGGAGCCCGCGGAACTCGGGGAAATGCCGCTCGCTCTTCTCGTCGAGGCTCTCGAAGTCGTACAGGTGCAGCCACGCCAGCGCGAACTCGCCGGCCAGGCGGGAGACCTTCGGATCCTTCAGCATCCGTCGGACCTGCGCCCGCAGCACCTCGGGCCGGTGGAGGCGGTTGCGCACGGCGGCATCCATCAGCTCGGCGTCCGGCGTCGAGGCCCAGAGGAAGTAGCTCAACCGGGTGGCCAGCTCGAGGTCGCCGACCCGAGCGGCGGCCACCCCGGGGCCCGGTTGCTCGGCGCGGTACAGGAAGCTCGGCGACACCAGCACCCGCGCCAGCACGCCCCGGATGGATTCCTCGTGGGTCAGGCCATCGCCGCGGAGTCGCCCATAGAGTCCCTTCAGGGCGTCGGTCTCGGTCGCCGTCAACGGGCGCCGATAGGCCTTGGCCGCGAAGCCGACGAGCGCCTGCAGGTGGACCGGTTCGGTGTCCACCAGCAGGCGGCGGAACGCCTCGGCCCGCCGGCGGATCGGCTCGCCCATGGGCGTGAACGCGCTGGGATCGGCATCCTGGGTGGCGAATTGCCACAGCTGCTCGAAGGCGTCGACCAGCTTGAAGGCATCCTGGCTGACGTAGTGCAGCTCGGACCACAGGCGCTCCAGCTCGGCGTTCTCGGACGGGCCCAGCATCAGTCGGCGCAGCGCATCGTCCTCGCGGTGGAACAAGGTCAGGGTGACCACTTCGTCGACCGGCACGATCTTGGTGTAGCAGAGGGCGGCCGGGAACAGCGCGCGGAACCGCTCCAGCGACGCGTCCCAACGCCGGTGGGCGGCGCCCCCGTCGGCCACCAGCACCGGCAGGTCCGACTGCATGGGCAACTCGCCATCCGACCAGGTGCCTTTTCCGCCCTTGGCGCTGACCGAGCCGGCCACCAACGCCAGGGAATCCGGACGGCGCGGCAGGATCCGCATCTGGACGCTGGCCTCGGGGCCCGCGGAGGCGTCGAGGCCGGCCGTGGCGACCAGCTCACCCCCGGCGGCCCATTCGGCCGGCAGGCGGATCTCGACCACCGACGGAGCCTTCACGCACAGGTCCATCGGGGCGACCCGGGGACCGCCGACCGGGTGACTCCCGAACAGGGCCGGATCGGGCCCGGGACCCGAGGTCGCCACGGAGGCCGCGGTGGCAAGTCCCTGCCCCGGCTCCTGCAGCAGGCCCCGGAGCACCGCGCCCAGCAGAGGCCCCTGCAGGGAGGTCCACTGCCGGCGCAGGACGGCGTCCGGAGACTCCTTGGCCAATTCCGCCGGCTCGGAGGAGAACAGCCGCTGGAGAGCCACGGCCAACGCACGCTGTTCGTCGACCGAGGCCGCGGCACGCCAGCGGGCGAGCAATGAGCCCTCAGGGATCGTGGTCTCGAGGGCACCGCCACGGGCCTCGGGCTCGCTGAAGAAATGCCACACTGCCGGATGACCCAGCCGGTCGGCATGCGGATTGCCCGCCAGGATCGACGGCGACACGTCGCCCGACAGGCTCCAGGCCCGCGCGGGATCCCGGGGGTCGGTCACTTGCAGGTCCACGCGGGTGAGGTCGCAGGAGTGGTTGCCGTCCCGCGGACCCACCGACAGGCAGACCACGTCGCCGGGACCCACGGTCACCGCCGGGAACGGCCCGAAACGCACCTCCTTGGCTCCCTGGGACACGCCCGAGGCCAGCGTCTGGCGCGTGGCCCCCCGACGCAGTTCCAGCGTCCAGCTCACCCCATTGCCGCACTCGATGTGGGAGTGCTGCACCAGGCCCTCGACCCGGAAGGTGCCCGCCACCGGACCGCGCCATCCGACGATCACCCGGCGCGACGGCGAGGGATGCACGGCGACGCTGTGCGGGCGCATCAACCCCGGCACACGCACCTCGCGGTCGGACGAGTTGGCCGTGACGCTCAGGGCATCGGCGGCGGTCCACCCCTGGATGAAGGCATACCCTTGGGCGCTTTCCATCGAGGAGGTCATGTGCCCCTCGATGCGGGTGCCACCCGGGCGCATGCCCAGCGCCTCGAGCCAGGCGGCGAAGGCCTGCGGATCCAGGTTCCTGGATCGGGCCAGCGCGGTCAGCGCCTCGCCGGAGGGCACCTCGGTCAACCCGGCCGCGGCCTCCAGGCAGGCGCCCGCCTGGGCGAAGAGGGGCCCGCGCGCCTGATCCACGCGACGGATCAACGACCGCACCCGGGCCAACGGCATATCGGGCCGCCCCGGGACGACCAACCGTGGATTCGACCACAGCGCCAGGTCCGGCTCGGAGCCATCCCCGGCATCGGAAGCGACCAGGAAGGCGCTCACCTGGCCCGAGGCGTCGGGCGCCGGAAGCTTGAGCCGCACCTCGCGCGAGGCGGCCAGCGGCGAGACCGGCACCTGCCAGGCGCTCGGACCGTCGCGCTTGCCGATGTGGCCCACGGTGGTGAAACGCCAGACGGCCCGCTGCCACGACTCCACCACGGCGGCCACGGTGGCTCCCTCGGCCGGCTTGGCCTCGCGCCAGCGGGCCCGGACCGTGTCGAGGAGCGGGGAGGCCTCGGGCGGCGCGGACGGATTCAACGCGTCCCACAACCGGCCGAGGTAGCGGGCATTCAGGCCCCGGGCAGCGGCGAAGGCCTCGATGGCGCGCGCACCCTGCTTCCGGGGTCCGCCGGCGGCCCGCAGTTCCAGGGTGGCGTCGAAGTACTCCGCCAAGGGCAGGACGCCGCCGTCGCGGGTGTCGAACCGGATGCCCTGGAGATTGACCGAAGTGCCCCCGCCATTGCGGGTGTAGCGACCGTAGAACTCGCGGATGGCCGTGAGGCGCTCCTCGGTCCAGTCACGCTGCGAGGTGCTCGGCGAGAAGCCCAGTCCGTCGGGAAGGAAGACCGTGTGGCGGGCCACCTCCTTGGCCGCATCCAGGTACTTGGTGACCAGCGAGGGCGACATCACCAGCGACTGGCCCACGTTCATGAAGCCCTCGCCCGCGGCCGAATCCACCGGGAACTCCCGGGCCGGGTCGAGCGTGGGCACCCCGGTCAGGTCCCGGATCGTATGCGTGTACTCGGCGTTGGAGAGCCGTCGCAGCACCACCGGTCCGGGGTCGCCGGCATTGAGGCGCGCCCACCGGTTGAGCTGGGACCGCACGCCGGACATCAACTGCTCCCGCGACTTGGCGTCCATGACCGGCCGGTCCTTCGGCGGCATCTCGCCCAAGGACACCTGCTCGATGACCTGCTGCCAGACCTTGGCCTCGGTCGCCCCGGTGGACGAGCGGACGAGGTGCTCCAGGTCGAGGTCGCCCTTGTGCTTCTCGGTGGAGTGACAGTCGAGGCAGTGCGCCTCGAACACCGCACGGGTGCGGGCATCCAGCGCCTCGGCGGCATGGACACGGGGGGCGACCAGCAGGACCGCCGCCGCGACGACCACCGCGCCCAGGCCCGCAACCACACCGGCACGCCTCACCGCCGGCGAATCCTCGCCACGGGAACCCGGGTTCATCACGCCTCGTTTCATGTCACCAGCACATCGCCCAGAAGATGAACAACACCGCTGCTCCCTCGATGGCGGGAGCATACACGCCGAACCTGTCGGGCCAGAAGGTCTTGCCGAGATGGGTGCGCAGGTTGTCGCGGAAGAATCCGTCCCACAGGTGGCTGGTCACATACATGAAGATGGAATTCATGCCCACGACCTGCAGCGGGAAGGTGAGCCACGACTGCTTCAGCCGATCGGCCACCACGTGGAACCCGGTGAGGAGCAGGCAGCACCAACCGCCGCTGAAGAGCACCCACGACGGCGTCCAGATGCGCTTGACCACCGGGGCGATCCCGGTGCGGTCGAGAATCCATCCGGCTCCCAGGCCCGCCAGGCCGAACAGGGCGATCCGGAACAGCCGCCGGCCGATGGGCACGTCCTCGCGCCGCAGCCAACCGCCGACCAGCAGGCCGCAGATCATCGTGCCCAGCGTCGGGATGAAGCTCAGCGTCAGGTAACCGCCCCCGTTGTAGAGGAAGGGCTTGGCGCGCGGGAACAGGTTGAGGAACCAGACGTCGAAGTGGTGGGCCGGGTTGGCGTTCTTGTTCCAGTGGGCCGCGAAGCCACCCAGGCCGTGCTGCTTCATCCAGTCGGCCGAGACCCCCACCGTCGCGGGGTCGAAGTCCGGACCGGGCAGCGGAGCCATCGCAAACCAGGCCCAATATCCCAGCAGGAGGGCCACCAGCGCCAAGACCTGCGTGCGCACGCTCCGCCAGGCCAAGAGCCACAGGAAGGTGTAGCCCAGGCCGATCTGGGTCAGGGTGTCCTCGAAGGTGAAGTTCGTCTGGGCCGAATGCGTCGAGCGCAGCGCGATGCCCAGCGCCGACAGGGCCAGCGCCCGCCACAGCGTGTGGAAGAGCATCCGCAGGAATCCCTGGTCGGACTGCTGCCGGGAGGCGATGGACCACGGCAAGGCCATGCCCACCAGGAAAGAGAACGACGGCTGGATGAGGTCATGGAGCGTGCATCCCTGCCACTCCACGTGGTCCTGATGGTGCGCGAGCAGATGCCACACGCTGTCCGCAGGCATCTTGGCCGCCACCGCGCCGAGGCGGACCATCTCCCCGGCCATGAGCAGCATCACGAACCCGCGGTAGGCGTCCATGGACACCAATCGCTGCGGCATCGCCGGGGCTTTTCCTGCACTCGAGGACGGGGGCATGGCTGTTTGTGACAAGGTTCCCGGGACCGCGCAATCCCGATGGCGGCAGCCCACCTGGCGCCGGCGCCCAGGCGCTGGCCAAGCCCGGCAACCCCGGCAATCCGGGCATTGGCGGCAGGGCATCCCGCGGGCACCGTCGGGACATGGAACCGGTGCTGCCCGAGACGCTGGCCGAGCGGTTGTTCCCCGAGGGTGACTTCGCCTTCGGCTTCGGCATGCAACGGCCCCGTCAGGAATGGTTCCGGTGGAACCCCGCCGATCCCGAGGCCCTCGAGGAACGGCGGCATTGGCTGTCGGCCGAACCGCATCGACACCTGGCCTCGACCGACGAAGCCGGCCCCGTGCTGCAGGAGGCCATGGCGCTCTTCCCTGGGGCGCCGATTGCGACGGAGGCCGATCCGCAACCGGGATCCGCGCCCAGCGATCCAACCGGCAAAAGGAACGCCGGGGACTTGAGGAGCCTGTCCCTCCGTTGGGAACCCGACCTGCTGCTTCTGCGGCGGGATGCCGCAGGCCCATTCCGTCTGGTCGCCGGAGCCGTCTGCTTTCCGTCGGCCTGGGACCTCCGCGAAAAGGTCGGCAAGACCGTCGATGCCATCCATGCCGGTGTCCCCACCCTCAACGCCACACTGGCGACCCGAATCAACGCCTTCCTCGATCGCCTTCCGGCCGGCCAAACCTTCGAGCGCGACAACTGGGGCCTGGCCGCCCACGGCCAACGCAACGCCCATCCCGATCGCGCCCTGCCCCGGCTCACCGCCGACGCCACCCTCGAGACCACCTGGCTGCGGCTCGAACACCAGGCCTTCCGCGCCCTCCCCCAGAGCGGCGGCCTGCTCTTCGCCATCCACCTCACCGTGCACCCGCTGGTTCGCGTCCTGCAGGCCCCCGGTGCCCGCGATCGGCTCGCCCGACAACTCCGCTCCATGCCCGACCCCATCGCCGCCTACAAAGGCATCCTCCCCGCCCGCGATCGCCTGGTCCGCCTCCTCGAAACCGACTCACCGTTGCCGTGCACGCAACCGTCCATATCCCCCCGGCGGAGCGGGATCGGTCCGGAGTGCGTGTAGGAACGTCGACATCCTGATCCCCCTCGCGCGCTCAGCGCGAACGTCCCGCTGGCCCCAACGTTCCCCACGCACGCAACCATCCATACCCCCAGCGGAGCGGGATCGGTCCGGAGTGCGTGTAGGAACGTCGACATCCTGATCCCCCTCGCGCGCCAGCGCGAACGTCCCGCTGGCCCCAACGTTCCCCACGCACGCAGGACCGATCCCGCGGAGCGCCTTGCCTGCAAAACCTCCCCGGCTATGGTCCGCCCACATGAGTTTCGTCGAGGCCTTCCGGGCCTTGCCCCTGGAGGGCTTGATGAGTCAGGCCCAGTCATCGAACACCGAGCACATCGACGCCGTGCTCCGGCGCGGGCCCGCGTCCCTCGCCGATTTCGCCACCCTTCTTTCACCGGCCGCCTCCACCCGGCTCGAGGAACTGTGCCGCCGCTCCCAGGCCCTCACCCGCCAGCGCTTCGGCAAGACCATCCGCCTCTTCGCCCCGCTGTACCTCAGCAACGAGTGCATCAACAACTGCGCCTACTGCGGCTTCTCGCGCGACAACCCCATCCTCCGGGTCACCCTGGCCCGGAAGGACGTCGAGCGGGAGGCCCGCGCCCTCGCCGAACAGGGCTTCCGCAACCTCCTGCTGGTGGCCGGTGAACATCCCAAGTTCGTCTCCAACGGCTACATGGCCGACTGCGTCCGCGACCTTCACGCCTTCATCCCGTCCCTGTCGCTCGAAGTCGGCCCCATGGAGACGCCCGACTACCGACCCCTGGTCCAGGCCGGGGCCGAAGGCCTGGTGGTGTACCAGGAGACCTACGACCGCGAGGTGTATGGCCGGATGCACACCCTGGGCCCCAAACGCGACTTCGACTGGCGCCTCGCCACCCCCGAACGGGCCTACGAGGCCGGGTTCCGGCGCCTGGGCATCGGCGCCCTGTACGGCCTGGCCGACTGGCGGCGCGAGGCGATTTCCGTGGCCGCGCACGCGGCCTGGCTGCTCAAGCACTGCTGGAAGGCCCAGGTCACCGTGTCCCTGCCGCGACTGCGTCCCTGTGCCGGCGAGTTCCAGCCCCTGACCGGGTTCCAGGACCGGGACCTCGTGCAGGTGATCGCCGCGCTGCGGCTGTTCCTGCCCGACGTCGGCCTCGTGCTCTCGACCCGCGAGCCGGCTCCCCTGCGCGACGGACTGCTGCCCCTGGGCATCACCCACGCCAGCGCTGGCAGCCACACCGAACCCGGCGGCTACACCGGCGCCGGCCAGGAGACGATCCACCACACCGTGCGTGGCAGGATCGAGGCCCTCGCACCCGACGCCCCCGAACGATCGGTCACCGCCGGCCGGACCACCAACGCCACGGGCCAGTTCGACATCGCCGACGACCGATCGCCTGCGGAGGTGGCAGGCGTGATCCGCAGGCTCGGCTACGAGCCGGTGTGGAAGGACTGGGACGCCGCCCTGTCGGAATAGGGGGCAGACCGCGGCTCCGGGAGGCCTCGGGCATTTCCAACCGGACCGAAAGCCCCTCCAGGTCCCCCCGATGACGCGTCACGGCAGGACCAACCGGGCCGACACGGCCGACGCGACCTGGGCCGGGGTGATGCCGTGCAGGCAGGCCAACGGCTCGGAGTGGCGGCAGAACGCCTTCAGGCAGGGCGCACAAGGCGGCGGCTGCGGAGCCCGGAGCGCCGCCTCCACCTGGCCGTACGGACCGGTCCGCGAGGGATCGGTCGGACCGAACAGGGCGACCACCGGTTTGCCCAGGGCTGCGGCCACATGCATCGGGCCGGTGTCGTTGGTGACCAGAAGGTCCACTCGCCGCATCGCCTCGATCATCCCGGGCAACGAGATCCGCCCCGTCAGGTCGAGGCAACGGGCGGGATCGGCCTGGGCCACCGCCTGCCCGAGGGACCGGTCTTCAGGCCCCCCGAAAAGGACGATCCGGTGTCCGGGATGCGACCGCGACAACCGGCCGACGAGGTCCACAAAACAGGGCACCGGCCAACGTTTGTTGTCCCAGCGGGCGCCCGGTTGAAGGCCGATCCAGCGGTCCCGCGACAACTCGGGAACGTCCCGAACCAACTGCCCGGCAGCCGCGGTCCGACTCGGGATCCATTCCCACCCGGTCCGCAGCGGCACGCCCAGGTGCGCCAGCAATGCCCGCTGCCAGTCCACGGCGTGGGCCCGCGGGGCCGGCCGGGGCACGGACTCGCCATGGAGCATCGGCGCCAGTTCCCGCCAGTCGCGCACACCCACGAAGCGGGATCCGCCGCAGGCCCGGCCAAAAAGGGCCGATCGCGCGAGCCCCTGCAGGTCCAGCACCCAGTCATACCGCTCGGAACGCAGTTGCCGGACCAGTCGCCCCACCGCCGGCCAATGGCGCGGCTTGCCCCAGTCCTTCCGGTCGAAGGGGATCAACCGGTGGATGTCCGGGTCGCCCTCCAGGAGCGGCATCAGGCCGCGCAGGATCCACCAATCGACCCGGGCCTGCGGGAACTCCAGCCGCAGCAACCGGAGCACGGGCAACGCATGGATCACGTCCCCGAGGGAGCTGGGCTTGAGGATGAGGATCTTCACACGCTGGGCCGGTGCCCGGCGGGGATAATCCGGAACGGCTCGACCCGTCGAGCCCAGAGGCGCCGGAACCGATGGAGGGTCCAGAGCACCGGCAGGCCTAGCGGCCCACGGCCAGGCGCTCGGCCAACCGGGCCGGCAACCCGGCGGCCAGGATCTTCTTCTGGGCCGTTGGGATGTCGTACTCGAGCCGGCGCAACTCCACGGTCTGGGTCGGAAAATCGTACACCACGTAGGCGGCCCGCGGGTCGCCATCCCGGGGCTGGCCGACGCTGCCCACGTTGATGAAATACTTCCGGCCCGGCTCGATCTTCAGCTTGGAGTACTGCCCGCCTCGCACCCCGGTGTCGCGGATGAAGGCCACCGGCACGTGGGTGTGCCCGAAGAAGCACAACTGGGTGTTCTGGTAGGTGAAGCTTGCGGCGGCCTCCAGCTTCTCGAACACGTAGCCCCAGCGCTGGGGCCCGTCGAGGGTGGCATGGACGATCGAGAAATTGGCCACCAACCGGAAATACTTCAGGTCGCGCAGCCACTTGCGGTCGTCGGCGGTCAATTGCGCCCGGCTCCACGAGACGGCCTCGGCCGCCGCGTCGTTGAAGCCTTCCGGGTCCTCGTCGAGGCCGATGTACTCGTCGTGGTTGCCCTTGACCGTGGGCAGGTTCATCCCGCGCACGATGTCGAGGCACTCCTTCGGGTTGGCCCCGTAGCCGACGACGTCGCCCAGGCAGACCACGTGGGTGCACTTCTGCTCCTGGATGTCCGCAAGCACCCTCTGGAATCCCTCCAGGTTGCCGTGGATGTCCGCTATGATGGCGTACCTCATTCTCGTCTACCGCACGATCTCGAAACCCCGGAAACCGCCCGTGGCCTCGGTCCATGTCACGTCCTCGCTGCGGATCATCGGCCCCAACCCGCACTCGCGGATCGCCTTCCGAAACTCCTCCAACTCGGACCGCTCGCCCTCGGCGATCAGTTCAACCCGACCATCTAGCAAGTTCCGCACCGTTCCGGACACCTCGAAGCCCGCCGCCTGCCGTTTGGCTTGGTAGCGGAAGCCCACGCCCTGCACCCGACCCGAGTACAGCACCTGCACGCGCCAGCGCTTCATGGTATCCTCGATGTTGAAGAACCGCCAATTCCGGGCCGTTTGCCCGGAAAGGCGCGAAACTTAGCCACACCCCAGACCGGAGGCGCAACCAGTATTTCCCCCTTCCACCGCCGCACGGGATGCCCGGATCCCGCCGGCCCGGCCGGAACGACGGCTTGATGCCCACCGCCCGCCGCGTAGCCTTCCTTGCGTGAACTCCACGCAACGGTCCGCTCTTGGACGCCCCTGGACCCTGGCCCTTGCCCTGGCCCTCGGGCTGGGCCTGCTCTCGTTCCCGCTCGTCGCGGAAGGCCCGCTCGACCGGTTGACGACGCTGGCGGGCTCGACCGCCGACCCGGCCCTGCGCCTGGACGTGCTGCGGGGCATGGAGGCCGCCCTGCGCGGGCGCAACGGGGTGGCCGCCCCGGCCGGATGGAACGACCTCGAGACCCGCCTGTCCGAGGCCCCGGACGCCGAGACCCGGCGGCTGGCGCGGAACCTGGGCACCGTCTTCGGCAGCCCCCGGGCCATGAAGGCCCTGCGGGACATCGCCGCGGACCCCAAGGCCGTCGCCGCGGACCGGATCGCCGCGCTCGAAGCCCTGCTGCGGACCCGGGACACAGGCTTGGTGCCCCTGCTGCAGAAGCTCGCCGGCGAACCCGGTATGCGTTCGACCGCCCTCCGCGGTCTGGCCGGCTTCGACGACGCGAACACCCCCTCGGTCATCCTGAGGTCCTTTGCGCAGTTCTCCCCGTCCGAGCAGCGCGACGCCCTGAACACGCTGGCCTCGCGCAACGCCTACGCCCGGCCGCTGGTTCAGGCCGTCGCGGCCGGCAGGGTGCCCAAGGCGGCGCTCACCGCCGACCTGGTCCGGCAGCTCCGCTCCCTGAAGGACACAGACCTCGCGGCCGACCTGACCCGGATCTGGGGCGTGATGAGGGAGACCAGCCCCGACATGAAGGCCGAGGTGGAACGGGTGAAGAAGGTGTATTGGGCCGGCGGCTCCCAACCCGGGGACGCCCCGCGCGGTCGCGTGGTCTTCAACCAGGTCTGCGCCCAGTGCCACCATCTGTTCGACACCGGCGGCAATGTCGGCCCGGACATCACCGGGGCCAACCGCGCCGACCTCGACTACCTGCTGCAGAACATCCTCTATCCCAACGCGGTGATCCCCAACGAATACCTGGCCTCGACGGTCGAGACCAAGGACGAGCGGGTCCTCACCGGGATGGTCAAGTCCCAGGACGCCAATGGGGTTACCCTCCAGACCGCCAACGACGTGGTCACCCTGCCCCGCTCCGAAATTCGGAAGATCGAGGCCACGGCCATCTCGATGATGCCCGAGGGCCTGATCGCCAACCTGACCGAGCAGCAGACCCGGGACCTGCTCTACTACCTGAGCCGACCGGGCCAGGTGCCCCTGCCCGCCGGTTCGAAGTGAGCGGGCCCGGGCCGCCCGACGGCGGCTCACAGGCGGTTGCCGCCGAGGGGACCCACGGGCTTCTGCGTGACCCCGGGGCTCTGCAACACCTTGCTGAAATCGTCGCAGGCCACCGCATACTGGAAGCCCTGCCCCGTGCCCGCGGCCCCGTAGCGGCCGCGCTTGTCGAGGGCGATGAAGTTGACGCTCAGGTCGTAGCCCTTGGGATCCAGCGAGGCGATCCGGTGCAGCGTCGCCAGGCAGGCCTCGGTGGGCGACATGCCCTGCCGCATGAACTCCACCACGAGGAACGACCCGCAGTAGCGCATCACGTTCTCGCCGATGCCGGTGGCGCCGGCGGCACCGACGGTGTTGTCGACATAAAGCCCGCCCCCGATGATGGGAGAATCCCCCACCCGGCCGGGGATCTTGTAGCCCCAGCCCGAGGTGGAGCAGGCGCCGAAGAGGTCGCCCGACGGGGTCAGCATCAACAGCGCGATGGTGTCGTGGTTGGGCACCTTGGCCTTCTCGGCCTCCTGCGCCTTCTTCCAGGCCTCCCACGCCGCCTTCTGGCCCGGGGTGACGGCCGGTCCCTCCTCGAACTTCCGGTCGCGGGCGAAACGCTGGGCACCCTCACCCACGAGCATGACATGCCGGGTCTCCTCCATGACCCGGCGTGCGATGGAGACGGGGTGCTTGAAGCCCTCGACCGCAGCCACCGATCCGGCCCGATGCCCCGGACCCGACATGATGCAGGCGTCCAACTGCACGATGCCGTGGGCGGCGGGGATGCCCCCCAGGCCCACGCTCGGGTTGGACAGGTCGGCCTCGGCCTGCCGCACCCCCTGCTCGACGGCGTCCAGGCCGCCCTTCCCGGAGCGGAACACCTCGAGGGTGCGATCGTTGGCGGGCTTGCCGAAGGGCCAGGTCGAGATCACCACCGGCGGCCTGGAAGAGGGATCGGGCTCACGTCGGCCGCGCTTGCCCGATCCGCCCTTGCCGGGTTTCGGGTTGGCGGCGGCGAGCGGCGCGGCCGACATGGCCGCCAACGAGGAACCCAGGAAGGCCCTGCGGGGAATCTTCATGGCCCAAGGCTCCCCAAGAAACGCCCCGATGCAAGCGCGGGCGGCCGGGATGGGAGGCCCCGGGGAGCGGCCCTGCCGGGAAGATTTCCCGCCTGTTCAGGCACTCCCCGTCCCGATACCGTCCCGCTTGGAGCCATTGCATGCCGGCCGAGACCCTCATCATCGTCCCGACCTACAACGAGCGCGAGAACCTGCCCGAGCTGGTCCGACGGCTCGGCTCGCTGCCCGTCGCGGTCGACCTGCTGGTGGTCGACGACAACTCCCCGGACGGCACCGGCCGCATCGCCGACGAACTGTCCGCGCAACACCCGTGGGTGAACGTCCTGCACCGGACGGTGAAGGACGGCCTGGGCCGGGCCTACGTGGCGGGCTTCCAATGGGCGCTGGCCCGCGACTACCGGTTCATCTTCGAGATGGACGCCGACTTCTCCCACAATCCGGCCGACATCCCCCGTTTCCTGAAGGCGGCGGAGGATCAGAAGGCCGACCTGGTGCTGGGGTCGCGCTATTCGGGCGGCATCCGGGTCATCAACTGGCCGCTGCCCCGCCTGCTGCTCTCGCTCTGGGGCGGTTTCTACACGCGGATGATCACCGGGATGCCCTTCAGCGACCCGACCGGGGGCTTCAAATGCTTCCGCCGGGAGACCTTGGCGGCGATCGACGTCGGCTCGGTCACGGCCAACGGCTACAGCTTCCAGATCGAGCTCACCCACCGGGTGTGGCGGCGCGGGCTCAAGGTCGCCGAGGTTCCGATCATCTTCACCGACCGCGAGCAGGGCGTCTCCAAGATGTCGCGCGACATCGCCATCGAGGCGGCCTGGATGGTCTGGCGCCTCCTGCTGGAGAACCGCCTGCGCCGTCATCCCGACACCGAGGGGCAGTGACCCGGGTCGATGTCCCGGGCCCTTGGCACCATCGCGGTCCTGCGGCAAGGTCGCCGTCGTATGCGTTCGCAATCGCTGGCCTTCCTGGAAACCCTCGTCAACACCCCCAGCCCCGTCGGCCATGAGACCCGAGGCCTCCGGGTCTGGCTCGACTACGCGGGGCAATACGCCGACGAGACCTTCTCCGATGCCTACGGCAACTGCGTGGCCGTGCTCAACAAGGGCGGCGGCCCCCGGCTGATGCTCGCGGCGCACGCCGACGAGATCGCCATGTCGGTGAACTTCATCACGTCCGAGGGATTCATCCACGTCCGCAAGACCGGCGGCATCGATCCGGCCATCACCAAGGCCCAGCGGGTGACCATCCACACCCGGCAGGGTCCGGTGCTGGGCGTGGTCGGCAACGTCGCCCCGCACCTGACCCGCGGCGACGGCGAGGCCAAGGCGCCGAAGATCCACGAACTGTTCATCGACATCGGATCACCGTCGAAGGAGGAGGCGATGAAGCGGGTCCGCATCGGCGACCCCATCACGCTGAACGACCGCTTCGAGCGGCTGCATGGCGACCTGGCCGTGGCCCGGGCCTTCGACAACCGCATCGGCACCTTCGCCGTGGCCGAGACCCTCCGCCTGCTCAAGCCGGTGGCCAAGAAGCTCCACGTCGAGGTGTGCGCCGTGGCCAACGTTCAGGAGGAGGTCGGCCTGCTCGGGGCCCGGCAAATCGCCTACTCGCTGAACCCCGCGACGGCGCTGGTGGTGGACGTCACCCACGCGACCGACTATCCCACGGTGGACCAGCGCGCCCATGGCGACATCAAGCTCGGGGCCGGGCCGGCGCTGACCCACGGCGGCTGCAACCATCCGGCCGTGGTCCAGCGCCTCGAGGAGGTGGCCGCGAAGAAGAAGATCCCCCTCCAGCACGAGGCCATGAGCGCCACCAGCGGGACCGACACCGACGTCATCTTCTGGACCCGGGGCGGCATCCCCAGCGGGCTCATCAGCCTGCCCAACCGCTACATGCACTCGCCGGTGGAGATGGTGAACCTGAAGGACCTGGAGCTCATCCCCGAGCTGATGGCCGGCTTCGCGCTGTCGATCGGCAGGGGCGAGACCTTCAAGGTGAAGATCTGACCCCCCGGCCATCCCGGCCATGGGCAGGGGTCACTCGACCGAGGCGGCCTCCAGCTCGGTGAGCTTGGTGGCCGCGGCCTCCCAGTCGGTGGTGGCCTTGTGGAGGTCGTGGCCGACGGCACGGATCTGCTGCTGGAGTTCCTGGGAGCGGCCCGGCCTGGTGTAGGTCTCGGGCTTCTCCATCTCGGCGGTCAACTGCACCTGCTTGGCCTCGAGCGTGGCGATGCGCGCCTCGAGGGTGGCCACGTGCTTCTTCTGGAAGGTCATGGCCTTGCGCGCCTCCGCAGCCTGCTGGCGACGCTCCTTGGAGGAGGCGCTGATCACCGGCTTCGACGAGGCGACCGGACCCGTGGTCGCCGGGCGGGCGTTGGTGAGGCCGCTGCCGTTGGACGCCTGGGTCAGGGCCGTGCGCGCCGACGAGGCCTTGGTCTTCTCCAGGTAGTAGTCGTAGTCGCCCGCGTACGGCGTCAACACGCCACCGCTGATGTGCAGCACCCGCGTGGCGATGGCCCGGATGAAGTACACGTCGTGGCTGATGAACACGAGGGTTCCGATGAACTCGCTCAGGGCCGCCACCAGCGCATCGATGCTGGCGATGTCGAGGTGGGTCGTCGGCTCGTCCATGAGCAGCAGGTTGGGCGGATCCAGCAGGAGCTTCACCAGGGCCAGCCGGGTCTTCTCGCCGCCGCTCAGGACGGCCACCTTCTTGAAGACGTCGTCGTCCCGGAACAGGAAGCACCCGAGCAGCGAGCGGATGTACAGCTCGGTCACGCGGGCCGGCGTGTCGCTGGCCTCCTCGAGCACGGTCCGCCCCGGCTGGAGCATCTCGGTGCGGTACTGGGAGAAGTAGCCCACCTTCACGCGCAGCCCCAGGTCGCGTTCGCCGGCCTGCGGGGTCAGGTTGCCCGCCAGGAGCTTCAGCAGGGTGGACTTGCCGGCGCCGTTGGGCCCGACCAGCACCGTGCGGTCGCCGCGCTGGGCCTCGAACTCCAGGCCCGTGTAGATGACATTCTCGCCGTAGGCGAAGTCGATGCCCTTCAGGGTGATCACCCGCTGACCGCTCTTCTCGGGCTGCGGAAACGCGAAATCGACGGTCGCCGCCGCCTGCTCCGGCGCGTTGATCTTCTCCATGCGGTCGATCTGCTTGAGCTTGGCCTGCGCCCGGGTCGCCGTGGTGTTCTTGGCCCGGAAGCGGTTCACGAAGTCCATCAGGCGGCCGATCTCGCGCTGCTGGTTCTTGAAGGCGGCCAGCTGCTGCTCCTGCTGCGCCTCGCGCTCGTCCAGGAAGGCGTCGTAGTTGCCCGAATAGCGGTAGAGGCGTTCGTTGCGGATCTCGACGATGCCGGTCACCAGCTGATTGAGGAACTCACGGTCGTGCGAGATGACCAGGATGGCCCCGGGGTAGTTCTTCAGGTAGCCCTGGAACCAGATCAGCGTCTCGAGATCGAGATGGTTGGTGGGCTCGTCGAGCATCAGGATGTCCGGCTCCTGCACCAGCAGGCGCGCCAGATGCGCCCGCATGACCCAGCCGCCCGACAGCTCGCGCGCCGGCCGCTCGAAGTCGGTGTCGCGGAAGGCCAGCCCCTTGAGCAGGCGCTTGGCCTTGGCGATGGCCGGGCCGTCGGCGTAGAAGTGGTAGTCGTCCTCCGGCTCCGAGCCGGGGGCATGCTGGCTGGTGGCGATTTCCAGCACCGTCTGGTCGCCCACCGGCGCGCTCTCCTGCGGCAGGAACCCGACGGTCGTGCCGCGCTGGAAGGTCACCAGACCGTCGTCCGGCTCCTCCTGCTGGAGGATGAGCTTGAAGAGGGTCGATTTTCCGGCGCCGTTCGGCCCGACGAGGCCGAGGCGGTCCTGGCGGTTGAACTGCAGGGAAAGGTCGGTGAACAGGGTCTTTCCCCCATATCCCTTGGAGACATTCGAGACGGTCAGCATCGCTGCGCCCCACCGTAGGGATTCCCCGACCGGGTCGGGAGTCGTATTTTGTCCTGAAGGTTCCGCTGCGGCTCGTGTTGACAACGGCGGGTCGGTTCTACATAACAGCCGCGGTTTTGGCGCCTCGGTAGCTCAATGGCAGAGCAGCTGACTCTTAATCAGTTGGTTCTAGGTTCAAGTCCTAGCCGGGGCACCACTCCTCCGTTTTCCGTCTTTCCACGTCCCCTTCTTCACGATACCCATCCCTGAGGTATCCCTTCCCGAAGCATTCCTGTCCACGGCATCCCCAATGGATCGTCCAAGATCCGCCACCCCAACCCTGACCCCCCGGAACGTTCGAGCCTCGCGACGTCCCTCCAGCCCAATGGCCCCAGCCTGGGGCGACATCGATCGATGAAACGTTTCCCAGCCGGTTTGGTTTGCAGCCTCGTCCTCATGGTGCTCACGGCGCTTGGCCTCCGCACCCATGCCCAGGTCCCGGAGATCGTCTTCGACAACACCCGGGGGATCACGACGAACTACTACCTGATCGGCAGCCAGCATGGCGACGACATCAATCTCGCCGGGACCAGCCGGGTCGTCACGCACTTCACCTTCATGTACTTCGGCAACGTGCTGACCCCCTCGGGTGGCTGGAGGATCCGCTTCTACAGGAATGACGGGGAGCGCGAGTACCCCACGGTCGCGAACACCCAGAAACCCAAGACCCTGATCTGGGAAAGCGCGCTCTACCCCGTGCTGCCGGGTCTCCAGCCGACCACGCTCGACGTGCCCCGGGTGACGGTGCCTGACCGCTTCACCTGGACGGTCGAGTTCCAGGACCTCGCGCAGGATGCCAACAACGGTGCCGGCCTCATCATCTCCCACCCGCCGACCGTGGGCGCGCTGTTGCCGGGCAAGAACCGGAACGTCATCGGAAGCTATGCCGACTTCTGGAAACTGGAGGAGGCCGACGTGGCCGACTCCTGGGCGTTGAACATGTTCAGCACCAACCCCGACTCGGGGCCCCAGGGCAACTTCTACGCCCGGGTGGTCACCGAATCGGTCACGAACCGGGCGCCGGTCTGGGCGTCCGCGGTGAATCGCCGGGTCAGCGAGGGATCCGTCCTGTCGTTCCAACTGCGGGCCACCGACGCCGACCTGCCCGCCCAGCCCCTGGCCTACCGCCTGGCGTCCGGGCCGACGGGCCTGACGGTCTCCACCAACGGCCTGCTCTCCTGGCAGCCCACCGAGGCGCAGGGGCCGAGCACCAACCGGGTCCGGGTCGAGGTGAGCGACGGCGTCGCCGCGGTTGCCCAGGAATTCGAGATCGTGGTCCAGGAACGGAACACCCCGCCGACGCTGGCGCCGGTCGGCACCCGGCGGGTCAGCGAGGGACAACGCCTTTCCTTCCAGATCCGCGCCACCGACGCCGACCTGCCCGCCCAGGCGCTGACCTACCGCCTCGTGTCCGGACCGGTCGGTCTCTCGGTCACGACCAACGGCGTCCTGTCATGGCTGCCGACCTTCGAGCAGGGCCCCAGCACCAACCGGGTACGGGTGAGCGCCAGCGACCCCTTCGGTGCCGTCACCCAGGACTTCGACATCATCGTCCGCGATGCGACACCCACCGCACCCGAGGCGTCGCTGGCGCTGGTCCCGGGCTCCGGGCGCGCCTGGAATCTCCACCTCCGGGCCACCGCCGGGGTGGCCTTCCAGGTCGAGCAGACCACCCGCCTGACCGGCGAGGGCTGGACGGCCGTCCCGGGCCTCGGGCCCGTGGCGGGACGGGGCCCGGCCGAGCCGGTCGTCCTCCCGCTGGCCGAGGACGCCTCGGCAACGCGGTTCTACCGGGTCCGCCGCCCCTGAGACCCCGAACCGGGCCCATCCGGCGGCCCACCGGCCGATCCATCGCCCCCACGCCCCGTGCCCGACACCTCCGCTCCCGCGACGACCGCCGAACGCCCGAAGCTGCGGGCCCTCATCGTGGAGGACTCCGAGTTCGACGCGCTGATCCTGGTCAACCACCTCCGCCAGGGTGGCTGGAAGGTCGAATCCAAGCGGGTGGCCGACGCGGGCGCGTTCGAGCGCGAACTGCGCTCGGGCGGATGGGACCTCGTGCTTTGCGACCACTTCATGCCCGGGTTCAGCGCACCCCAGGCCCTGGAGATCTACCAACAGTCGGGCAGGGACATGCCCTTCATCATCGTCTCCGGCGGCATCGAGGAGGGGGTGGCCATCGAGGCCATGAAATCCGGGGCGCACGACTTCATGACCAAGGGTTCGCCCGGCCGCCTCGTGCCGGCGGTGCAGCGGGAACTGCGCGAGGCCGCCGTGCGGGCGGCCCGACGGCAGGCCGAGACCGCCCTGCGCGAGAGCGAGCTGCGGTACCGCTCGGTGTGGGAGAATTCCACCGATGCGGTGCTGCTCATGGACCTCGAGGGTGTCATCCGCTTCGGCAATCCCGCCGTGAAGGTGATCTTCGGGTGGGATGCCCCGGAGGTCTGCGGACACACCCTGGACTTCCTCCAGGCGGCCGAGGCCCCGCCGGGCACCTGGAAGACGGCCGCCGAGGCCGAGGATCGCCGGGTCTTCGAGACCCGGGCCCGACGCTCCGACGGCTCGGAGGTGGAGGTCGAGATCGGCTTCACCCGCATGCGGATGGGCACCCAGCAATGGCTCGTGGCCTTCATCCGGGACATCACCGAGCGCCGCCGGCACGAGGCCGAGATCCGCAAGGGTCGCCAGGAATTCGCGGCGGCCCGGGAGGTCCAGTCGCGGCTCTTCCCGAAGTCGGCACCCCGGGTGCCGGGGTTCGACATCGCCGGGCTCTCCCAGGCCGCCGAGGCCACCGGGGGCGACTCCTTCGACTACCTGCCGCTGCCGGACGGCTCCTGGGGTGTGCTGGTGGCCGACGTCGCAGGGCATGGCATGGGACCGGCCCTCCTCATGGCCGAGACCCGCTTCTGCCTGCGCATGACCGCGCGTTCGGCCTCGGCCCCGGCCGACATCCTCACCCAGGCCAACCGGCTGCTTGCCGAGGACCTCGGCGGCGACCGCTACGTGACGGTGTCCCTCGCGGCGATCCACCCCGGCAGCCGGGTCCTCCGGCACGCCAGCGCCGGACACCCGGCCACCTGGATCCTCGACGCCACCGGGCGCATCAAGGCCAGCCTGAGACGCACCGGCAAGCCCCTGGGCAGGCAGGGCCCGGCCGCCTACACCGAGAACCCACCGGTCCCGCTCGAGTCGGGGGACACCGTGCTGCAACTGACCGACGGCATCGACGAGGCCATGCGGTCGGACGGGACGCTCTTCACGGTGGAACGGGTCCTCGACCTGATCCGTGCCCACCCCGGGGTGCCTGCGGCCGAGCTGGCCGGTCGCATCTGCCAGGCGGCCCGCGACTTCACCCGGCCGGAACCCCAGACCGACGACTTCACCGTCGTCCTCGTGCGCGTCCTGTGAGCGAACCCACCGCCATGCGGCACTTCTTCACCGGCCCGTGGATCAAGGGCGACCTGCTGCAGGCATGGCTCGAGAAGCACGGCATCGCCGCGATCCTTGAGCCGGCGGAACCCGACGGAACGGTCGGACCAACGCCGACCGGTGGCGCGGTGGCCGACGAGATCGAGGACCTCGACCGCACGGTGCGCGTGCTCGTGTCCGAGGCCGATTTCCCGAGGGCGCACGCCCTGTTCTTCACCGAGCGGGAAGGAGAGCTCTGATGACACCCCAAACCCAGGAGGACCGGCTCGACCGCGCCGAGGCCGCCCTCGCCCATCTCGAACGGAATTTCGACGCCTTGAACTCGGTCGTGATCGACCAGGGCAAGGTCATCGCCCGGCTGCAGCGACAACTGGAGACTCTGGGCGAGACGCTCCGCGCGCAGGACGGAGACCGCATCGCGCCCCACAACCAGAAGCCGCCCCATTACGCGCCCTGAGACGGGAGCGCCGGGCCGGCTGACGTCCGGCCGGTGGCGGGCCAGGGGCCCATCCCCCGGGATCTGGCACCACCCCCGGACGCTCCCGGAAAACACACCCTACCCCTGGACCGTGACCACGGCGTAGTTGCGCCGCCCCTTGCGCAGGAGCAGGTGCTTGCCGAAGAGCAGGTCGGCGGTGGTGACCGCGCGCTGGACCTCGGCCACGCGCACATTGTTGAGCGAGGCCCCGCCTCCCTGGATGTCCGTGCGGGCCTGGCCCTTGCTGGCGGAGAGCCCGGCATGCACCAGCAGCTCGGTGACGGGCATGCCCGCCCCGGACAACCGCGAGGCCTCCAGCGCCTTGGTCGGCACCTCGCCGAGCAGCTCGTTGAAGGTGCCTTCGCCCACGCCCGCCAGGTCGCCCCCGAAGAGGATCTCGCTGGCCCGGACGGCCTCGTGGGCGGCCGACTCGCCATGCACCAGCGTCGTCACCTCGCGGGCCAGGGCCTTGTGCGGGGCTCGGGCGCCGGGGTTGGCCACCAGGTCCTGCTCGAGGGCGGCAATCTGCTCGGAGGAGAGGAACGTGAGGACCTTCAGCAGCTTGACCACGTCGCGGTCGTCGCTCTGGACGAAGAACTGGTAGAAGCGGTACGGGCTGGTCCGCTTGGAATCGAGCCACACGGCCCCCGAGGCGCTCTTGCCGTACTTGGTGCCGTCGGCCTTGGTACGCCGAGCTTCTTGCGGCACAGCTCCGTGCCGGCGGTGATGTTGCCCCACTGGTCGGTCGCGCCGATCTGGCGCTCGCAGTGGGCGTCGCGGCGCAGGTGGTAGAAATCGTAGGCCTGCAGCAGCATGTAGCTGAACTCGGTGTAGCTGATGCCGTTGTCGCGGTCCTCCATGCGGGCCCGGACCGATTCCTTGGCCACCATGGCGTTGACCGTGAAGTGCTTGCCCACGTCGCGCAGGAACTCCAGGTACGAGATCGGGCCGAACCAGTCGAAGTTGTCCACCAGGCGGGCGGCATGGCCCGGGGCGTCGAAGTCGAGGAACCGCGCCAACTGGCCCTTGATGGACGCGATGTTGTGCTTCAGCACGTCCGGGGTGAGCAGGTTGCGCTCGGACGACCGGCCGCTGGGGTCGCCGATCATGCCGGTGGCCCCGCCGGCCAGCGCGATGGGCACGTGGCCGGCCTGCTGGAAGCGCCGCAGGCACAACAGCGGCACCAGGTTGCCGACGTGCAGCGAATCGGCCGTGGGATCGAAGCCGCAATACAGGGTCGTGGGGCCCGAGGCGAGCCGGGCGGACAGGGCTTCGAGGTCGGTGCAGTCGGCGTAGAGGCCCCGCCAGCGCAGTTCGTCGAGAATGTTCATCGGCCCGGCCATTGAACCACAGAGCCCGGCCGGCGGGAACAGCGCGTCGATCCCGTCTCAGCGTCCACCCGGGGCCGGTGGCGCACCGTCACGGACGCAGCGGAACCCCAGATGCGAGCTGCCGGTGTCCACCGCACCCTTGCCCCGGGTGCCGATGAGGAAGCGCGCGCAGTACTGGTCGCTGCACAGGAACGACCCGCCCCGGTGGACCCGCTTGGGCACGCCCGGTTCGTCCGGATCGTGGCTGTCGGCAGGCCCGCGGGGGTTGCGGACCACCCCGCCGTCGGCCGCCCGGGAGCGGTAGGCGTCGGGCCGGTACCAGTCGCTGCACCACTCCCAGACGTTGCCGGCCACGTCGTACAGGCCGAATCCGTTGGGAGCGTACCGTCGCACGGGGGCGATGCCCCGGAACCCGTCGAGGGCGGCATCGGCGTCGGGGAACCGACCCTGGAAGGCATTGCAGCGCCAGCGGCCATCCGGGCCGAGCCGTTCATCGCCCCAGGCATAGGGCTTGCGGTCCAGGCCTCCGCGCGCGGCGAACTCCCACTCGGCCTCGGTGGGCAGGCGCTTGCCGGCCCAGCGGGCGTAGGCCTCGGCATCGGCATAGGCCACGTTCACCACGGGGTGGTCGCCTTTCCCCTCGACGGAGCTGCCCGGCCCCTCCGGATGCCGCCAGTCGGCCCCGGGCACGTAGCGCCACCATTGCAGCGGATCCTCCAGCGTCACCGGGCCGTCGGGCCTGACGAAGACCGCCGCGCCGGGGACCAGCAGCGCCGGGTCGGCACCGGGAAAGTCCTCCGGCCGGGGCGCGTGCTCGGCCACCGTGCGGTAGCCCGTGGCCGCCACGAAGCGCGCGAACTGGTCGTTGGTCACCTCGGTGGCATCCATCCAGAACCCTCCGACGGCGACCCGGTGGACCGGCTCGGAATCGGTGAACCCGTCGCGCAGGCCGGTGCACATGGGCTCGCCCGCCCCGAGGCCCGCCCGGAGCGCGGTGGTCACCGTCGTTCCCGGCCCGCCCATCCAGAACTCGCCGCCGGGAATCCACACCATGCCCTCGGCCGGATCCGTGGCCGCAGCCGAAGGGCTTTCCTGCACGGCCCCGACCGGCGCCGGGGACGTCTCCGGACCTCCCGACCTCCCGCATCCCGGGGCGGCCAGGAAAGCCACCATCGCCAGAAGCCCGGCGGCGAATCGGTGGACCCGGATCCCCGGGGTTGGCACCTGGGAGGCGGCGCGTTTCACAGGAGGGTCCCCTGGCCTGAGGTCTCCCACGGCAGGCCCAGTTCCGAGAGCAGGCTGCGGAAGCCCCACTGGCGGTACATGGCCCCGAGGCGTTCGCGGCGGGCGGCATCGGGCGGGTCGATGCGCAGCGAGTCGAGGTCCGGACCGCCGACCAGGTCGGTGCGCAGCGCGATGAGCCGGCGGTTGCGCGCCAGGGAACCCACCGCGGCCTCGAGGTTCGTCCGCTGGGACTCGGACTTCACCTCGGAGAGCCGTGCCAGGAGCGCGTCGATGCTTCCGTACTTCTGCAGGAGCTGGGTCGCGGTCTTGGGCCCCACGCCCGGAACCCCGGGGATGTTGTCGACCGCGTCGCCGACCAGGCTCAGCCAGTCCACCACCTGTTCGGGCCGCACCCCGGTCTTGGCCTCGACCTCCGCGGCCGTCCAGACCTTCTCGGACTTGTCGTTGGGGTTGAAGAGTCCCACCCGCTCGCCCACGAGCTGCATGAAGTCCTTGTCCGAGCTGGCCACGACGGTCCGCCAGCCGGCCGCCTCGGCCCGGCGGGCGTAGGTCCCGATCCAGTCGTCGGCCTCGGTCTGCGGTTGGCTCCAGGCGGCCACGCCGGCGGCCTCCAGCCATCCCTCGATCTCGGGAAACTGCCGCTCCAGGTCGTCCGGGGTCGGCGCGCGTTGCTGCTTGTAGTCGGGATGCTCGGCCATGCGCTCGGCGGCCAGACCCCGGTCCCACAGCACCAGCCGGTGGGTCGGACGCAGGATGCCCTCCATCTTCTGGAGCATCTTCACGAAGCCATAGATGGCATTGGTCGGGGCGCCGTCGGGCGAGTTCAGCGAGCGGATCGCGTAGAAGGCCCGGTAGGCATAGGCGTGGCCATCCACGAGCAGCAGGGTGGGCGGGGAATCCGAGGGCGACATGCTCCGTCGAAGGTGTGGACAATCGCCCCGGACAGACAAGGACGCCGTTGCCTCCGGGCTTTCGTCCGCCCGGCCCGGGCGGGGCCGAATGCCACGATTCCCGAGGAAAACCGGGGGTTCCCGGGGTCGCCGACAGAAAAACCCGCGATTTACCGCCTGTTTCCCGATTTTTCCCGCGTTGACGCTCGCCCGCCCCCGGATAACCTGCCGGTTCTGCTTCCACGCGGATTCCCGCGTTCTCATCCAAAGACACAACTAGCGATTATGGCGAAAGCTCCGAAATACGTTTACACCTGGGGTAACAAGAAGGCCGATGGCGACGGTTCCATGAAGGCCCTGCTGGGCGGCAAGGGTGCCAACCTGGCCGAGATGACCCGCATTGGTCTCCCGGTGCCTCCGGGATTCACCATCACCACCGAGGTGTGCACCTACTTCTACGCCCACAAGAAGACCTACCCGAAGGAACTCCAGTCCCAGATGGAGGCCGGCGTGGCCAACATGGAGAAGATCATGGGCACCAAGTTCGGGGCCACCTCCGGCATGCCGCTGCTCGTCGCCGTCCGCTCGGGCGCCCGCGACTCCATGCCGGGCATGATGGACACCATCCTGAACCTCGGCCTGAACGACCAGACCGTGCTGGCGCTGGAGGCCGCGACCAAGAACTCCCGCTTCGCCTGGGACTGCTACCGCCGCTTCATCCAGATGTACGGCGACGTCGTGCTCGGGGTGCAGAAGCGCGAGGGTGAGGACCACGAGCCGTTCGAGACCGTCATCCACCACTTCAAGCACGAGAAGTACCACGCCGACATCGAGGACTCCAAGCTGACCGCCGAGGACCAGCAGGAGCTGGTCAAGCGCTTCAAGGCGCTGGTCAAGGAGCGCACCGGCAAGGTGTTCCCCAACAACCCGTGGGACCAGCTGCGCGGGGCCGCCGGCGCCGTGTTCGGCTCCTGGATGAACGACCGCGCGATCGTCTACCGCCGCAAGTACAACATCCCCGCCGAGTGGGGAACCGCCGTCAACGTGCAGGCGATGGTGTTCGGCAACACCGGTGAGACCTCCGGTTCCGGCGTGGCCTTCACCCGCAACCCGGCCAACGGCACCAACGAGTTCTACGGCGAGTTCCTGGTCAACGCCCAGGGCGAGGACGTCGTCGCCGGCGTCCGCACCCCGGAACCCGTGCTCAAGCTCAAGGACGTGATGCCCAAGTCCTACGCCGAGCTGCTGGCCGTCCGCAAGACGCTGGAGACGCACTTCAAGGACGTGCAGGACGTCGAGTTCACCATCCAGGAAGGCAAGCTGTTCATGCTCCAGACCCGCAACGGCAAGCGCACCGCTGCAGCGGCGCTGAAGTTCGCGGCCGACATGGTCAAGGAGAAGCTCATCGACTGGGAGACTGCCGTGATGCGCAACCCGGCCGACCAGCTCGAGCAGCTCCGGGCACCCATCTTCGACCTCGCCGAGGTCAAGAAGGCCAAGGTCATCGCCACCGGCCTCCCGGCCGGCCCCGGCGCCGCCACCGG
>JAJTFN010000227.1 GCA_021298285.1 Verrucomicrobium sp.
CGCGTCTTCCGCATCGCACCGGTCCGGTCCGCTCGCGCGACGACGCCCCGACCTCCGCGCGATCTCCCGCCGTCCCGCCGCTCGGTGCCGCAACTGGTCGAAGCCTTCGACTCCCCCCTGCCCGTCCGTCGGGTCGAGGCCCAGGAGGAGTTGCTCCGCCGGGGTGCTTCGGTGGCCTCGACCCTGCGCACGCTCGTTGCCAAGCCCGCGATGTCCGAGGGGCGTCAGACCTGGACCGCCTGGACCCTCGGCCGAATGGCCGAGCGGGAGGCCGCCGGCGACGGTTGGTTCGAGCGGAAGGCGGCCGATCCCAAGACCCCCTTGAACCTGCGCCTCCAGTCCATCCGCATCGTGGCCCATCGACGCGTCGCCCGGCAGGCGTCCGACACCCTGCCGGCAGCGATCGTGTCCTTGCTGACGCATGCCGAGCCCCGGGTGCGGTTCGAGGTGGTGCAGGCCATCGGGCGCGTGCCGGCGGCCTCAGGCCGACCTGCCATCCCCGCGCTGCTCGAGGCACTGGCCCGGGAGACCGATCCCACCGTCTTCTATGCCGGGTGGCAGACCCTGCGGGCTGTGTCGCAACCCGGGACGCTGCGCCCGCTCTTGGCGGAGGCCCGGGCCGGGGTCCGTAGGGCGGCCTTGCTGGCCCTGCTTGAAGACCACGCCCTGCCCGAGGCCGATGTCCGTCGCCTCGCCGGCGACTCCGACACCGGGTTGACGGCGATTGCGGCCCAATGGATCGGGAAGGCCACCGGCGAGGGCCTGTCGCTGATGGTGCGTGGGCGTCCCTTGAGCGGATCGACGGCCGACACGGGTCCCGGAGCGGAGCTCGGCCCTGAACCGAAGCACCTCTACGCCGCCAAAATGTCCATGCCGGCACCACCTTCCCGCGAGACGACGGTGGCCCAGGCGCTGGAGCGCGTTCCGGAGGGCGATCCCCGTCGGGGGGCTTGGCTCTTCCACCACCCGCAGGGTGCGGGCTGTTTCCAATGCCACCAGCTCGACGGCCACGGCCAGGGTTTCGGCCCGGACCTCTCGGTGGTCGGGACACGCGCTCCCGTGCAGCACCTCGTGCAATCGATCCTCGAGCCCAACGCCGTCATCACCGAGGGCTTCAGTCTGCATCGGGTGGAGACTGCCGACTTGGAACTCTCCGGCATCCTGATCGAGGAGAGCGGCCTGAGCATGACGCTGGGCCTGGCCAACGGCCGCCGCGAGACGATCCCGAAGGCGAGGATCACCGCCCGCGGGTCGTCGGCGCAATCGGCCATGCCGGCCTACGACACGGTCCTGCCCGCCCGCGCCGTGGCCGATCTTGCCGCCTACCTCGTCCGGCAGGGCGCGACGGCCCCGGGCGGTTCCCAAGGGGCGGGCGCAACCTCAGGTGCAGCCGCGCCGTCCGGTCCATCCACCCTCCCGGCGGCGTCCTTGGCCGCTGACACGCTGGCCGTCACCGAACTGCCGGGGCGCCTCCGCCTGACCCGGGGCGGACAGCCCGTGGGGGACTATGTCCTCGAAGATGAACGGATCCTCCGGCCGCACTTCGCCAACCTGCAGGCTCCCGGAGGTCATCGTGTCAGCCGCAACCACCCGCCGGTTCCGCCGCTCGATGCGATGGACCACGACACCATGCACCCCGGGCTGTGGCTCGCCTTCGGCGACATCAACGGCGTGGACTTCTGGCGCAACCGCGGGCGCATCGTGCACCGGGGATTCGCCCGACGGCCGGAGGTCCGCGACGGGCGGATCTCCTTCGCCACCGACAACCACCTGGTGGACACGAAGGGCGTCGTGATCGGCGACCTCCGCCACCACATCACCTGCCTGGCCCGGCCCGGGGCCACCGTGCTGCTCTGGGAGGCCACCTTCCGCAGCGACGTGGGCGACTTGGTGTTCGGGGATCAGGAGGAGATGGGTTTCGCCGCCCGGGTGGCCACGCCGCTGACCGAGAAGAACGGCGGACTCCTCACCAGCAGCGAAGGCCGCACCACGGCAGCGGCGACCTGGGGAAGGGCGGCCGCCTGGTGCGACTACTCCGGCACGGTGGGCGGGCACCGCTTGGGCATCCAGCTCGTGGCCGACCCGTCGAACTTCCGGCCCAGTTGGTGGCACAACCGCGACTACGGGGTGTTCGTGGCGAACCCCTTTGGTCGGGAAGCCATGAAGCAGGGGGAGAAGAGCCGGGTGACCGTGGCACGCGGGCAACCGTTCACCCTGCGCTTCGGGGCCATCCTGCACGCCGACTGCGACACCCCGCCGGCGGACCGGGCCCGCTGGTGCGTGGTTTCAGGCAACCAGCCCTGAAGGAGGCGCCGGCCGGCCGCTACTTCGGGGCCTCCACCGAGGCGGCATATTGCCGTCGGCGGATGACCGCCCAGGCATCCTGCGGGGCATCCATCGGATCGACGTACCGGTCGAGGTCGCGCAGGGCGATGGCGCGATATCCGTGGTCCTTGAGCCACTGCAGGTACTCGCGGAACCGTTCCAGCGGGGTATTGACCCAGGGATGTTCGCGGTCCGGCACCCCATGAAACTGGAGCACCGCGATCCGCCCACCCCGTGCCTGTTCGGCCGCCCGCCGGAAGTTCTCGATCGTCCACGTGGGCCGGGCATCACCGGTGGTGGGGATGAGCAACGGATGATCCCATTCGGGCTCGTAGGCCACGCCCCGCCCGGTGTCGTAGGCGAACTCGGGCTGGGCACCCCGGCGGGCCCATCGGAAGCCCAGGTCCTTGAGCACGGCCAACGCCCCGGGATGGATGGCATTGCCCGGGTAGGCGAAGCTGATGGGCTTGGGAATGCCATGCCGCAGACACAGTTCGTCGATGTGGGTCAATTCCTCGCGCAGGCGGCCGAGCATGTCCGGGCCGATGCCCACGTGGCTCCGGGTGTGGTTGCCCACCTCGAAGCCGTCGCGGTGCAATTCGGCGATCTGCGCCCAGGTCATGTAGTCGGCCTTGTTGGTCAGGAAACTGAAGCCCTCCGTGATGAAGAAGCTCGCGCCGAAGCCGAACTCCTTGAGGAGCGGTCGCACGTTGCCATGGAGCGAGGCCACCGAGTCGTCGAAGGTGAGCACCACGAGCTTGTCCGGGATGGGTTGACGACGACGGATCTCCGGCAGCGGCCGCGCCAGGAACTCCCGACGGAGGCGGTCCAACTCGGGGGCCGGGTCCTCGCCCTCGAAGAACCACACCCAACCGCGGGCCTCCCGCGTCTCGCCCGGTGGACAGTCGGTCCAGCGGGGATCGGCATGGATGCAGGGCACCGGAGGGTTCTGCCAGACGCGGTTCAACCCGTCCCACGCGGTGATCACCCAGCGGCGACCGCTGGCGTCCGACGCGGCCGCGAAGGGCGCGTCGAGAATCCGTCGACCCGCCGCGGCGTTGGTGAACCCGCTGGCCCGGCCGAGCATCACGCAGACCTGGGCGCTGAGCTGCCGCAGGGCCTGGTGGCTGCCGTTCCGAATCCAAGCCTGAAGTGCCGCGTGGCGCACCCCCGGCGTCACCCGGGCCCCGAACGCGACCCCGTCGGGAAGCGTCCGGGTCATGGTCAGCGAACCGTCAGACCGTCGGCTCCATTCCACGGGCTCCAACCGTTGGCCGGCCTTCTCCCAGACGGTGGGCAGGTGCCGGTGGGCGAGGTAGGTCAACCCCTGGTGCGACCAGATCGCCTCCGGCACATCGACGACCACGTAGCCGCCGCCCTCCCACGGCGTGAACAGGCTGACCTTGGTGTCCCTCTGCGGATCGATGGCCCCCTCGAAGAATCCCAGGCGCGGATGCCGGCCACCGGGATAGGGCAGAACGCGGATCCGCCCGGCGGTCTCCGGGGAACCCGCTGGCGCCTCTTCGGGCGCACCCCATCGCTTCAGGGCCTCCGCGATCACGTCATCCCCCAGCCCGGTTGCGGCACGCACCTCATCGGCCGTGTACCGGTGGAAGCCGATCATGTTCTCCAGCCACTGGGCCTGATCGGCCGCCCCTTGAGGAGGGCGCACCGTCGGAGCCTGCGCTCCCGCAGCCGCTGCGCGGATCCAGATCAAGGACAGCATCAACCACTGAAA
>JAJTFN010000228.1 GCA_021298285.1 Verrucomicrobium sp.
AACGAAGGTCCCGAGCGGATTGTCCCAACGCATCATCCCACCCCGAACCGCACCCCTTCCGGCGATGTCCGACTTCTTCGACAACTGGGTGGTCCAGGTCCGCAAGGGCGTTCTGGAGCTCTGCATCCTGAGGACCCTCGCCGTGCGTGAACGCTATGGCTATGAGCTGGTCAAAGAGCTGTCGCAGGTGCCGGGGATGGGCCTCACGGAAGGCACCCTGTACCCGCTCATGTCCCGACTTCGGCTGGCCGGCCTCGTCACCACGCGGCTCGAGGAGTCGGCCAGCGGTCCGGCCCGCAAGTACTACTCCCTGACCCCCGAAGGACTCCGCACCCTCGAGACCATGAATGTGTTCCTCGAAACCCTCCAACGCAGCACCCGTCAAGTCGGAGGCGTGTCATGACGGAGTGGACTCCGACCGCCCGGGCGACCCTGGAACGCTGCCTCGATCGACATCGCGCACGGTTCGCCGCCGATGGGGCCGAGGCCGACGAGGTCATCGCCGACCTCCGCGACCATGTCGAGCGCGAGGCCGAGGCCCGGAACCTTCGCGTCGTCACCGAAGCCGATGCCGTGCGCATCCTCGCCCAGGTCGACCCGGGCCTGCTGGAGATGCCCGACCTCCGACCTGCCGATGCCGCTCATCCCGCCCACCCGACGCGCTCAGCCCCCTCGGAGGTCCCAGCATCGACGCCCCCGACCGCGTCGGCCGGATCGTCCGCCGCCCCTGGCACGACTGGTGCCTCCGGTCCGACGGCCTCGACCTCCGACGGTGTGAGCCCTGGCGCCCCGGACACGCGGAGGCGGACCCTCGGCAGCCAATGCTGGTTGGGCCTTCGGGTCGTGCTGGGTGTCCTCCTGCCGCTGGGAACGCTGATCCTCGAATGGCTCGAACGCCCCTCGGCCTCCGACCTGCTCGACCCCATTCCCACACCGCTCCACATCGGGCTCATCCTGCTGGTGCCCCTCACGCAGGCCTTCGGCATCGGGTGGCTGGAACGCTCGGCGCGTGCCCTGCCCCGCTGGTTCCCGTGGTTGCTTTCCGCCTCCCTGGGCATCTCGGCCGCCTACGCCATCGCGTATGCACCGATCATCCCCGTGGCGACGATCGGCATCCTGTTCTTCGGGCTCGGCCTGGTGCCGCTGGCCCCGCTGGTGACGTGGATCACCGGCCTGCACCTTCGATCCCGGGCCCGCCAACGCGCCCGCGAGCAGCAGGCCCCGTGGCCCCGCCACACCTGGATCGCCTCGGTGGCGGCCATGCTGCTGTTGGGCGCCCTGGCCTTGCCCGAGTTCGTCACCCTTCGCACGCTGCGGCAGGCCGTCGACGCCGAGACGGCCGCCGAACGCCAATCGGCCGTCCGACTCCTGCGATCCTGGGGCAACCAGGACACCCTGCTGCGTGCGTGTTACGGCACCCGCAATCGCCTGTGGGACAACGCCCTCCATCCCTCCGGGGCCGCGCCCCTGCCGGCCGAGGCGGCCCGGAGCGTGTACTTCCAGGTCACCGGGCGCGCCTTCAACGAAACCCGCCCACCGCTCGGTTCGCTTCGAGGCGTCGGCCGCGAAATCTTCGAGGACTTCGAATGGGACCGCTCGCTCGGGGGCGAGTCCGTGGGCGGGCACGTGTCCGGGCTGTCGCTCCGATCATCCCGCCTCGACGTCACGGGCAACGCGGATGACGGCTGGGGCTACACCGAGTGGATCCTGGAATTCCGCAACGACCATGCCTCACGCCAACGCGAGGCCCGCGCCGAGATCCAGTTGCCGCCCGGCGGTGTCGTCTCGCGCCTGACCCTTTGGGTGCATGGCGAGGAGCGCGAGGCCGCCTTCGCCGGGCGCGGCGAGGTTCGAACCGCCTATCAACAGGTGGCCGTCGCCCAGCGCCGCGACCCCGTCCTCGTGACCACGTCCGGGCCCGACCGGGTGCTCCTGCAATGCTTCCCGGTGCCTCCCCAGGGCGGCACCATGAAGGTCCGTCTGGGCGTCACCTCCCCCCTCACGCCCTTCGGCCCCGAGGAGGTCGCCTTCGTTGGGCCCCGCATCGTCGAGCGCAATTTCGCCCTCGCCGAGGGCCTGGAACATCACCTTTGGCTCGAGACCCCGCAGAGGATCCTGAACCCGCCGTCGCCCAGTGGGACCACTCCGTTCCCCACGAACCGGGTCTCCGTCCAGATCCCGGCCGCCTGGGGTCCCCGGGCGATCCCCACCCTCCGGATCCAACGGCAGGCGGAGGCGAGCAGCCGGTGGGCCCCCGATGACCGGGCGACCCCGCCGGCTGCGATCCGGCAACGACTGCTCCCGCAAACCGGCACGCCGGGCGGCCGGCTGGCCATCGTGATCGATGGCGGTCGGACCGGTCGGGACGCTTGGCAAACCCTGCGACAGCTCCTCGCGTCCACCCGGGCCCGCGGCGACCTTCGCGTGTGGGTCTCCGCCGATGGGACGCGCGAGGTCGCCGCCATCACCGAAGGTCCCTTCCAGGCGGCCGTTGAGGCGATGGACCGCAACACCCCCGACTTCGAGGGTGGGCAGGACCCGATCCCCGCCCTGGAGACCGCCTGGGACTGGGCCTCGCAACAACCCGGCGGCACCGTCCTCTGGATCCACGGCGCCGTGCCCGTCGTCCTCGGCGATCCGCAGGCCATCGCCCAGAGGCTCCAGCGGGGCGAGGTGGACGGAGCCCGGGTGGTGGACGTGCAGGCCATCGACGGACCGAACCTCGCGGCCCGTTCATGGGACGCACACCCCCTGTATCAGGCCCTGCCGCGACTCGGATCCCTCGAGGATGACCTGAAACGGTTCCTCGAACACTGGTCCGGCCAGGCGCCACGGTGGCACTGGAACCTCGAGCGGTCCGCGGACCCGTTTCACCTCACCGCTGCGAAGGCCGAGATCGCCCACGACGCGAAGACCGACACCCAGGCCTCCCGGCATCTCGTCCGTCTCTGGGCCCGCGATCGGATCGATCAACTCCGTCGCCAACGCAAGACCACCGAAGCGGTAGCCCTCGCCGGCCTCTGGCAGCTCGTCACCCCGGTGAGCGGGGCCGTGGTGCTCGAAACCAGGGCCCAGTATCAGGCCGCCGGCCTCACCCCGGTCGATCCCCTGACCACCCCGGCCCTCGTCCCGGAGCCGCGCACATGGGCGCTCCTGGGCCTGGGGACCGGATTACTGCTCATCTGGCATCAACGCCCCCGGCGCCGGCCCTGAACGGCTCGACGACCACGTTCTGATGTTCCCGGCGGTCTCGGGAGCGGGCGCCCAGCAGACGTGCCCGGGTCGGCGGCGCTCGACGCGGTGGTTGCAACGCCTCATGCGGCGTCGCAGCCCGGCCCGTCAGCGCCCTCCTCAGGGTTTGGCCAGGACCAGACGGTAGAAGCGGGCCGTCTCGGAAGCGTTCGGATCGGTGACCTGCGTGTCGCCCCGGTCGATCGTGCCCGAGAGGAGGACCTGCCAATCGATCAGGTCCGACGAGGCCTGAAGCACGACCGCACGATCGTCGGGCCCCTGCAACCTCAGTCGGAAGCCGTCAGCCGACACGCCGAGGGCGGTCAGGCGAAGATCGGGAACCACCCCCTCCGATCGGGTTCCGAACACCTCCAGGCGGTAGGTCGAGATGTTGCCGATGTTGCCGGCGACCGTGTCCCGGATGCGGAGCTTCCAGTTGCCTCGGGCCGACTCGCCCCAGTGGAACACGGAGGTGAACCGATGCTCGAGATTCGCGTTGGTGTCCGCGTGCGGGAGGAACAGGTGGCTGACCGTGCCGGCGGGCGAAACCAGGTCGATGGCCAGTTCACCGCGGGATGGGTGGGTGAGCGCGACCTCCAAAGTGACCTGTTCGACCCGGAGATCGTCCGCCACGGGGAGCACGCCCTCGAAAACTCCTTGGTCGGGGATGGCTGGAAGATCCCTCGTCACCTTCACGGCCTGGCTCGACTGCCGCGCGCCGAGATTGCGCCAGCCTCCAGCCAGGTTCACGGCGGCGGCCGCATCCACCCGACCGGCTCCGAAGTCGTGATTGAAGCGGATCCCGGCCGCATTGGTGAACCACCCG
>JAJTFN010000229.1 GCA_021298285.1 Verrucomicrobium sp.
CCCAGCCGCTCGGCGGCGTGCCCGTCCACACCTCCAGCCCGGCAAGGCCTTCCTCACGGTTCGGCCCCAGCGCCAGACCGTCAAAATTCTCGGCGAACAGGCGGTTGGAGACCGGCAGGCTCGGCTCGCCGACGGTGCGGCGGCGGAAGGAGCGCAGGGCTCCGGCCTGGGTGCCGTTGACCAGCGCCCGGGTGCCGTCGGCGTTCACCGTGAACCACTCGACGTTCGCGCCACCGCTGCCCTCCATCCACAGCAGCCGGAACAGGTACACACCCGCCTTCGGCGCCTCGAAGTAGAACCGCGTGTCCGAGCTGCCACGGCCACCGTTGAACTCACCCAGCACCTGCGCCTTCGGGTTGTTCGTCGTGCCCACCGACACCTGGAACCCGTCGTCGCTGTTCACCACCATCGTGTACAGCCCTGCCGCAGGGATCTCCAGGAACGCCAGCGCCTCGCCGGCGATGTTGTCCACGCCACCGTTCAGGCCAGGGATGCCAGGGATCGCCTCGTCGTTCAGCGACAACTCCGCCAAGCCGCTGGCCTTGAAATTGCCGGCCTCGCCCGACGCCTGGTCGAAGTTCACGAAGTCGATCTTGAACACCCCGCCCACCTCGCCAGACCCGTCATGCTCCGAGGCACCCAAGGCGCCCGCCAGCTGCGACTCCGCAGCCGCCAGCGTCGTGCCGCCCGGACGGGCCGCACCGAGCTGATGCGTGCGCCAGCTCATGCCGGCCTCCGCACCCGTGCCCGGCGCCGTCGCCAGGTCGGCCGAAAGCGTCGCGTAGGTCGACGCCGTGAAGCCCACCGTCTCGACCAACTCCTGACCGGTGGCCGTGGTGTACGTCGCCTTCAGCGTGTGCCGCGATCCCGACGGGATCAGTGACGGGCTCACGTAGCTCACCACCACCGTGCCGTCCACCCGACGCACCGACGACGCCGTGATCGCCGTGCCGTTGAGCTCCAGCTTCACGCCCGCCGACTCCTTCACCGTCATCCACGCCGCGTCGGTCAGCACCGCCGTGATCTCCCTCGGAGTCGTGCTCACGCTCAGGTAGCCAGGCGCGATGAACGACCCGCTCTCCTCCACCACACGGCCCGTGTTGTCCGTGAAGCGCACCGTCACCGGCACCTTCGAACGGGGCGCGAACACCTGCGTGCCCGTGTGGCTCACGAACACCCGCTCGCTGTCCGGATAGTTGTCGTTGACCAGCGCTCGGGTCACCTCCACCGGCGTCGCCGCCTTGCCGTTCACCGTCACCGCCACGCCCGCCGAGGTGTTCACCGTCTTGCCCAGCGCCTCCACGATCCGGTTGGTCACCGCCACACCGTTGCCCGTCACGCTCGAGAGCAGCGGCGGCACGCCCACGGCGATGTTGTCCACCGCCCACCACCAGTCGTTGGCCGCCGTCAGCATGCCGAAACGCAGGTTCATCGTCGTCGCACCCGCCGGGTTGTTCAGCGGCACCACCACCGACTCGTTGATGAAGTCCACGTCCTTCTTGAAGTTCGGGCTCTCGGAATCCGAATCGAAGTCCACCACCCGCTTGTTCGCACCGCCGTCGAAGGACGCATCCACCACGCCGTTCTGGTGGTTGATCGGACGACCATTCTCGTCGACCGGCCAGTTGGCACCGCCGTCGTCGAAGGCCTCGGGCCGCCAGGTCGAATCGAAGGCCAGCACCAGCGAGTTGGCCGCCGCACCCTTCACGTTGATCGCAGGCAGCGCGATGTACGAGTTGAAGAGACCCTTCTCGTGACCCGCGTCATCCCACTCGTCCGGGTCGGCGATCATCACCGTGTTGTCGCCGAAGGCGAACTCCGCACGCCGCTGGTTGCCCGCCGCGCGCACCCACCAGTCCTTGTTCGCAAAGGTCCATCCGGCCCACTCCACCATGCCGTCGTTGGGCGTGCCAAAACCAGGCATCTGCGAGTTGTCCAGCACCCAGCCGCTCGGCGGCGTGCCCGTCCACACCTCCAGCCCGGCAAGGCCTTCCTCACGGTTCGGCCCCAGCGCCAGACCGTCAAAATTCTCGGCGAACAGGCGGTTGGAGACCGCCCTGCATCGCCGAGGCGATCAGGGACGCGGCGAGCACCGACAGCACATGCCGTCGAGCGCCCGATGGATTCTTATGGGTTGAATTCATGGTCATCGATTCCGTCGTCGCCGGGAAACAATCCCGGCAGACCCATCCTTTTTGCCCCTCATGGCATGTCCGGGGCAACCTCCTTTATGCCGGTTCACCGACATGTCACGCACGGCCCGCAAATGCGCCTCCACCGCCACCTGATCGCCACGGTCCGACCGCGGATCGGGCGTGACCTCGATTCTGCGCGGCCTTTCAATCGTCCGCGTGGCAACCGCTTGGATCTCCGTCTTCCGGGGTGTCGGACAGCCGTTTGAACGGGTCGAGAGGCCGATTCCCGAGCCCGGCCCCGGCGAGGCGGTCGTGGCCCTCGACCTTTCCACCCTTTGCGGCTCCGACCTGCATACCCTGAGGGGACGTCGTCACGGGCCGGTGCCGACCATTCTTGGACACGAAGGGGTGGGACGGGTCGTGGCGATCGGGGAGGGCAAGGAATCGTCCTGGCTTGGGCGCCGGGTGTCCTGGACGCTGACCGACTCGTGCGGAGCGTGCCGGCCATGCGCCGCCTGGGGGATCCCCCAGAAGTGCATCAACCTGCTGAAGTACGGCCATGCTCCGCTCACGGCCTCCGGGGGACTTCACGGCTGCTACGCCTCCCACCTGACCCTCCGGAAGGGGACCCATCTGGTCGAGGTTCCGGCGGCCCTTCCCGATGCGGTGGCCGCGCCTGCCAACTGTGCGCTGGCGACGATGGTGGCGGTCGCGGAGTCGCTGCCGCCGCCCGGAGACATGGCCGTGGTCCAAGGGGCAGGACTGCTCGGCCTCTACGGGTGCGCCCTGCTCCGGATGGCGGGGTGGCCAACGGTGTTCGTGGTGGACCACCAACCGCAGCGTCTGACGGCGGTTCCACGGTTTGGCGGCACACCAGTGCTGGCGGCCGACTCGTCACCGATCCCACGGGACGAGGTTGATGTCGTGGTCGAGGTCTGTGGCAGCGCCCACGCCATCCCGGAGGGGCTCCGTTGGCTCAGGCCCGGAGGGCATTATGCGCTCGCCGGCCTGGTGCACCCGGATTCCGCCCTGTCGCTCACGGGTGAGTCGCTGATCCGCAAGTGCCTCACCCTGCGCGGATTCCACAACTATGCTCCACGCCATCTGATGAGCGCCATCAACTTCCTTGACCGTCATCGGGACACGCATCCCTGGGAATCGTTGGTATCTCCGCCGATGCCGTTGTCCCGGCTGGAGGAGGCCTTTGCCCTGGCCGAGTCCGGCCGGTGGTGCCGGGTGGCCGTGACGGCGCGGGAACCCTGAAGGTGTCACCCGAACGTCACCCCGGAGCCCGGAGGATTCTGGGATCACCCCCGCATGAGCCCTCCAAGGATATCCCCCGACAGGATGATTGGCGACGGTGGCGCAGGGCGTCGCGACCGGCGACCGCATCCTGCCGTGGTGGCAGTCCACGGAACGGTGGCAGCCTTCGGCACCTATGCCTGCATGTATGGGTTCCGGAAGCCGTTCACCGCGGGACTGTATGCCGAGGATCCGTTCACCCCGGGGATGAAGGCAACCCTGGTCGCGGCGCAGCTTCTCGGATACACGGCCTCGAAGCTCATCGGCATCCGGGTGATCGCCGAGATGCCCGCGCGGCGCCGGATCGGAACCTTGCTGGGTCTGATCGCGGTGGCCGAGGCTGCGTGGATTTTTTTTGCGATCCTCCCCCCGTCCTTTGGAGCGCCTTGCCTTTTTCTGAACGGCCTACCACTCGGGATGGTCTTCGGGCTGGTGCTGGGCTTTCTCGAGGGCAGAAGACTGTCGGAAGCCTTCATCGCGGCGTTGTGCTGCAGTTTCATCGTCGCCGACGGGATCTCCAAGACTGTCGGGCTTCAACTCCTTGCGGCCGGCGTCCCCGAGCGCTGGATGCCGGCGGCGGCAGGTGCAGTGTTTGCGATTCCCCTGGTGTTCTTCGCACGGATGCTGGGGCAGGTGGCGCCGCCGTCCGATGACGACGTCGAGGCCCGCGCCGCGAGGGAACCTCTCGACCACAACGCCCGGATCGGGTTCCTGCGCAGAAATGGATGGGTGGTGGGCGCCATCTGCCTGGCCTACCTGCTGGTGACGGTGCTCCGCAGTCTTCGGGCGGATTTCGCCCGCGAGCTGTGGACGGCTCTCGGAGCAACCGGCGAAGCCGGCGTGTTCACCCGATCCGAACTGTGGGTGGCGCTGACTGTGCTGGTGCCGATGGTCGTCCTGGCCCGGGTGGGAGACAACCGGAGGGCATTCCGGGCCGGGTTGGCGCTGTCCTGCCTCGGCCTCGCCGCCGTCGCCGCGGCATGCCTGGCATGGCCTCGTGGCGGATTGGATCCGTTTGCCTTCATGGTGCTCGTGGGGACCGGCCTCTACCTGCCTTATGTGGCTGTCCATGCCACGGTCTTTGAACGCCTGATCGCCCTGACCCGTGACCGCGCCAACCTCGGCTTCCTCATGTACCTCGCGGACAGTGCAGGCTATCTGGGGGTATGCGGGGTGATGCTGGCACGCAGGGCCTCGCTCACCGGGGATGCCGTGCTGCCCTTGTTCCTGGATGCGGGGATTTGGGTCGCGGTCGCGGGCATCGCCGCGTTGGTCTTCGCGGGCATCGCCAGCCGTCCGGCAGCCGTCCGTCCGGGCTAATGACAAACAGGGGGCGGATCCCAAAAGGAGATCCGCCCCCGCTGATTCGACGCCGAGGAACAACCCCGGCAAACGGTCATTGAACCGTGACCCGAAGGAACAAAGCCTCCGTCGTGGTGGGCACCTCCACGGACACCTCACCGCCGGTGCCCGTCACGGGCGAGCCGACCGGTGACCAGGAGGCGGATTCCAAGGCGGTCCGGGACTGGATCGAGTAGGCGCGGCCAGCCTCGGTGGCGAAGGTGATCCGCAGAGCCGGGCCGGCAGTCACCGAGACGGCCAGCACGGGAGCCATCGGCTCAGGTGCCGCGAGCGGACCCGTGGGACGGATGCTGGTGGCCTTGAAGAAGCCGTTGGCACCCAGGGCCGTCCAGTCCTGCGCCCAGTTCTCCGTCCCGAAGGCCCCGGTGAAGTCCACCGACACGAATCCAGGCGTGTCCGTCTGCGGCACCCCGTAGGCAGGGCTCCCGGCGCGCAACGTCGGGTCCAGCTGCCCGTCCGGCACCCGGCTGATCCCGCCCAGCAGCGGGTCCGCCACCGGATTCAAGGCCGCCGGCGCATACTCCTTGCCGTAGTCCTCGTTCGAGCCGGCCTTGAAGCCCCAGAACAGGTTGTTCTTCACATCCGGCGTCGACACCCCGTCGTCGTCGATGCGCACGCGCACGCCGCCGAAGTCCGTGATCACCGAGTTGTACCAACGCGCCTTGTTCTCCTGACGGAACCGCAGCGCATCGTTGCCACTGGCCGCGGCGCCCGCCCCGATCAAGGTCGCGTTGCGCACCACGTAGTCCGCCAGCGGCAGCGCCCCAGGCACCCGCACGTCCGGCGCCTGCGGCTGCCCATTCTGCTCAGAACCGTTGTCCTTCGCTCCGGGCTCCTGGATCCCGAACCAGAACTGGTTCCGCCCGTTGTACCCCTGGTCCGTGTCGAACAGATCGTCGTCGTTGAACGCCGACACCAGATACCTGGTGTTCACCGACCCGCCGAAGAACTCGAACCCGTCGTCGGCGATGCAGTACGCCTCGAGGTGGTCGGCCACCGTCCCGCGACCCACCCCGCAGAACGACCACCCGTTGATCTCCTTGTCGGTCGTCAGCTTCTTGCCGCCATGCCGCACCGACACGTA
>JAJTFN010000056.1 GCA_021298285.1 Verrucomicrobium sp.
TCCCTCCAGCCGAAGCTTGACCCAGTGGTTCCCGTGGCCCGGGTTCTCCAGCAGCACGTTCGGGTACTGGTCGCCGTGGTAGGCGCCCCCGAGGTCCTCGTACACGTCCTGGTCACCGTCGTTGTCGAGGTCCGCGAAGGCCACCGCATGCCCCTTCTGCAACGTGCCGAACCCGCCGCTGGTCGTGACATCCTGGAAGCGGCGGCCACCGTCGTTGCGGAACATCCGGTTGGGGATGAGCGTGTCGAAATTGGGGTCGCCGGTGCCGAGGTAGAAATCGAGCCAGCCGTCGTTGTCGAGGTCCCCGAAGTTTGAGCCCATCGCGTGCAGCACCCGGTCGAGGCCGACGGCCTTCGACACGTCCTCGAAGGTGCCGTCGCCCCGGTTGCGATAAAGGCGGGCCCGCTCGGCCGGACTGGCCATGCCCAACAGGTCGGCCACCACCTCGCCGACGGTCCGGATGCGGTAGCCGGCCACGAAGAGGTCCTCGAACCCGTCGTTGTCGTAGTCGAACGACCAGCACGGGAAGGTCGAGCGCTGGCCGGTCACCCCGGCCGCCTCGGCCACCTCGGTGAATCCCCAGCGCGCCTTCTCGGTGGCCGTCGCCGGCCTCGGGCCGTCGTTGTGGAAGAGCAGGCTCCGGCCGTCCTGCACCGACAGGAACAGGTCCGGCCGGCCGTCGTTGTCGTAGTCGATGGCCGTCGAGCCCTTCACGAAGGCCAGCACGTCGAGGCGGTTGACCCGCGACACGTCGGTGAAGGTGCCGTCGCGGTTGTTGCGGTGCAGCTCGCAGGGGTGCGGCGCACCGCCGGGCATGGACTCGTTGCCGATGAAGAGGTCGAGCCAGCCGTCGCCGTTGTAGTCGAACCACACGGCGTTCTGGGTGGGATGGAAGGACAGCAGGCGGGCCTGCTTCGTGACGTCCTCGAAATGTCCGCCGTCGTTGCGCAGGAGCGAGTTGGGGTAGCGGCCACCTTCGCCCATCCAGCCTCCCCGCAGCACGAGGATGTCCCGGTCGCCGTCGTTGTCGTAGTCGGCGTGCAGCAGGTTGAGGCCGCCGGTGAGGCCCTCGAGCCCCGCCTCGCGGGTGCGCTCCTCGAACCGGCCATTCCCCAGGTTGTGGAAGAAGCGCATCGGATCAGCCACGCCCATCGACGAGGTCACGACATCCAGCAGCCCGTCGCCGTCGAAATCCTCCGCCAGTGCCCCTCCCGAAAGCTCCGTGCGGGCCAGACCGACATTCGGCCCGACATCGAGGAAACGCCCGATGTCGTGGTCGGAACGGAAGACGTTGGTGGGGATGAGCCAGGGCGACGGCACCCGGTCGGGATATTCGCCGAGGGTCATGTGGGCGACATTCAGCAACCACCGGGCCGGCAGATTGCCGGGATGGCGGGCCAGCAGGTTGGTAAGCACCGAGCGGGCCTGCATCGAATCGTCGCGGGTTCGGTAGATGCCGCCGCCCCGCAAGGGCATCAGGCAGGAGTCGGCATTGTGGTTGCTCAGGCAGTTGGCCAACTCGCCGCGCCGCAAGTGGCAGAGCGCCTCGCGGAGGGACAGGAGGATGTCGTTGGCCTCCAACATCGGCATCTCCAGGGCCTTCACGGTCGATCGGACGCGCCGGATCTGGTCGAGGGCGTCATCGAACCGGTTGGCCTGGAGGAATTCGCCCCCGAGCAGGAACCTCGCCTGGAGTTCCTGTTCCGGGGACGGTCCAGCCGAAAGCATCCGTTGGTAGGCCTCGATGCGCGCAGGGTTCAGGAATCGGTTTTCCATGGGGTCGGCCCGTTGGACCAGGTCCTGGAGCAGGCGCGCCATCTCGAGGGTGCCCGGCCCCCGGGGATCCTTCGGTGCGACCGGGATCCCCGGCGGCGGGGCGGATTCCGGGGATGGTTTCTGGGCCAGGGAAGTCCATGTCAGGGACAGGCCCAGAAACCCGGGAAGCAAGGCCGCCAGCCATCGCAGCACCGGCCGCTGCAGGCGGATGATGGCGGCAGATCGGAAGAGGGGACGGAGGGCGGTTCGCACGGGTCGGAGCCCACGAACAGCCCGACGGACCGGTCGGGACGCCTTGGACACCCGACTTCATAAACACCTGTCAACTTGTTTACAATTGTGAGTTTACAAACGTAACTTATCTGCACTCTTTTGAACGACCTGGGGAAGCCGCCACGATCGGCCCGGCAGGCGAGGACCAGGGGGCTGGGATGGGGTGTTGCTTTTCGGGATTTCGACGTAGGGTCGCCCCATCCGCATGAGCCAACCGAAGCACTCCCCGGCCGCGCCGGCGATGGTCGTGGGCATCTTCCTGATGATCGTCGGCATCGCGGCGGCGGCATGGTGGTCACAGCGCGCCTCCAACGACGATTCACTCTTCGCCGCGCACATGAATGCCGGCCGCGGCTACCACGCCGCCGGCGATGCCCGCCGGGCGATCGATTCCTTCCGGGCGGCGCTGTCGATGAACCCGGCCAACCCCGACGTCCACCTCAACCTGGCCAACGCCTTCCTGCTGGCCAACCAGCCCGCCGAGGCGCTGGTCCACGCCCAGCAGGCCCTCCAGGTCGAGCCGGGACGGGGCGCGGCGCATTACCTCGCCGGCTGCGCCCACCTGCGGATGGGGGCGCACTCCAACGCCGTGCAGTCGCTGACCGAGGCCAAGCAGGCCGACCGGACCCAGAACACGGTGAGCTTCCAGCTCGGCCTGGCCTACGCCGGCTGGGGCCGTTTCGCCGAGGCGGCCGAGCAGTTCGTCGAGGTCCTCGAGTTCGACAAGGACCATCCGTCGGCCCACTACCAGCTCAGCCAGGCCTACCTGCGGCAGGGGGCCCGCGAGCAGGCGGCGGCCGAACTGGCCGAGCACCAGCGCATCTCGGCCGGCAAGCCTCAGGCCGCCGACAACCCGTCGCTGTTCGAACGGTGCAAATACACCGAGATCCTTGCGCCCTTCGCCCTGGAACAGCCGGAACCGGATCCGGTTCCGGTGCGCTTCGCCGACGCCACCGAACGCGCCTTCGGTGCGGAGGCCGGCCGCCTCCGCGGGCCCTTCGGCCTCTTCGATCTCAACCGTCGCGGCTGGAACGACGTCCTGCTGCCCGACGACCAGGGTGGCCTGCACCTGCTCTGGAACTCCAATGCCACCTTCTCGGCCCGCACCGATCCGCTGCCGCACACCGTCGGGGCGGTCCAGGACATCGTGGTGGGCGACCTGAACAACGACCGCCACGACGACGCGATCGTCATGGGGACGGAAGGCTCCCAGTTGCTGCGGTTCGCCACGAACGGGTTCATCACCGACGGCACGGCCCTGGCCGGCCTCCGGGCGGTCAAGGCGACCGGGGCGGCCCTCGGCGACATCGACATCACCGGCAAGCTGGCCCTGCTGGCCGTCACGCCGGAGGGGCGCCTGCGGGCCTTCACCAACTTCGGCACCGCAATCTTCCGGGAGCGCAAGGCCGGTGGCGCAGGCGACGGGTTCGATGTGTCGGGGGTCACCTCGGTCACGATCGACGACTGGAACAACGACGACCTGCCGGACGTGCTGCTCACCCGGCGGGGCGAGCCCCCGTGGGTGCTGTCCAACCAGCGCCGGGACGGTCTCGGCGCCGGGACGCAGCCGACGGACTGGCCGGTGGCGCGGTGCCTGGCGACCGGCGACCTCAACAACGACCTGCGGGCCGACGCGGCGCTGGTGACCGACGCCTCGATCGCCATCCATCTGGGCGGCCTGCGGGATCCGTTGCGCATTCCGGCCCGCAAGAACGGCATCCGGACGCTGCGCACCCTCGACTATGACAACGACGGCTGGCTGGACCTGGTCGGCTGGGGGACCGACGGACTGAGGGTGTGGCGCAACCGGGGTCGCCGGGGCTTCCACGAGGAGACCCAGGCGCTGGGGCTTCGGGAACTGGCCGGTGGCCCGGTGCGCCATGCGGCCTTCGCGGACTTCGACCAGGACGGTGACATCGACGCCCTCGTCGACCTGGAGGGGCGCGGCGTGCGCCTCCTGCGCAACGACGGCGCCAACGCCAACGGCCTGGTGAAGTTCCGCCCGATCGGCAACCGCTCGAACTTCAGCGGGATCGGCCTGCGCATCGAGCTCAACGCCGGCAATTGGCGGGCCGTCCGCAGCGTGCAGCGCAAGCCGGTGGAGATCGGGGTGGGACGCCACAAGGACCTGGAGACGGTCCTGGCCCGCTGGGCCGACACCCAGCCGCTCTTCGGGGTCGGGCCCCATCCCAGGCAGGTCGTGGACCTCATCGAGCCAAAGAACCCGACCGGTTCCTGCCCCTACCTCTACGCCTGGGACGGCACCCGGTTCCGCTTCCTGACGGACATCCTCAGCTCGGCACCGGTGGGCCTGCCGGCCCGGCCCGGACTCAACATCGTGGCCGACCCCCGGGAATGGGTGGCACTCGGCGGCGAGGCGGAGTTCGTGCCCCGGCAGGGTCGCTACACGGTGCAACTCACCGAGGAGTTGCGCGAGGTTCTCTACCTGGACGAGGCCCGGTTGGGCTGGGTGGACATCCCGGCCGGATCCGAGGCCCATCCCACCAGCAAGCTGGTGCCCGGCCCGCCGTTCCCGAAGCACGAGCTGCGGGTGCTCTCCGGGCGACTGCCGCTGCGCTCGGCACGTTCTGGGGCGGGCGAGGATCTGACCGCCACGCTGGACCGGGAGGACGGGCAGCGCGCCTCGCCACGGTTGAGGATCCCGCAACTCCGCGGCCTGGCCGAGCCCACGTCGGTGATCCTCGACTTCGGGCCGCTGCCCGAGCTGCCCGGCCTGACCCTGGCGCTCAGCGGCTGGCTGCGCTTCGGCGGCGGCATGGCCAACATCGCCGGCAGCCACGACCCCGAACTGCCGTACCCGTTTCCCCGGCTGGAGGCCGAGACCGCCCCGGACCGATGGGAACCCCTGCCCCAGGTGGTGGTCGGGGTGCCAGCCGGTCGCACCAAGACCATCCTCGTGCCACTGGGCGAGGGTCGGCTTCCGACCGGCACGCGACGGCTCCGGCTGAGCTACGCCTTCGAGCTGCATTGGGATCGCATCGCCCTGTTCACCGCGAACGAGCCGGCCCGCGTGGCCACCCTCGCCCCGACCGCCACCGACCTGCACTGGCATGGCTATGGAGAGTTCGCGCCCACCGGTCCGTCCGATCCGCTCACGCCGATGCACGACACCGTGCGCCAGCGGCCGCCCTGGCGGATCACCCCCAGCGGGTGGGCCACCCGGTACGGGCCGGTCGACCCGCTCGTGGCCGCCGAGGACAGCGGCGTGGTGACGGTGGCGGCCGGGGATGAGTTGACGCTGGAATTCGCGGCCACGGCGGTCCCTCCGGCAGCCCCGGGCCACCAGCGGCGCTTCTTCCTGTGGACGGTCGGATGGAACAAGGACGCCGACTACCACGTCGCCGCCGGCGACCGGATCGACCCGCTGCCCTGGCATGGCATGGACGACGCCCGCCACGGAGTGGAGCCCAGGCCCGCCCTGCCGAGCGACGCACTGCACCGGCGCTTCAACACCCGCTGGGTGGGGCCGTTCAACTACGAGCGGGTGGAAGCCCGCCGATCCACGGCGCGCGGGACATCGGTCGGACACTGAACAGGCGCTGGGTCGGGCCCGGAAGGTCGAACCCAAAACCATGGTTCCACCGGGGCATGGATCCTCGGACATGGATCCACGGGGGGCGGTGCCACGGCGGGCAGCGGATCCCACGAACGCCACGGTTCCGGATTGAGGAACCGAGGGGAATGAGGAACCGAGGACTGGAGCTCAGGACTCGACGGCGCTCAATTCGACCGGTTCGACCCGGACTCCCTGCTTCTTGAGCCACTGCACCCCGGCAGTGATCTCGGAGGCGGCACCCTCGATCTCGAGGCATACGATGCCCACCACGTCGGTGACGCTCGCTTGGCGGATGCTGGTGACCAGGCGGAATTCGTGGCCAAGCCGCCAGATCACCGGCGCCTTGATGCGTTGCGGCGGATAGGTGAGCCAGAACCGGGCGGTGGTGGTCGCCGCGTCGGCCTTCCTGGCCGCCGCCCGGGTGGCCTTCGGGGTCGTCTTGCGAGGTCTGGCCGCCGGGCGGGCCTTCGGAGATGGAGTGGGCATGGTCCTAGTGGACAGGTTGGGCCGTTCGGCGGCGAGACGGATCAACCCCCGGCGATGGCAGGGATGATGCTGATCTCGTCACCGTCCTTGATGACGGTGGCCTGGTTGTCGAGGAAGCGGATGTCCTCCTCGTTGACGTACACGTTGACGAAACGGCGGACCTCCCCCTTCTCGTCGATCAGGCGCTCGGCGATTCCGGGGAATTGGCTCTGCAATTCGGCGATCGCGCCGGCGATCGTGCCCGGCTTGACCTCCACGAGTTCGACGTCGTGGGTGAGCTTGCGGAGTGGCGTGGGGATTCGGACTTGGACGGCCATAGGATCGTGGTCGGACTTGAAACCGAGAGATTCCGCGAAACGGCGCCCTTGGCAAGAGCGCTGTCGGCCGGAGCGCTGTCGGCGGGATACCCCGAGGGCCCCCCGGGTGCCCGGGGGATCCGCCTGAGGCCATCTCACCTCAGGCCGCGACCCGTTCGGCGGGCCCGGGCCTCGGCGCCCCGTAGGGCAGTTCCTCGGGGATGTCCGTGTAGCGCGAAAACACCTCGAACATGGCCGAGAAGTCCTTGTTCACGTCGCCCGAGAGACAGTCGGTCAGGGCGTCGGCGAGGTCCGGACGCCCCTCGGTGACCGTCTTGAAGCTCACGTTCGGGTCGTAGAACGCATACACCAGCTTGCGCATGTTCTCGATGCTCTGGCGGGTGATGCGGCCGTACTCGGCGAACCGGGCCGGAGACACGTCGCCGGCCTCCAGCGCCCCGTGGATCGCGTCGGCCGCGGCCACGCCGGTCTTGAGCGCGATCATCAGGCCGCTGGAAAAGACCGGGTCCAGGAAACCGACGGCATCACCCACGAGCACGAGGCCGGAATCGGCGCAGTACTCGGAGCGGAAGGTGTACTCGGCGGTGAGCCAGTACTGGTCGCAGACCCGTCCGGTGGACAGGTGATCCTGGATCCACTGGTTCTGCCCGATCTCTCGCTGGAAGATGGCCTCCGGGTCCTTGAGCCCCCCACGGGTGAGGTACTTGCCATCGGCCACCACCCCGACGCTGACCCGGTTGTTGTGCTGGGGAATGTACCAGAACCAGCCCTTGTCGGGGACGAAGGCCACCGTGGTGCCGCCCTCGTCGATGCCCGGGTCACGCTTGGCCCCCTCGTAGTAGGTCCAGACCGCCACCTTGTTGAGCTTGGGGTCTCCGCGACGCCAGGCATTGCGGGTGGCGGCGATGGCCTCGCGCCCCGTGGCGTCCACGGTCACCGTGGCCCGCACCTCCACCTCACCGTGTTCCCGGGAGTCCACGCGGACCCCGCAGTACGCGCCCGTCACATCCTGCACCAACTCGGTCACCTCGGACTCCTCCCAGACCTCGACGCCGTGCTCCCGGGCGTTCTCGAGCATCATCTGGTCGAACTCGCTGCGCAGCACCTGCCAGGACTGGGCCACGGTGTCACGGTCGTACCGGTTGAAGAAGTAGAACGGCTGGGAGGCCCGGCCCGAGGGGGCCACGAATTGCACGGAATACTTCTTCATGAAGCACGACCGGCGCAGCCGCGGGATCATGCCGATCCGCTCCAGCGGCGGGTAGGTGAAGGGGATCATCGACTCGCCGATGTGGTAGCGCGGGAACTTCTCCCGCTCGAGGACCAGCACCTTGCGCCCGAGCTGTGCCAGCGCCGTCGCCGCGGCGCACCCGGCCGGGCCGGCACCGATGACCACCACCTCGAAGTTCTCCAGGGTTTTCATACGTAGGCGTACTAAACAACTGCCCACTGGTACTCCACCGGCGGCGACATGCAAGTGGGGTGTTTGCCCGGGTCCTGGGCGGAAATGGCGGCGCCGCCGTGGAGACGGCGGCGCGCGCGGCAACCGGACGGGTCCGGCCAGGAATGCGGGCCCCGCTCAGGGCTTCGGGACCTCGTTCCTCTTCTTCTGCTCGGCGGCCTCCTTCTGGAGCCGCTCGGCATCCGAGGACTTGATGACCTCGATCTGCGCGCCCTTCTTGAGCTCCTCGGCGCTGGGCACCTTGATGATGTCGCTGGTGGCGCTCGCGGCGGCCCCGCCGGGCAGCGGCGGCGGCGTCTGCGGCTTCACCGAGAGCAGCTCGACCTCGAAGACGAGCGTGGAGTGCGGCGGGATCTTCGGGGGCGATCCGTTCTGGCCGTAGGCCAGCTCGGAGGGGATCACGAACTGGTACTTGGAGCCGACCTGCATGAGCTGCAGGCCCTCGGTCCAGCCCTTGATGACGCGGTTCAGCCCGAAGCTGGCGGGTTGTCCTCGCGAGATGGAGCTGTCGAACTCGGTGCCGTCGACCAGCGTGCCCCGGTAGTGCACCTCGACGATGTCCTCGGCCTTGGGCTGCGCGCCCTGGGCGGCCTTCAGCACCTTGTACTGCAGGCCGCTCGGGGTCGTCTGGACGCCCGGTTTGGCCTTGTTGGCGGCGAGGAACAATTCGCCGGCCACCTTGGCCTTCTCGCCGTCCTCCTTGCGCTTCTCCTCGGCCTTCTTGCGCAGTTCCGTGGTGTAGTTGCGCAGGATGAGGTTGGCCTCGCCGTCGGTGATCAGGGTGGGTTTGCCACGCAGCGCCTCGGAGAAGGCCTTGATGACGATCTCCGGGTCATGCTCGTAGTTGCCCCGGGCCAACTGGCGCTTGATGTCTCCGGCCAGGAGCACGCCCATGGCGTAGCTGTGCTTCTCGAGTTCGGTCTTGAACTTGCCCTCGCCCGGGTCGGCGGCCGCAGCGGAACCCGGTCCCGAGGCGGTGGACGAGGCCGCGGTGGCGGCGTTGTTCTGCCCCAGCGCAGATCCCGCCAGGACTCCGGACAGAAGGACGATCGATAATGTTTTCATGTCTGCCTGCGTGTTCCGCCCCGGGCTCAACGGCGTGTTCCAAGGCGGTATGGACCCGTGGGTATCAGCCCGCCGGTGCGAAGTCGAGCCCGGGCGCGGAGCGCGGAGGGGGGCACGCGCCGTCGACGCACGGCACCTTCCGGGACCGCGTCGCCAGTTTGCCTTGGCCGGCCTGGCGGCGAGGTTCACGGTCGATGTCAATGAACCGCTGGAGGCCCAGACCCGAGGTCCCGGACGCCGTCCAACGGGCCGGTTTGCCCGGGTCGCACGGGCGGCGTCGTCCCGCCCCGCCCATCCCATGGCTGGCCGGCTGGATGCCGTGGCTGCTCGGCATGGCTTCCGGCGCGGCGGCGGCCGTCATCGAGGTCGTTCCGTCCCCCAACCTCACCTTCCGCAGCGGTCAGACCTATGTCGTCGGCGGCCCGGTGCGCCTGGACGGCAGGGTCCGCTTCGAGGGCGGCTGCGTGGTCAAGTTCCGGCCGGGCCGATCGGCGGGCCTCGTGCTCGGGCCGGGGGCGAAGGTGTCGTGGGAGGCACGTCCGGAGGCCCCGGTCGTGTTCACGGCCTCCGACGACGACTCGGTGGGCGAGCCCGTGGCCGGGTCGAGCGGGACGCCGTCAGCCACCCCCTACGCCGACGTCGCGCTGTCGATGGAAGGCGACGGGGCGGGATCCCAGCCGCAGCGATGGAACGATTTCCGGATCTCCCATGCCCGGGTGGCCCTCCGCTGGACCCGGTCGTCCGCCGCACTGTGGCATTTCCAGATCCAGCGCTCCGGCGTCGCCATCGAGGCCACCAACAGTTCCCTGAGGCTGCGCAACGGCCTGATCCACCGGGTCGACGCGGCATTCAGCGACCTGAACTCCAGCCCGGTCGACGGCCAGCAGCTGACCGTGGCCCGGGCCGGCGCGCTGCACCGCCGGCCTTCCGGCTCTCCCCTGACCCTCCTGCGGTGTGTGATCGGCGAGGTGGCCGATCCGTCGGGGTTCACCCACCCGGCTCCCGAAGGCAACCCCAACGCCGTCCTGCCAGCGACCGTGACCAACGCGTTCATCGAGGCGGCCGGATCGCTCTACCTGCCCCCCGGCAGCCGCCGCGTGCGACCAGGGTTCGGGCATGCCTGGCTCGACCCGGAACTGGCCGCCGTGCTGCCGGACATGACGGTCCTGCCCCCGGAACCCCTGCCACCGCTGGTGACCCGTCACCTGTACCTCGGCCCGAGGCCGATCCGGGATCGCGCGCTGCCCGCGGCCGAGGGCATCCCCCCGATCAAGCTCGGCTTCCACCACTGGCCGATCGATTACTGGGCCGAGGGAGTCACCGTGAGCAACGCCCTGCTCACCTTGGCACCGGGAACGGTGCTGCACGAGGCCCCGGGACGGGGATTCCGCTGGATCGGAACGGCGGCGATGCGGCGCGACGCCGCGGTGGCCAGCCCGTCGATGACGACCGCCGCTCCGAAGGCCCGGCCGGTCCCGGGCCGGGGGGACCGCGATCGGGACGGCCGCTCCGACCTGGATGAAACCATCGACGGGACCGACCCGGACGACGCGTCCAGCGTGAGGCCCCTCACCCTGTCGGTGCTTGGCTTCGACGCCGGGACCTTCGAATCGGAGGAAGGGGTCCGGCCGCTGGCGGGTTCGAACGCCGACCGTGAGCCGTCCTTCGACCGATGGGCGGCCGGATTCCACCGGGCCGGCCAGGTGCTGCGCTATCCGCTGGTGGTCCGACAGGAGGGCCTCAGCCGGACCAACCTCCAGCCCCGGCACGGCTCGCTGAGCCTCGATTACTGGCCGGACTGGTTCCACGGGAATACCAACGACGCGCCGGGTGCCGAGTGCGTGCTGCTCGAGGCCCCGGGCCTCCGTGTGGTCATCGATGCGGCCGGCCGACACCTGGGGATCACCCGCGTCTCCGAGACCCACGAGCAGACGGTGTGGTCGCCGCTGCCCCGGTCCATCACACAAGACCAGCCGATCAGGGGTCGCACCCACTGGCTGCTGCAGGCCTCCTTCGGCGCGGAGACCTTCGACGGGCTCGCCAGGGAGCCCCACTCGCGGGCACCCGGGCCCACCGAGGAGATGCCCAGCTTCCGCGTGGGCAATGCCGCGGACGGACGGTCCCCGGCGCTCGGGCGCATCGACCGCGTGATCCTCCGGAACCACCTGCTGCCGGGCACTCCGGGCCATCCCGGCCCGCTGCCGGGCGCGCCCCGGGGCACTGATCGCCCCCTGGAGGGCGACCCGGAGGAGCGGATCTCGGCCGAGTCGCTGGCCACCGGCATCCGCCTGCGCTTCCGTCGCGACTGGGAGGGGGACTGGGAGGAGAAGAGCCTCGGGCGGTATCCGATCGAGCGCCGCCGCCTCGAGCCAGGACCGACCGGCTGGGAGGTCATCACCCGGGACGCCCGGACCTCGGTGTATGACGACACGGCGGTTCCACCCGGCCACACCTATGCCTACCGTGTCCTTCGCAACGGCCGCCCGCCCCTGGAGGTCTGCGCCGCCCATGACACCCCACCCCCCGCCGACCGTGGCCGGGTGCTCCTGCTGGTCGATGAAACCCTCGCCGACCGACTCGGCCGGTCGCTGGCCCGCCACCGTGCCGACCTGGTGGCCGAGGGGTGGGAGGTCGTCCAGCACCGGGTGCCCCGGCATGTGGACGCCGACCCGCAGGACTTCGATTGCCGCCGCCACGACGCCGAGGCGCTCCCGCGCAACCGGACCAACCTGCTGGCCATCCAGGCGCTGATCCGCCGCGAGTTCGAGGCCCACCCCGGACGTCCCCACGTGGGTGTGCTCATCGGGCACCCCACCATCCCCCAGAGCGGCTGGGCCGCCGAGGACGGCCACGTGGCCTGCGACGATCCGGCGGGCATCCACCTCGGGGCATGGCCGGCCGACCTCTTCTATGGCGACCTCACGGGAGCCTGGACCGATGTCCGATCGTTCCGCACGGGATGCCCCGATTGTGCCCGCAGCCAGTGCACCTTTTGCATCCTCGGCAACGAGCCGGGGGATGGACGCTGGGATCCCAACGACCTGCCGCGCGAACCGGACGGCAGCCCCGGACGCATCGAGGTGGCCCTCGGTCGCATCGACTTCGCCCGGTTGTCCCACTTCGACAGCCGGTTCGCCGGCCTCAAGGGCTCTCCGAGGAACGCCCTCGACGTGGAGGTCGCCCTCCTTGAGCGCTACCTCGAAAAGGCCTGGCGGTACCGGCGCGGACTCCTCGAATTCCGCGACTCGGCCATCGGCTACGCCAACGCCGTGCCTTCGCTCGTCGACCGGAATCTGCTGCACATCCTGCCCCGGCTTGCCCCGCACGAGGCGGTGTCGGTGGAGACCTGGAATTCCGACCTCTTCCACGACGGACCGCGGGTCCGGTGGGGGTTCCAGGCCGACTACTCCCATTTCGGCGTGCTGGGCATGACCGGCGCGGCCAAGGCCGGGCACAGCCACTTCGCCAAGAACGTGGCGTGGAGGCGACCCGGTGACGTGCCCCGGGTGGCCTTCCTGTTCGCCTTCGGGTCGTTCCTCGGGCAATGGTACAGCGGCTACGGCGAAGACTTCCTGCGCACCTGCCTGGCAGCCGAGGACGCCGTGCTCCTGGCCGGAACCGCCCACTCGCCCACTCCATGGGCCACCGACCGGGTGCATGCCGGGGCTCCGGTGCACGCCCTGTTGACCGACACCGCCGCGCGAAGCCCCTCGGTCAACGTGCGGTTGACCTTCCTGCTCGGAGACCCCTGCCTGCTCGAGCACCCGCTGAAGGCGCCCACGGATTTCACCGCCCGGGCATCGGGTGGGGCCACCGGAGGAACGGTTGAACTGGCGTGGACCGCCTCGGCCGAGGCCGACCTGGGCTACCGCATCGACGAGGCCACCTCGGCAGACGCCACCATCTGGACGACCGTCCGCGACCTGCCCGCCGGCACCACCCGCCTGAGCCTCGGCCCCGGGGCCCTCGGCAAGACCTTCCGCCTGCGGGGGCTGGGCTCCGTCACCAACGGGTCGGGGCGTCACCGGCAATGGACGGCGGCGGCATGGGCCTCGCCGTGACGCCGCGGCCGGACGACGATCCCCCGGGGTGGGCGCCTTCCAGGGCACCGTTTCCGGCTGGAAGGGTTGGCCTTGAACCTGCTTAGCTCATGCAAGTTTCACTGAACGCCGGTTTCCACCGATTGAATTTCCCATGAAGACCTTCCGTGCCGGATGGGTGCTCTGGTTGGCCGTCACCCTCGGTCGCACGCTCCGGGCCGAGACCCCCGACATCCTGTCGCTGACCTGGTCCGATGGCCGCCCCTCGCTGGAGTTCCGCCTGATGCCCGCGGTGTCGGAGTACCGGGTACGCGGCGGAGCCACCCTGGAAGCGACCGGGCCGGGTTCCCCCGCGGTGACCGGGACCCAGGCCGGCAATCGCTGGACGGCCGGCGAGGCCGCCGTGAACGGCTCGGGCTTTTTCCGGTTGGAGGCCGTGCCGCTGGCCCCCCATGCGGTGCGGTCCAGCACCCTGCTCCACCGCATCGCCTACGGACCGACGCCCGACGACCTCGACCGGTTGGCGGCCATCGGCCCGGACGCCTATCTGGAGGAGCAGCTCGCCCCCGAGACGATCACCGAGAATCTCGACACCCCGCCGGAAACCGGCCCGGTGTGGCGCAAGGTCACGATCACCGGCACCGGATCGTCCTCCAAGCTGTACGTCTACCTGAGCGGCGCAGGCGACGCCTACCTCGACGATTTCCGTCTGGTGGCGGGCCCCGCCGACACCGGGGTCGGCACCAACCTGATCGCCAACCCCGGCTTCGAGCAACCGCTCGCGGCGGCCAACTGGACCACGACCACCAACACGGCCAACTCGGCCCGGACGACCGACTTCGTCCGGTCCGGCACCGCGTCGTACCACCTCGTGCAGTCCGCCGCCGGCAGCACCGGCACCGACGCCCTCGTGCAGACCATCCCGACGGCGCTCAATGCCAACGGCACCTACACCCTGAGTTTCTGGTACCTGGTCCAACCGTCGCGACTGCAGCTCACCGTGCGCCTGAGCGGCAGCGGCATCTCGCTCACCGTGCCGCTCCAGGGGGATGCCGAGTCGCCGGCCCCCTACTACGCGAGGCTGCAGGACGGCGCGGCGAGCATCGGCGACCTGCGGGCCTGGCACGTGCTGCATGCGGTGCAGTCCAAGCGCCAGCTGGCCCAGGTGTTCCAGCAGTTCCTCGAGAACCACTTCGTCACCGAGTACTCCAAGAGCCTGGTCTACTTCGACGAGCGGGCCGGACTTCCCAACGCCTGGTCCGGTCCGGAGGCGACCCGGCAGGAGTTCAAGGAGAACCTCCGCTGGCGGCAGGCGTTCCTGAACCCACGGTGCACCTTCCACGACCTGCTCAGGATCAGCGCCGAGAGCCCGGCGATGATCATCTACCTCGACACGGTGCTCTCACGGGGCGACGTGAGCACCACCACCAAGACCAACCGGATCGCCAACGAGAACTACGCGCGGGAGCTGTGCGAGCTGTTCGCCTTCGGCGTGGACAACGGCTACGACCAGACCGACATCGAGCAGATCTCGCGGGCCTGGACCGGATGGACCGTGGAGCTGCTGGCCACCAACCAGGCCGCCAACCCGTTCGCACCGCGGACCACCGTGCTCATCAACCCGGGGCTGACCAACGCGACCGAGCGCAACAGCGTCACCAACCTCGCGGGCCTGTGGTCCTTCCGCTACCGCACGGACCGGCACGACGCCCGGGTGAAGTGGATCTTCCACGAACACGATGCCCGGGGAGCCATCCTCACCAACTCCCCGAAGACGGTGCCCGCGCGATTCGGGCCTCCCTGGGCCGGCCGGCCCTATGGGCTGAAACTGGACAACGGGTCGACCACCAACGGCATCCAGGATGGCTACCAGATCCTCCGCCACATGGCCGACCAACCCTTCACCCAGGAGTACCTTTCGGTGAAGCTCTGCCGACTGCTCGTCCATGACGACTTCCACCACGGCTACGACTTCACCGACGCCGAGACCTCGCCCGAGGAGGCCCTGGTCCACGCCTGCATGCTGGCCTGGGAGAACCCGCCCAACGGCGGGCCCAAGGGGCAGATGCGCGACGTGCTCCGGGTGATCCTCAAGAGCGGGCTGTTCCGGGATGCCCGGACCTCCTCGGCCAAGGTCAAGACGCCGCTGGAGTTTGCCGTGTCCACCCTCCGGGCCTTCCGGGCCTCCCGGCCCGACGGCTCGTCCACCTCGGTCGCCGACGCGCCGGTGCTGGTGGCCTCGGGCGGCATCCTGGACCGCGCCGGCCGCATGCGGCTCTTCGACCGCGCCGACCCCGACGGCTACGCCGAGGACGCCGGCGGCTGGATCAGCGCGGGCACGCTTTCGGAGCGGCTGCGCTTCGTTCAATCCGTGGCGCTTGCCGGCTCCGGCCTGACCACGGGCACCGGCGTCCGCAGCAACCCCGATGCGATGGGTGCCAACCGGATCGACCCGGCGGGCCTGGTGTCGCTTCGCCTCGGGAACGGTGCCGACCGCTCGGCAGAGTCCGTGACCGACCTGCTCCTCCGCCTGCTGTTCCCGTCCGAGGGGGCGGGCAACCTGACCGAATACCGGGCCCTGGGCATCCGGTTCCTCAACACCGCCGACAACGGCACCACCGCCTCGGCGTTCGCCACCCTCGTCCCCGGAACCCGGGACTACGACAGCCGGGTGCGGGGCCTGGCCGCGCTCCTGTTGAGTTCCCCGCGCTTCCAGGAGCAATGAGCCGCCGCCAGGGGAATCCATCCACCCGCCTCCGCCCACACCGACCCGCCCCGACCATGAACACGCCGCAGATCCTCACCCGCCGCAGTTTCCTGAACACCGCCACCGGACTGGCGGCCACGGCCGCGCTCGGCTCGCTCACCGACGTGCCGCTCTTCGTGCAGAAGGCCCTGGCCGAGGGCACCCTCGGGAAGCCCGACGCCAACGGCCGGGTCAAGAAACTGCTCTTCATCTTCCTGCGCGGGGCCAACGACGGGCTCAACTCGGTCATCCCCCACGGCGACGACGCCTATGGCCCGAAGATCCGCGACAACATCGCCATCCCGGTCGACCCGGCCCAGGGCTGGAACGCGCAGGGCAAGGCCCTGTTCCCGGAGGCCGGCACCGGCGGGGGCACCTTTGCCTACCCGTATTCGCTGCCGCTGGGCAATGGGTTCGCCGGGCTGCACCCGGCGCTGAAGTTCCTGGTCCCGGTGTACAACGCCGGCGAACTGGCGGTGATCCACCGCGTGGCCTATCCGCAGCAATCGCGCTCGCATTTCGACTCCCAGGCCTACTGGGAGACCGGGGCCCCGAGGGCGACCATGGTCAAGGACGGGTTGCTCTACCGCGCCATGGTGGAGTCGGGGCGACCGGGCAGGAATTCCCTCACGGGCGTCTCCTTCCAGAACTCGCTGCCGTTGTTGCTGCGCGGATCGCGGGCCGCGATGACCAATCTCTCCGACCCGACGCGCTACGACCTGCTGGGCGTGCCGAACACCGCCGACGGCAACGCCAAGGCCGCCCGCGCCCTGGAGGCGGCGACCGGTGCCGCCTTCCCGGGCAAGGCCAACCGGGACCTCCTCCAGCAGCAATACGAGAACATGCGGCGCACGCTGGAGATCTTCGCCGGCATCGACTTCAGCGAGACCGGCAACACCTTCGTG
>JAJTFN010000057.1 GCA_021298285.1 Verrucomicrobium sp.
ATCCTGTCGCCCAACCCGCAGCGCGCCGAGGTCGAGCCCAATGATTCGGCCGCGACCGCCCAGCCGCTGACCGGCCTCCCGGCCGAGGTCAACGGGCGCCTCGAGAAGAACGGCGACGTGGACAACTATCCGATCGACCTCCGCGCCGGACAGACCCTCGTGGCCCGCCTGGAGGCCTACACCCTCCAGTCGCCGCTGGATCCGGTGCTGCGGTTGCTCGACGCCCGGGGAGTCCAGGTGGCGTGGAACCACGACGAGGTCCGGTCGCTCGACCCGCTGCTGGTCCACCGGGTCGAATCCACCGGGCCCCACGTGCTCCAGGTCTTCGGCTTCGCCTACCCGGCCGATTCCGACCTCCGCTTCAGCGGCAGTCCCAAGGGGGTGTACCGGCTGCATGCGACCACCGACCCGGTGCCGCGCCACACCTGGCCGCTGGGCGTCGGTCGATCGGTCGACACCCGCGTGGGCTGGGCCGACTGGGGCCCGGAGCCGGTCTCCGTCCCGGGGATCAACGTCCCCGCCGGGTCCATCCGGCCGGGCGCCGAGGTTCACCCGGTCATCCTTCCCGGCCGGACGATCCCGCTCGAGGTTCCGGTGGGCGACGGTCCGGAGGGGTTGGAATCCGAGCCGAACGACACGGCCGCCTCGGCCGGCCGGCTGGAGATTCCCTCGGCGGTCTCCGGCGATCTCGACCGGCCCGGCGACGAAGACCGGTACCGCGTCACCGCCCGCAAGGGCGAGGCCATGCGGCTGGAGATCCGGGCCTCCGGCCTGGGGTTCCCGCTGGACGCCTGGCTGCGCGTCGAGGACGGCTCCGGCAAGGAACTGGCCCGGAACGACGACGCCGGCGGTGCCGACCCGGCCCTCGACTGGACCCCGCCTGAGACCGCCGAGGTCCTCGTCGTGGTGGGCAACCTGCTCCAGCGGGGTGGGCGCGACCAGCGCTACCGGCTCTCGATCGCCCCCCCCCGGCCTGCGTGGAGCGCCACGGTGCCCGAGGCGTCGCTGGCGCTGGCCGCGGGCACGACCAACGACTGGAAGGTTGCGATCGAACGCCGGCACGGCTCAGCCGAACGGCTTCGGGTCTCGGTGAGCGGCCTGCCGCCGGGGGTCCAGGTCGATCCGATGGAGGTGCCCGAGAAGGGGACCGAGGCGACCCTCCGGTGGATCGTGGCCACCAACGCGGGCCCGTTCTCCGGACCGTTTCGCGTCGAGGTCGCCGGACCCGACCGCGTCGAGGAGGCCCGGTTCCCGCTGGTGAGTGCCGGCGAGAACAACGGCGTCCCCCAGGGCTTCCGGCGGCTGGTGCTCGAGTCGGTCCGACGGCTCTGGCTCACCGTGACTGTCCCGCCCGCCCCCGCTGCCGCGGCCGCCGCCAAGAAGTGCTCCGGCGGCCCTTCCGGGTGGAATCCGCGGATTCCCGGGAGGGTCCAAAACTTCCTTGACGGCGTTTGAGTCTTTGGCTTGCGACTTTGGCCCCGCCGATGGTACAACCTATTCCCATGGCAGCCATCGGGCGGTTCCAAAAGGGCGAGGAGATCTTCCACGCCAAGGTCGTCGACGGGGAGATCTTCAAGCTTCAGGGCGATGTCTTCGGCTCCCCTTCCTTCGAGAAGAAGCCCACCCCGCTCAAGGGGGTCAAGACGCTCACCCCGGTCCACCCGTCCAAGATCATCGCCGTGGGCCTCAACTACGCCGACCACGCCCGCGAGGCCGGCATGACCCCGCCCAAGGAGCCGCTGTTCTGGCTCAAGGCCCCCACCTCGCTCATCCCCGACGGCACCAAGATCGAGATCCCGTTCCCCAGCCACCGGAACGACTTCGAGGCCGAGCTGGCCGTGGTCATCGGCCGCAAGATGCGCAACGTCACCCCGGCGGCGGCGGCCCGGTACATCTTCGGCTACACGGCCTCGCAGGACATCACCGACCGCACCATCCAGGGCAGCGAGAGCCAGTTCGCCCGCTCGAAGTCCTTCGACACCTTCACGCCGCTCGGGCCGTACATCGAGACCAAGATCGACCCGCATGACCTGAGCATCCAGCTCTTCCAGAACGGCCAGCTGCGGCAGAACGGCAACACCAGCCAGATGATCTTCAACTGCTTCCACCTGGTGAGCTTCATCTCCACGAACATGACCCTGTTGCCCGGCGACGTGATCCTCACGGGCACGCCCGCCGGCGTCGGGCCCATCGAGTCGGGCGACCGCCTCGAGGTCCGCATCCAGGGCATGGCCCCGCTGGTCAACATGGTGAAGTGAGCCTTCCCTCCGGGGACCCCTCCGGGCCGGCTCCTCCGGACGTTCCGACGCAGGCCCCGTTGGAGAGATGATTCCTCCCGGGGCCTTTTCTGCGCCCTCGTGCCTCCGTGCCCCCGGTTCCGTCCCCGGTTCCGCCATCCTGAGCGCGAGCCATCGTTTCCCTCTGGCCTCCCGGCCCGACCCCGGCCCAGACTTTCCCATGCTTTGGTCCCAGACGTTTCTCCCGACCCTCAAGGAAACCCCGGCCGACGCCGAGATCGTGTCGCACCAGTTGCTGCTGCGCGCCGGACTCGTGCGCAAGCTCACCGGCGGGCTCTACACCTTCCTGCCCATGGGCCTGCGGGTCCTGCGGAAGATCGAGCGGATCATCCGTCAGGAGATGGATCGCGCCGGGGGCATCGAGCTGCTCATGCCGGCCCTGCAACCCATCGACATCTGGCAGGCGTCGGGACGCTATGAGACGGCCTCGGGCGTGCTCTTCAAGGTGCGCGATTCGGCCCGCAAGGACTGGGTGCTGGGGCCCACCCACGAGGAGGTCATCACCTCCCTGGCGGCCAACGAGCTGAACTCGTACCGCCAACTGCCCAAGAACTTCTATCAGATCCAGACCAAGTTCCGAGACGAGATCCGCCCGCGCTTCGGCCTGATGCGGGCCAAGGAGTTCCTGATGAAGGACGCCTACTCGTTCGACGCCACGGATGCCGGCGCGATGGCCAGTTACCAGCGCATGTACGACGCCTACAACCGCATCTTCGCCCGCTGCGGCCTGCAGGCCTTCCCGGTGGAGGCCGACACCGGCGTCATCGGCGGCAACCATTCCCACGAGTTCATGGTGCCGGCCGAGACCGGCGAGAACGACGTGGTGTATTGCGAGTCCGGCAAGTACGCCGCCAACATCGAGAAGGCGGTGAGCCGCGGTCCCGCCGAGGCCACCCCGTCGGAGTCGACCGGTGCGGCCCCCGAGCGGTTCACCACCCCCGGCGTGGTCACCATCGAGGCCCTGGCCGCCGCCCCGTACGGGGTGTCTGCGCGTCACCAGATCAAGACCCTGGTGCTCATCGCCGATTCCAAGCCGATCCTCGTGCTCATGCGGGGCGACGACTCGCTCAACGAGGCCAAGCTCCTGGCCAAGACCGGCGCCGTCCAGGTGCGCCCGGCCACGCCCGAGGAGATCGTCGCGTTGCTGGGGGCGCGTCCCGGCTCGCTGGGAGCGGTCTCCGCCACGCTCAAGGGCGCCGTGCCGGTCCTCGCCGACGAGGCCCTCCGGGGCGGCCGGGGCATGACCACGGGTGCCAATGAAGACGGCTTCCACCTGCGCCACGTCGACATCGATCGCGACCTGAAGGTCGGCGCCTGGCACGACCTCCGCACGGTGAAGGTCGGGGAGGCGTGCGTGGAGACCGGTCAGCCCCTGAAGATCCGCCGCGCCATCGAGGTCGGCCATGTCTTCAAGCTCGGCACGAAGTACTCCGAGAAGCTCAACGCGACCTTCCTGGCCGAGGATGGCTCCCGGCACCCCGCCGTGATGGGCTGCTACGGCATCGGCGTGACCCGCACCCTGCAGGCGGTCATCGAACAGTGCCACGACAAGGACGGCATCCGCTGGCCGGTGAGCGTCGCCCCGTTCGCGGTGTGCCTGACGCCGTTGACGGTCACCCCGGGAAGCCAGCCGATGACGCTGGCCCTCGACCTGCAGGCCCGGCTCGAGGCCGCGGGCATCGAGACGATCCTCGACGACCGGGACGAGCGTCCCGGCGTGAAGTTCAAGGACAGCGAGTTGGTCGGGTTCCCGCTCCGGGTCAACCTGGGCGAGAAGTCGCTGGCCAAGGGTGAGATCGAACTGAAACCGCGCGGCGGCACGATGCGGATGGTTCCCATCGCCGATGCCGCCGCCGAGGTGATCGCCTGGGTCCGCGCCGAGTCCGAGCGGTTGGGAGCTGCCTGAGCCGTGCGCTGGACAGCGGCCTTCCTGACGGCCCCTCGGCTCAGCAGCTCGTCGGCACTTCCTGAAGCACCTCCACGCAGTGGGGGATGGCCTTCACCACGAAGCCGAGGCACTCGACCGCGCCCTTGGGCTTGCCCGGCAGGCAGATCACCAGCGTGCGCTCCACCACGGCGGCGAGGTTGCGTGACAGGATGGCGTTGGGCGTGATCTTCAGGCTTTCCATGCGCATCTGCTCGCCGAAGCCGGGCAGTTCGCGGATGGCGATCTGCCGCACGGCCTCGGGCGTGACGTCACGGAGCGCGACGCCGGTGCCGCCGGTGGTCAGCACCAGGGCGCAGCCCTTGCCGATGAGCGAGCGGATGGCGCGCTGGATGTCGGCGATCTCGTCGGGCACCAGCAGGCTGTCGACCACATTCCAGCCATGGACGGCAGCCGCCTCGACCAGGGCGGGGCCGCCGAGGTCGTCGTACAGGCCCTTCGAGGCCCGGTCGGAGATGGTGATGATTCCCACGTCGAGTTGCATGGGCCGATGGAAGCGCAGACGGACGTGGGCCGCAGCATCGGAATCGGGGCCTCACACCCGTTTCGAGGCCGGTCCCAGCGGGTTGCGCAATTCCTGCACCATCACCAGCGCCAGGGCCAGGGCGTCGGCCGCGTCCGCATCGGGCGTCTCGGCCAGCCCCAGTTGGCGCTGGACCATCTTGGCCACGGCGATCTTCTGGGCAGCGCCGTAGCCCACCATCGCCAGCTTGACCTTGCGGGGGGCGATCTCGTGGATCTCCGTCCCTGTCCGTGCCACCGTGGCCAGGGCCGCACCGCGCGCCTCGCCCATGATGAGGGCCGTCTGGAGGTTCTGGGCGAAGAAGAGCCCCTCGCAGACGCAGAGGGCGGGCGGATGCTGCCGGAGCACCTCCTCGAGGACCGCCTGGATGCGGCCGAGGCAACGCGACCGGTCCCACGTCTTGGGGCACCGGATCGTCCCCGCCTCCACGAAGACTGGGCCCCGGGCTCCGGTTCGGATCACGCCCCATCCGGTGCCGCGCAGCGACGGGTCGATGCCGAGGACCCGGGAGCCCTCGGGCAGGTGGAGGGAGGTCTCCGCGGCCTCCGCCCCGGTCCCGGAGGTCCGGGGAACGGTCCGCCCGGCGAGGCGTGCCTCCATCGCGGCGAATTGCTTGGGGCTGACACCCATGCGCTCAGCGGGTTCGTTTGGCCGGTTTGGCCGGTTCCTTGGGCCGCGGGGTCGGCCGGGTGGTTGTCGGCCGGGCCGAGGCCGCAAGCCAGGCCAGGTACTTTGGCGAGCCTCCCAGCAGCGGCAGGGCGATGAACTGCGGGGTGTCGTAGGGATGGTGCACCAGCACGAGGGCCTCGAGGGCCTTCAGGCAGCGGGTCCGGGTCTTGAGCACCAGGAGCCACTCGCGTGCCGACTCCACGGTGCCCTGCCACCGGTAGATGGATTCCAGCGGACCGGACACCTGGGCGCAGGCGGCCAGTCCCGCCTCCACCGCCTGCCGGCCGAGGCTTCGCCCGAGGGCGCGGTTGGGCACCGTCACCCACACCGTGGCAAAGGAGTTCGAGGTCTTCACGCGATCCGGGGTGGCACCATGGACCTTCGGTGACCGGTGTTCAATCCAAGGGGTTGGCCACCGGGTCCGGCCGTCAGGCGCGCTCCTGCCTTTCGATCCGACTGGGGCAGGGGATGACGGTTTGGATTCCATGGGCTGAACGTTTCGATTCGGCCGACGAACCGGCGTGCCCCATCGGCGGAGGTGGGGGATGGTGGGGATGGATCCCGGCTTTTTGGCGGGGGGCTCACGCAGACTTGGCGTTGGCTTAACGCGTGCCGGTCCACCGTGGCGGAGATGACGCGAACGGTCGGCAACCACGCCGACCACGCGCCACTCCTCAAAAACCCATGAATCCCAATGAATCCACCGGGCGGATCGCCCCTGCCGGATCCGCTTGTGTTCTCATCGATCGTCGCGCCGGTTTCTCGGCGCTGGTCTCCCTTGCCCTGTTCGCGTGCCTTCCCCGTGCCACGGCCGATTCCTGGTCGGACGGCCTGTACCTGGAGTTGTTCGGGGGCCTGCATGGCCTGGCCGGTGGCGATATCCGGCAAGGGGTCTCCACGGGCAAGGCCTCGTACAGTGCGGGGCCGATGTTCGGCGCCGCATTCGGCAAGAATTTCTCGCCCCGATGGGCGTTGGAGACGGAGTTCTTCTACCGATCGAACGATCTCGATTCGATCAAGACGGGAGCCCTTGGCGGAACGAGAGAGGGGGATTTCGCCTCGGCGAACCTCATGTTCAATGGAATCTACACGTTCACGCGTCCGGACGGATCGGCACTTTGGGGCGACTTGAGTCCGTATCTCGGCGCTGGCATCGGAGTCCTTCAGGAGGCCGACATGGATCTGACGGTGGGTGGCGTGACCCGGCAGTACAGCGGCAACTGGATGCCGGCGGCGCAGGCGTTCCTCGGGGTCAGATATGCCCTGAATCAACGCTGGTCCCTCTTTCTCGAAACCCGTTATCACTTCGCCGGGGAGATCGAGCTGAAGTCCGGTTCGGGCGATCCTGCGATCAAGGCCGACTACAACGGCCTTTCGGGGATCGCGGGTCTGCGGTTCACGTTCTGAACAGGATCGGCCCGAAATCCCGCCGTCTCCGTGACGCCACTCGTTGCCTGCGATTTTCATCGATGAACCCCGTGCCCGCCGAACCCGTGCTGCTGGTCGAGGACGATCTGGATCTCGCAGGCAACCTCCAGGACTACCTCGAGCTCCACGGTTGGCTCGTCGATTATGCGCCGAACGGGGCCTTGGCCCTTCACCGGGTGCTGACCGGGCGGCATGCCGCGGTGATCCTGGATCTCCGCCTGCCCGGCCTGGGAGGTCTGGAGCTTTGCCGCAGGCTGCGCGGGGACGGCGGGACAGCCGGCCTGCCGGTGCTCATGCTGACGGCGGCGGACACCTTGAGCGACCGTCTGGCCGGCTTCGAGGCGGGGGCCGACGACTATCTGGTCAAGCCTTTCGCCCTGCCCGAGTTGTTGGCGCGCCTTCAGGCGTTGGTGCGCCGTTCCCAGCCTCATCTGGCGTCTCCGTCGACGGTGTTGCGTTTCGCCGACGTGGAACTTGATCCAGCGCTTCGGACCGTCCGCCGCGCAGGACGGATGCTCACGCTCACCAACATGGGTTTCGCCCTCCTCGAGATCCTCCTCAAGCGCGCTCCCGCCGTCGTTCCGCGCGCCGACATCGAGCATCACCTGTGGGGCGATCAACCACCCGGCAGCGATGCCTTGCGCACGCATCTGGCGGCCTTGAGGGCGGAGGTCGATCGGCCACCCTGGCCACCCCTGCTCCAGACCCACCGGGGCATCGGCTATCAACTGCTGGCGGAATCCGGGGGCAAGCGCCGTTGATGCAGCCGATCCCCCCCAGCCCGCCGCCCCGTGTGGCCTCGCGCATCCGCTGGCTGCTCCTGGGCCTGGCTGCCACGATCACGCTGGTGTTCACCGTGGGTGGATGGCTGTTGCTCCTGGAGGCGGAGGATGCCGTGCAGGATTCCTACCTCGGCTCGATGCTGCGCGAGGTCGCGCTCTCCGATCCGGGGACGACCCGCATGCCTGCCGGGTTCACCCGGGTCACGGACCCGTCCTGGTTGTTGGTCCGGCACGGCCTGAAGGACCCGCCCCGCAGGCCGGGACTTCATGAATTCTTCGCCGACGACGAGGGGCGCCGGGCGTTGATCCCGGAGGGCCTGATCGGCCGTCTCAGGCTGTGGCTGGTGGATCCGCTGGAGCGGGAATACCGCCTGTGGTTCGAGCCGGCCCGGGATGGGCGCGCGGCGGTTTGGGTCGTGGCGGATCTCAAGGACCGCGAATTCTCCGAGGCCAATCTGGGCCCGGTCACGGCGATGCTGGGTGTCCTGGCTGCCGGCGTGCTGGTTGCGGCACTCCTGGCCAGTGCCGTCATCACCCGATGGGCGCTTCGTCCGATGCTGGCGCTGGCCGATCGCGTCCGCACCCGTGAGGTGGGGCGGGAAACAGGCCGACCCAGCGGATCGACCCTCGCGCCCGGACTGCCCGACGACGAGATCGGCTACCTGGCCCGGGTGTTGGACGAATACCACGAGCGATTGCGGGAGTCCCTCGAACGGGAGAGGCGTTTCATCGCCGATTGCAGCCATGAATTGCGTACGCCGGTCACCACGCTGAAGGGGGCGGCCACGCTGCTCCGCGAGATGCCGCACGACTCGGAGGCCCGGGAACGTCTCCTGGCCCGGATCGAGCGGGCGGGACGGCGCCTGGAGCGCCTCATCCAGACCTTCCTGATGCTGGCCCGCGAGAAGCGTCTGCCGCCGGCGGCCGGCGAGGTCGCGCTGTCCGCGGTCATCGCCGAGGTGCTCGACGAGTGGCGGGTGCTTCATCCCTCGCATCCTCTGTCCGTGCAGGTCGAGACGCACGCCGAGGTGACGCTGCGATGTCACCGCGAGATCGTGGCGGTGCTGGTCCACAATCTCGTGGGCAATGCGTTCGCCCATCTTTCGGGGGGTCGGCTGGACATCGTGGTGGCAAGCGATCCTTCGGGGGCGGCCATCCTTCGTTTCGAGGATGACGGGCCCGGCCTGCCCGAGTTCACCGGTGGCACCGCTGCGCGGACTCAGGATGTCGGTTCCACTTCCGGGTACGGGTTGGGACTGTCGCTCGTGGATCGTCTCTGTGCGATGCACGGATGGAGCATCACCAAGCGGCCAAGGTCCAGTGGCGGAACCTGGATCGAGGTCGTGCTTCCGCAGACCCGCCCTCCGTCGGACCCCGGGGATGCGTCGCCCGAGGGTCGGTCCGGCAATCGTGAGGACGCCGGTTCACCGGACGGGGAGCAATGAGCCCTGTCGCCTGCGGGTGGATGGACCGAGGTGGACCGGTGGCATCCGTCGGACACGCCGAGGGGGGGGCTTCCCCCCGGGTGCCACGCAGGCAAATCTCCGACAGTGACCACCACTCCGTTGGACCCGCATGCATCGAAGCCGTCGGGGTTCCGGAAGATCGGTGTCCCGCCAGGAGGGCATGTCCCATCGGCCCGGGCCGGCATCGATGGCGAGCCGTCGTCGAGGCCACAGGCAGGCCGTTGGGTCCGGCCGTCGGGAGAGGCGTCACCGGTGCGGGACGCGGCGCAGCCTGGAGACGTCGTGTCCGGTTGCGGTGAGGTGTGCGACGAGTTCCTGATAGCGCTCCTCGGGGAGGGTCTTCGAGCGGGCCATGATCCAGGCGTAGTCGCGGTCGGGGACGCCAATGATGGTCGTCTGGTAGTCCTCGTCGAGGTACACGATCAGGTAGGCCGCCTTGAAGGGCCAGACGAAGCGCATCCGCCACTCGGCGTTGGTCCGGCGGTCGTGCACGAAGCCGCGCGGCCGGTAGGTCCGGGTCGGACCATCGAAGCCGCCGTCGTTGAAGACGTAGGTCGTCGGGATCGTGCCGTCCGGGGCCAACTGGTAGCTCTCAACCCCGTTGTAGGCGTCCTTCTCGATGAAGGTCGGGATGTGCGCGATGACGTGCCAGTCGCCCATGAAGCGTTGCAGGTCCACGGGCCGGTCGATCGCCCGCAGGGGTTCGCGATGCGCGGCGTCCGAGCCGGTCGGTCGGCTCTGGCAGCCGCACGCCAGGGCGGCGAGGATCGCGGCGGTCCAGGCACCCGGAGGGCTGCGGCGCGGGGAGGATGCGGGGGGATTGGTCTTCATGGGGACGGGCGTGGGGTTGTTTTCTTCGGAGGCCAGGGGAAGAACGCGCTGGTGGTCCGTTGGTATTCCGCGTAGGCGGCCCCCTTGCTGCGGAGGCTCTGTTGTTCGGTCAGGGGGATGCCGGTGACCCGGAGCAGCAGGTAGAGGATCGACGCTGGAGCCACCAGGCCCAGCCACCCCCAAGGGGCCGCGAGGGCGAAGAGCCCGTAGCTCACCCAGATGAGCCACTCGAAGAAGTAGTTCGGGTGCCGGCTGTATCGCCAAAGTCCATGGGAACACACCTTCCCCCGAGATCCGGGATCGCGCTTGAAGGCCGCCAACTGGGCGTCGGCCGTGGCCTCGCCAAGCACGCCCAAGACCCACAGCGCGAAGGCGGCCCATTCGACCGCCGCGAAGTCCGGGTGCGGATTGGCGGCGACCAGCAGGAACGGCAGGCCCATCACGACGACCGAGGCCGCCTGCTGCTGGAAGAACACCGCCATGCGCCGCTCGAGCTGCCCCTCCCACCGCAGGCGCATCGCGCCGTACCGGGGATCCTCCGCCGGATGGTGCTTGGCCAGGCGCAGCAGCAGATGAGATCCCAGCCGGAGACTCCAGATCCCCACCAGGAACGCGAGGATCGTGCGTCGCGGAGGCCAGCCCCGGCCGACCATCGTGTAGAACCCGGCCAACAGGCCGAAGGCGTAGGACCAGACAACATCCACGAAGCCGTAGTTGTCGAGCCGGCGGCAGACCCGAAATGCGCCGGCGAAGAGGAGGGCAAGGCCGGCCAGCGCCAGGAGCGGCTGGAAGACGGTGTCGGTCATGGCGTCAGATTGGGCGAGGGGTTCCGGTCGGAGGTCGCCCAACGCCGGAAAATCGGCCGCAACGGCAGGTAGATCGCGGCCAGCAGAAGCGGTGCGGTCAGGGTCCAGGCGGTGAAGGCATGCCAGCCCGCCCGACCGAAGCGCTGCAGGAAGCCGCTCCAGGACAGCTCGCCGAAGGCGCGAATCATCTCGCCGATGCTGAAGCGGTCCGCCTCCGGCGCGCGCCAAATCCATTCCCCGATGCGCACATACACGAGGATCATGGCCACCTGCACCGGTCCCAGCAGCTGGTTCAAGCCCTGGAGCACCGGTTGGTTCATCCGCAGCCACAGGCCCACCCCGAGGTTCAGTGCCGAGGTCGTGCCGAGGAACGGAAACAGGGAGCAGACCGAGCCCACCGCGAGGGTGGCGGCGAGACGGTCGGGGGTGACGCCCCGGGTCAGTTGGCCGAGCAGGGGATCGACGAGGCGTCGTCGCCAGAAGCCCGGAGGCGCGTCCGCGGCGGCGGGACCCGGTCCGGGGGTGTTCATGGGGTGGGCGTGAAGATCACGTGCTTGGCGCCCAGCAGGTAGGCGCCCACGCCGATGCCCACGAAGGCGGACGGCAGACGGAGCCCCCCGTCGCGGCGCGTTCCGAAGACCTGCGCGAGGTCGCCGTCGGCGGGCACGAGGAACAACTCCCGGAGGAGGTAGGCGGCCATGGCGAAATTGCCCCAAAGGGCGATCGCCACGCCCCAGAGGATGCGGGCGCTGAGGCGGCGCTCCTTCCAGGCCACCCAGACGAAGACCGTGACGAACGCGAAGTAGGCATCGAGCAGCGTCACCTGGAACCAGGGGTTCCGGTAGACCTCCGGCGGGATGCTGAACAGCGCCTGGGCCAGGCTGGCCCGGAGGGTGCCCCAGGTCATGGTGGCGAGGATGAGGAGAAACAACACGCGCAGGAATCGGATCATGGGAGGTGGGGGCGGAGTTCCGTCTTCGGCGGCGGTCAGGCGGCTGGCGATGTGGGCCGGTTCACCGCCCGAGGAGAGCGTCGCGGAGGGAGTCGTTGATCGGCTTGTCGCCCAGCCAGATGCGGAAATAGGCGGCGGCGAAGTCGTGTCCCGGGACGGTGATCAGTGCGGAGCCGTTGAGCCGGAGCGTGGTGCCCGCCCCGGGGACGTAGGTCAGCGTGTAGCTGTCGCCGGGCTTGACGTCCCGGTAGGTTGCATTGAGCCGCTCGAGCCGGTCGCGCAACGAGGTGAGGGTGGCGGCGTCGACATTGCGGGCCAGGAGGGTGTCGCCTCCCTTGACGATCTCGGCTGCGGTGAAGCCGCGATGGTAAACCAGGTGCAGGCGCATGGGGATGTCGGCGAACACCCGCTCGGGGGACTCCCCGGCCCCGAGATGCAGGGACGCGTCATAGACCTTGAGGATGGACATCCAGCGGAAGGTTTTCGTGCCGATACGCTGGAAGGTCGTGCCGTCCTCGGTCAGCGATTGCGGGGAGACCAGTTCGGCCCTGAGGCCCGACCCGGTGCAAAGGCTGGCCAGCAGGGCCATCAGCCCGAGGAAGCGTCGAAGCATGGGAAGTTGCATGGAGAGGATTGGTTGTTTGTGCGGACTCCGGACTTCCGGAACCACGCCGTCCAGTTCACCTAAAGATGCGTTAAGTCTGCGTTAATCCCGTGTCAGGATACCGCTAAACTTCGATTCGCCACACAGGTCGTGTCGCGATGGGAAGCGGCTCCGTGGGGGCGACGTTTTCCGAACGGGCGATCCGACCTGCCCGGCCGACCGCGGTTCACAAACAATCCAGTTGACCGAAACAAATATGAGCATACAATCATAAAAAAGTTGGACTCCAGACCAATCCCGCCCTCCCGACTCCATGACGACCGAAAAGATGATCCGCGTGCTGGCTGGATCCATGATCCTGATCAGCGTGTCCCTGGCCCACTTCGTCAGCCCCAAGTGGCTGCTCCTGACCTGCTTTGTCGGCGTCAACCTGATCCAATCGTCCTTCACCGGGTTCTGCCCGGCCGGGATCGTGCTCAAGCGGTTCGGGATCGGCACGGGCAGTTGCTGCGACGAACCCCGGACCAGGCGCTGACCATGGCCCTCCTGACCGCCGATCCCTCGGGCCTGGTCCTGGCGTGTCCGGCCTGCGCCCAGGCCAACCGCCTTCCCTCTCGGCACTGGACGTCTGCGACCCGGTGCGGACGATGCCGGGCCGAGCTTGTGCGCCCTCCGGCCGTCGTGGAGGCCCCGGATGCGGCGGCCTTCCGTGGGCTGGTGGCCTCGGTGCCTTGCCCGGTGCTGGTGGATTTCTGGGCGCCCTGGTGCGGTCCGTGCCGCAGCATGGCCCCGGAATTCGAGCGGTTGGCCGCCGGGATCGGCCAGGAGGCGATCCTGGTGAAGCTCAACACCGAGGAGGTCCCCGAGGTGGCCAGCGAGCACCGCATCCAGTCCATCCCGGCCTTCGTGCTCTTCCTGGGCGGTCGTGAGATCGCCCGGACCGCCGGGGCCATGCCCGCCAGCCGGCTCCGGGAGTTCATTCGCCAGTCCATCCCCTGATCCTCCGATTCCCCATGATCTCTTCCTCCGTCGGTGCGTCGTCCGCCGTCCCGTCGGCGTTCTCCGGGGCCCTCTGCCTGATGCTCCTGTGCGGGTTGTCGGGCTGCGGGCCCGGGTCAGGCCGTCCGGAAACCGGGGACGTCCACGTCGCCGCCGCCTCCGCGCCGGTGCGGGTCCGCACCGCCCGGGTCGAGACCCATGGGCACACCGCCACCGAGGAGGTCGTCGGCACGGTGCGCGCGCGCCTTCGGGCGACCGTCGAGGCGAAGGTGGCCGGGCGCATCGAGTCGCTCGACGTGGTGCCTGGCCAGTCGGTCCGGCAGGGCCAGCGCCTGGCCGTGCTCGATGCCCGCGAGACCCAGGCCCGCCTCGACTCGGCCAGGGCGGTGCTCGAACAGGCCGGCCGAGATCTCGACCGGGTGGTGCGTTTGGTGAAGGACGGCGCGGCGACGCCCTCCGAGCGCGAGGCCGTCCAGTCGCGGCAGCGCGTGGCCGCCGCCACCGTGGCCGAGATCGAGACGCTGCTCGGGCACGCCCGGGTCGTCGCCCCCTTCGACGGCGTCATCACCCGCAAGTCGGCCGACGTGGGCGACTTGGCGACCCCGGGGCGGCCGCTGGTGGAGATCGAGGATCCGACTCGCCTGCGCCTCGAGGCCGACGTGCCCGAGTCCCTCGTGGACGAGGTGAAGCCCGGTGCCCGGATGCCGGTCCGGATCGCTTCCCGACCCGAATTCCTCGAGGGCATCGTGGCCGAGATCACCCCGGTGGCCGATCCGCTCAGCCGCACCCATCCGGTCAAGCTGGACCTTCCGTCCGTGCCCGGGCTGCGGGCCGGGCAGTTTGGGCGGGTGGCGGTGCCCACCGGGCAGGCCAGCGTGCCCCATGTCCCGGCCGGTGCGGTCTTCCGGCGCGGCCAGATGGAGTGCGCGATCGCCGTCGTCGAGGGCCGTGCCCGCCTGCGTCTGGTGCGCACCGGCAAACCGTTGGGCGCCGACCTCGAGGTCGTCTCGGGCCTGGAACCCGGCGAACAGGTCGTCATCGACGACCCGTCCCGACTTCGCGACGGGCAGGCCGTGGAGGTGGTCCCGTGAGCCGGGGTCCCGGGGATGGGCCGTCCGTCCATGGCCTGGCGGGCCGGCTCGCCGCCGCGTTCATCGATTCCAAGCTCACGCCCCTGATCGTCCTCGCATCCGTGCTCCTCGGCGCGTTTGCGCTGGTGAGCCTTCCCCGGGAGGAGGAGCCCCAGATCCGCGTGCCGATGCTCGACGTGATGGTCTCCATGCCCGGGTCATCGGCCGGGGAGGTCGAGGACCGCGCCACCCGGCCCATGGAGAAGCTGCTCTGGGAGATTCCCGGGGTGGAGTATCTCTACTCGCAGTCCCGGGAGGGCGAGGCCCTGACCATCGTCCGGTTCGAGGTGGGGTCCGACCCGGATGCCAGCCTGGTGAAGGTGTCCGAGAAGCTCCGGGCCAACCGGGACCGGATGCCCCATGGGGTGGCCTTCCCCCTCATCAAGCCGCGCTCCATCGACGACGTGCCCATCCTCGCGCTGAGCTTCCACAGCGCCCGGTATGACCACCTCACGCTGCGACGGCTCGTCGCGCAGGTGGACGACGCGGTCAAGCAGGTGCCCCGGGTGGGCGAGACGACGGTCATCGGCGGGGCCCGCCGGGAGCTGCGGGTGCTGCTCGACCCCGCCCGGCTGGCCTCCCGGGGTCTCAGCCCCGTGGGCCTGGTGCCCATGCTCCAGCAGGCCAACCGCCAGTTCCGCAGCGGCGAGTCGATCTCCATGAACCGGTCGGTGGTGGTCGAGACCGGTGCCTTCCTGCACAACGCCGAGGATGTCCGCAACGTGGTCGTCGGCGCGGTGTCGGGACGGCCCATCCACCTGCGCGAGGTCGCCGAGGTGGTCGACGGTGCCGAGGAGCCGTCGAACTACGTGTTCTTCGGCCGCGGTGCGGCCTCGCCAGCCGCGTCGCCCGAGCGCGAGGAGCCCGCCGTCACCCTGGCCGTGGGCAAGCGACCCGGATCCAACGCCATCTCCGTGGCCGACGACGTGCTGCGCAAGGTGGATTCGCTGCGCGGGACACTGATCCCGGACGAGGTGACGGTCTCGGTCGTCCGCCACGACGGCGAGACCGCCGCGGAGAAGTCCAATGAACTCCTGTGGCACATGGGCATCGCGGTGGTGAGCGTCTCGGTCCTCATCTGGCTGACCCTGGGATGGCGCGAATCGGGCATCGTGGCCGTGGCCATCCCCGCAACCCTGGCGTTGACCCTGCTGGTTTTCCACCTGCTCGGCTTCACCCTCAACCGGATCACCCTTTTCGCGCTGATCTTCAGCATCGGAATCCTCGTCGACGACGCCATCGTCGTGGTGGAGAACCTCGTGCGGCACTTCCACCTGCCGAGGAACCGTGGACGCCCCTGGAGCGCGGTTGCCGTCGAGGCGGTGAGCGAGGTCGGCAATCCGACGATCCTGGCCACCTTCGCGGTCATTGCCGCCGTCCTGCCAATGGCCTTCGTCGGGGGACTCATGGGTCCCTACATGCGCCCGATCCCGGTGGGAGCCAGCGCGGCCATGTTCTGGTCGCTCCTGATCGCTTTCATCGTCACCCCATGGGCCGCCATCCGGATGCTGCGGTGGTCCCGTGGGGAGACCCGCCTCGCCGCGTTGCAGCAGGCCGGCGGCCATGGCCCGGGCGTCGGCCCGGAGGATGCGATGACGCGCCTCTACCGCCGGGTCATGGACCCGTTGTTGCATCACGGCGGCTGGCGTTGGGCCTTCCTCGTGGGGATCTCGGCGTTGCTGCTCGGCGCGATGGCCACGGTCACCCTGGGCTGGGTGTCGGTGAAGATGCTGCCCTTCGACAACAAGTCGGAGTTTCAGATCGTCCTGAACATGCCCGAGGACAGCTCCCTGGAGCGCACGGCCCAGGCGGCGCGGGAGATCGCGGCGGCCGTGCGGGACGAGCCCGAGGTGACCGACTATCAGGTCTATGTCGGGGTGGCCTCGCCCTTCAATTTCAACGGCTTGGTGCGGCACTACTTCCTCAGGCGCGGGCCGTCGGTGGCCGACATCCAGGTCAACCTGAGGCCCAAGCATCAACGGAAGGCCCAGAGCCATGAGATCGCCAAGCGCGTGCGGCCGGCCGTGGCGGCGATCGCCGGGCGGTTCGGGGCGCGGGTGGCGGTGGCCGAGGTGCCGCCGGGACCGCCGGTGCTCCAGACGCTGGTCGCCGAGATCTACGGTCCCACCGACGCGGCGAGGGCCGAACTGGCCGGGCAGGTGCGTGGGATCTTCCGGTCCAAGACCCGCTTCGTGATCGACAAGGAGAAGGCGGCCCTGGCCGGCATCAGCGCCGAGACCCTTTCCCAGACGCTGCGGATCGCGGTGGGCGGCCAGTCGGTCGACCTCCTGCATGTCCCGCATGAGAAGGAGGACGTCAACCTGGTGCTCCAGGTGCCGCGCTCGGCCCGGGTCCGGCCCGAGGACCTGCTGGCATTGCGCGTCCGCAGCGGCGACGGCAACGCGTTGCCGGAGCCTCCGGGATCGATTTCCGGCCCGCCCCTGGTGCCCCTGCGTGAACTCGTCCGCGTCGAGACCGGCGTCGTCGAGAAGAGCCGCCACCGCAAGAATCTCCTGCCGGTGACCTACGTGATCGGCGACGTCGCCGGCGTGATCGAGAGCCCCGTCTACGCCATCGCCGAGATGAACCGGAAGCTCGCGGCCCTGCCCGGGAGGCCGAGGATCCACAACGCCTCGATGCCCTTCAGCGACGCCGAGCCCTCGATGAAGTGGGACGGCGAGTGGCACATCACCCTGGAGGTGTTCCGCGACCTGGGCATCGCCTTCGCCGCGGTGCTGGTGCTGATCTACGTCCTGATGGTCGGCTGGTTCCGCTCGTTCCTCACGCCGCTGCTGGTGATGGTGGCCATCCCGTTCTCGCTGGTCGGCATCCTGCCGGCCCACGGGGCGATGGGCGCCTTCTTCACGGCCACCTCCATGATCGGGTTCATGGCCGGGGCCGGCATCGTGGTGCGCAATTCCATCATCCTGGTGGACTTCATCGAGCAGGGGTTGCGCGAAGGCATGCCCATCGACCGGGCGGTGATCGAGGCGGGGGCGGTGCGGTTCCGGCCGATGGTGCTCACCGCCGCGGCGGTCATCGTCGGTTCAGCCGTGATCCTCGCCGACCCGATCTTCCAGGGCCTGGCCCTCTCGCTGATGGCGGGCGAGGTGGCCTCGCTGCTCATCAGCCGCATGGCGGTGCCGGTGCTGTACTTCATGGCCCACCGGCGCTCGACGACCGGTGCAGCGTCATCCTGACCCGACGCTCCCCCTTCCGGGCCCATCCGCCAACGGCTATGCCGGCCGGTGGGGTGCGGCCTTTGGCGTTGACTCGGGCTGTCCGACCCGATAGCGAAGGAACATTCCCCGGAAATGTCTGACGACCCCATGAGCCCAGCCATGCCCACACGTCCATCGCCATCCCTGCGGATCCACCGAGCCGCCCGTGCCGCCATCCTGTTCGGGGCGATCACCCGCCTGACGGCCGGTTCCTTCACCACCGACTTCGCCTCGGGCCTGCCCGCC
>JAJTFN010000058.1 GCA_021298285.1 Verrucomicrobium sp.
GCCGCGTGCCGCAGATCTTCAAGGCTTGCTCAGAGAGGGAGGGGCGAGTCGGTCACGGCGCCGCGCCCTATGGCTCCGTCGATCCCGATCTCGGACCGGCTGCGGGCCATTCACCAACCCCCACATCCCGCCTGATCCCCGGGGTGCCTGTCCCCTCCTCCGAGACAGCCGGCGCCGGGTCGGTTGCCAAAGAAACCGATGACGACCTCCTCCGGGACCCTGCAGGCCCGGCACTGGGGGCCATCCCAACAAAAAAAAACCCAAGGCGCTCGCCCTGGGCTTCTTGTCGATCCCGGTGGTTCGGGATCAAGTTCCATCCGCGTTTACGGCTTGGTCGGGGAGGAAACCACTTCGGGCTTTTTCGGGGCGATGCCCTCAGGACCCACCTCCAACGCCGGCTCGACCTTGACCGCCTCGAAAGCCTTGTCGCCGTACTTCTTGACCAGTTCGTCGAACTGAGCCTGGGTGATGATGTCACCTTTCTTGAGGTCCGGCACCTGCAGGGGATCGTTGATGACGATCACGCCGCCCACCGGAACCGGAACGCCAGAGACCTTGTCGGAGCCGTAGGTAGCCACCGCCTTGTTGAAATCATTCTGGGTCAGGACGGTGCCGGCCGAAACAACGACCTTGCCATCGATGACAACGTCAGATTTCACGACCACGGTTTGAGCAAAGTTGCCGGGCAGCGGCTGCGGACGCGTGGTGACGGTCGGGGCCGGCAGCTTCACGCTGGCGGATTGCTGCGAGCTGGACGGCATCGCGGCGATGATCGGCATGGTGTTGGCGACGACCGAGGCGGCCGCCGGGTCGAACATCTGGCCACCGCAGACCTCGTAGGAGACACCCCGGTAGGACACCGTCACGCAACCGGACCAGACAGCCACGGTGCCGTTGTCGGTGATCTGGTACTCGGAGGTGCGGATGACGGCGCTGACCGTCGGGCCCTTGACGATGTAGGAGGACTGCGAAGAGGTCTTCTTCACGTAACCGGCGACGGTGCCCACCTTGAGGTTGATCTTGGTGGTGATGACCGTCTCGGCACCGGACTTGTCGACCGAGAGTTCGTCGAACGAAACCGAGGAATCCGGAAGGACGACCACGGTGGGACCATTGTCACCGAGGTAGAGGTTGGCCTGGGCGCCGGCTCCCGTGGAGATCGCCTGGCCGGGCTTCACCGAGTCACCCACGGAGGCGGCTTGGCCGTCCACTTTGACGCTGCCCTTGATGCCGGTCAGTTCGGCCTTGCCCGTCTCGGCCGCGTCAAGGGGGGAGCCCGCCAGGATCGCGGAAACCGCGAGGAGACTGGCGAAGCGGGGGGAGATCCCGATCATTTTCATGGTAGCAGGTGTGAAAGGTTGGTCTTGTGTCGAGGAAGGTGGGGAGGCCATCCCCGGAAGTCAACCGGTAATTCCCGGGACTCTCCCTTGGAGACAGGCTGTTTCCTGCCGCGTCGCGACCAAGCCTGTCCCAATCCCGGGAGGAATCAAGCCTGAGCCGCGGTGATCCGGTCGGTGAGGGCGGACCATTCGTCCCATTGAGCCAGGAGAGCGTCCACCTGCGGGCCTACCGGGGACCGCAGGGGCAACCGCACCGGCCCCATGGAGATGCCGAGGTGGGAAAGCACCGCCTTGAGCGACCCGAGGTAGCCGTGGCGGGCCAGCAGGTCGACCAACGAGACGGCATGACGCTGGGCCCGGCGGGCCAGATCCCAATCGCCGGCGGCGGCGGCCCGCTGCTGGACCCGGAACAGGGGCGTCGCCAGGTTGTAGGTCGAGCCCACCGCCCCGGTGGCCCCGAGGGCCACGGCGGAAAGCAGCATCTCGTCGCAGCCGAAAAGCAGTTCCTGACCCGGGGCCAGCGAACCCACACAACGCTGCAGCAGCACGAGGTCCGGGTTGCTGAACTTCAGGCCCGCCATCGTGGGGATGCGCCGGGTCGCCTCGACCAGGAAGCGGTCGGAGGCAAGGTGGATCCCGGTCAATGCCGGCAGGTCATAGGCGTGGAAGGGCAGGTCGGGGGCACCGGAGGCGATCCACGCGCTGCATTCAACCCAGGCCTCGACGTCGGCCGGCTTGAAATAGCTCGGCGCGAGGGCGGCGATCCCTGAGGCCCCGATCCGCTGGGCATGCGCAGCCAACTCGCGCGATTCGCGCACGGCATTGGAACCGACGTGGAGGATGCACCGCAGTCCCGAGCCCCGCAGGACCGCCACCCAGCGCTCGGCCAGTTGCAGGCGCTCGGCAGCGGTGAGGGAGTGGCTCTCGCCGGTGGTGCCATTGATGAAGACACCGTCCACGCCCTGCCGGACCAACCACCCGGCCAGCGACTCGACCGCGTCCAACGCAAGGTCACCGTGCGGGGTGAACGGCGTCGCCGGGGCGGCGATGAGCGGGATGCGTTCGGGGAGCGGTGCGGGAGAGGCCATGGAAGAGGGGCGAGCATCCACGGGACCCGACCGGGAAATCAACGCGGGAAAACAACCGTGATCCGGAGGGCGGCTCGCCGGAGTGGGCCTCGGTGACCACGTCGGACAGATGTCACCCCAACCGGGGTTCGATCGCCGACGGCCTGGCCTCCAGCCCACTTTCCGGGTTTGAAAAGTACGGATACGTACTATCCTTGCCCGCAACCGAGGTACCTATGCCCATCCCCACCGTCGCTCCCGAAGCCGTCGCCGCCGCCAAGGCCCAACTCGACCAGCACCTGTTGGAGATCCTCGAGTGGCACTTCAACCCCGCCACCGGGTGCCCGTTCTGGCTCGAGTGGGCCCGCAAGAACTGGGATCCCCGCAAGGAGGTCCGCAGCTTCGAGGACATGCTGAAGTTCCCGCACTTCCAAGATGAATCGCTGCGCGACCTCCAGCCCGAGGTCTGGGTGCCCGCCGAGTTCAAGGGCAAGCCGTTCAACATCTTCGAGACCGGCGGCACCACCGGCATGCCCAAGCAGCGCATCGGCTGGAACGACTACAAGGTCGATTACTCCGAATTCAGCGACAAGATCAACGACGCCCACTTCCCGCGTGGCGGGGCCTGGCTGATGATGGGGCCGACCGGTCCGCGCCGGCTGCGTCTGGCGATCGAGCACCTGGCCAATGTCCGGGGAAGCTCCTGCTACTTCATCGACCTCGACCCGCGCTTCGTGAAGAAGCTCCTGTCGAACAAGCAGTACGACGTGGCCAAGCAGTACATGGCCCACGTGGTCGACCAGGCGGCCACCATCCTCAAGCACCGCAAGGTCAGCGGACTCTTCACCACCCCGAAGCTGCTCGAGGCCCTGGCCGACCAGGTGAACCTCTGGGACGCCGGGATCCGCGGCGTGTTCTGCGGCGGCACGTCGATGAAGCCGCAGGAGGTGCGCTTCATCGTCGAGGAACTGCTCGAAGGCCGCATCGGGTTCTACCCCACCTATGGCAACACCCTCATGGGCCTGGCCGCCAGCGTGCCGCTCCAACCGGAGGACAACTTCAGCGTGACCTACTACGCGCCGCAGCCCCGGGCGGTCCTGCGCGTGGTGAAACCCAACGCCACCCAGGAGCTGGTGAACTACGGTGAGTTCGGCCGCGTGGAACTCACCACCCTGACCCGCGAGTTCTTCATGCCGCGCTTCCTCGAGCGTGACGAGGCCATCCGCCGCGCTCCGCGCCCGCCCTACGCCTGGGATGGGGTGGGTGATGTGCGTCCGTTCGGCGCGATGGAGAAGACCATCGTCGAGGGCGTTTACTGAGGTCCCGGGGCGGTTTCCTCCCGAACGCCCAACGACCACGCCGACTCCGTGTCACCCACGGGTCGGCGTTTTCATTTCGGGGCGGACGTCACCAAGGCCCCGCCAGCTGCAGCCCAGGCACTCAGGGCGCGGCGGCCGCCTTGGGCACCGAGTTCGTCTCCGGCTTCGCCAGGTCGGCCTTGGCGCCGGCGTCCTTCTTGGGGAAGTGGTACCGGTGCTTCAGCACATCCGGAAGGTGCGGCTCAAGCTTGTCGGTGCTCCATTGCCAACCGAGGACGGCCACGACGACCAGCGCCAGATAAAGCCTCCAAGGCCGTCGAGTCTCCTCGAACGGATCGATGAGGTCGCGGGCCGCACCCGGGGGCAGTTCAGCGATGGCCGTCAGTCGGGTGCCGAAGGGCACGTTGATCCGCGCCTTGGCATTCACCGCCCAGCCGTTGGCATCGAGGATGGGCCCGAGGTTGCGCTTGCGCAGCTTGATGTAGGTCATCACCAGCGACGGTCCCGAGATCAGCGCCATGACCCCCACGATGGCGCCGACCATGGCGAAGGCTCCTTGGGCCCAGAGGTCCTTGCCCAGCGTGGCCACCGCGGTGAAGAAGCCGCCGATGGCCCCGAAGGCCACGCCCAGGGCGGCGACCGTGCCCACATCGACCTTCGGAGGGGGCGCCGCGGCTCCGGGAGTCGCCGCCTTGCCCGCCGCGGAGGTGGCGGCCGCCGTGAGCTTCTGGCTGGCGGCGGCATCGGCCTCTGCCGCGCGCTTGGCGATTTGCTCCTCCACCCAGCGCACGAAGCGCTTGTAGGGCAGCCAGAAGGCCTGCCGGAGGCTGATGGGGTTGGCCACGATCTTGGTGATGGTGGCGTCGTAATCGAGCCCCTTGCGGTCGTAGAAGACGCCGTTGCGGCCCACCATCAGGTTCTCGTCGTCGCCCTGCGAGAAGATGGCCACCACCGTCAGTTTCTGGCCGGTCGCCTTCCGCACACAGTCGACATAGGCCAGGTAGGCCCCCGCCAGGCTGGCCATGACCGCATGCTTGGCCGGATCGACCACCGTGATGCAGAGGTTGCAGGACCGCTGGTCGAGGTAGAGCGTGCCCGACTGGAAGATCGCCGGCGACCCGCCGTCGTAGAGGTCCCGGAAATTGACGAAATTGTTGGCCAGGAGGATCAGGTCGCGGTGGAGGCGCACGAGCTTCTCGACCCCGGCCACGCCGGTCGCCTCCGGCTCCAGTTCGCGGTCACGGGCGATGAGGGCCTCGATCCCGGACCGGGCATCGCCGCCCAGGATCTCGCGGACACGGGCGATGCCCAGCGACTCGACCCGGGAGGCCGGCTTGGACGCCATCCAGGCCGCGTTCGGAGCCAACCGGTCCTGGAGACGCGCCCAGTCCTCCTCCGTCAGCACCGTCCGGGAACCCAGGAGAGGCACGACCGCCGCGTCTCGGAATGCGGCGACGGCCGCGGCGTGGGCCGGGTTGAGCCCGGAGAGCAGGTCCAACGGCTGGCCGGGCACGATCCGGGACAGGGGAAAGCCGGCAACCTCCTGGGCGGTCAGGCTCAGGTCCTTGGCCAGGAGGCCCTTGTAGTCTTCCTCCGTACGGTTGAGCAGCGGGGCCAGACGTCCCTCGAAGGCCGCCAACCGGCAGCGCCCGAAGTAGTCGTCGATCTTGCCCTGGACCGCCCGGAGGGCGGCCAAGGCCCCGGCCGTCGCCGGACCCAGCGGCAGGATCCTCGCCGCGTCGGCCTCGGAGGCTGCCACCCAGGCCTCGAAGCGGGAGAGTTCGGTGAAGAACTCGGCGAGCTTCGCCGCGTCGATGCCGGGCTTGCCACTGCGGTCGGAGACCGCCCCCACCGTCGCGATCGCATCGCCGATCACCTTCCGGACTCCCGGGTCGTCGGCCGACTCGGGGATGATGATCCCGTCGCCATTGAAGACCGTGTTGGCGAAACTCCTGGTGGCCGCCTCCGCGTCGGCCACGGTGATCACCTGAGCGTCGGCCCGCCCGAGTTGCCGGAGGATGACCCTCGCCGAGCCCAGGATCTGCCGACCCTCCGGCAGGGCGTCGTTGATGGCATCCAGGGCGACCCCGTCGCGCCCCGCCACCAGGTCGTCCGGATTCTTGAGCAGCGAGCCCGCCCATCGGATGGCCGCGATGAGCTCGGCGGCCCGGATGCGGCCGTCCCCATCGATGTCGATGAGCGCGGCGGTCTTGGGATCAAACTCGATACCAGCCGTGGGGCAGGCCAGCGCGACCCAGAGCTTCTGGTCCAGCTGGTCGAGGCTCAGGAGGTCGGCTCCCGTCTCGAGCTTGACCTGGTCGAACCCGCCAGCGCGGAAGAATCTCCAGGCGTGGGGTTTCTGGGAAGGTGTCGGAGCGGGGTTGGGCATGGCGTCGGAAGGATTGGCCGGGCGAGTCAACCATCCCCGGCCGGGGATTTCCACACGGCTCTTCGGCACGGAGTCTGACCGCTCAGCGCGGCCGCGGAATCTCCGGGGGTGGCGGGGATTCCCGGAGGCGTCGATGCAACCCCGGGTCGGCCCGCTTGGCGATCTCGAGGCGATCCACGGCGGCCGCGCCGTCAGGGCCACCGGAGTGGCAGGCGTCGAGCCGGGTGTAGGGCTTGAAGGACTGCGGCAATCCCACGACCCGGGCTCGGTCGGGCGACCATTCAGCCACCGGACGGCGATCGAGCACGAGCCAGCTGTAGGGCAGGCTGCGCAGGTCGATGCCGGCGCGCCGTCCGAATTGCACCCACTCCCCGTCGGTGAAGGCCTCGGTCGGGGCCTTGGCGAAGAAGTGGCACCAGTCGGATTCCCTGTCGGCCACCTGCAGCCCGCAGGCCTGGCGGTGCGGGCATGGGGCGACGAGGTGGAACTCCGAGCGCAACTGCTCGCGAAGGGTGATGAGGCCACGACTGCAGGCATGCGTGCCGGGCTCGAGCCACAACACACAGTGGGCCGACCGCACCGACTCCAGGAGGCGGGGGAGGTCGTCGCGGTGCAACTCGTTGAGCACATGGCTGATCACCAGCGTGGTGCAGGGTCCCTGCCCCAACGGATCGGGTTCGGCCCGGAGACCCGGGAACCGATCCCGGGCCCGCCTCGAGGCGAATTGCATGGCCAAGGCCGAGCGGTCATGCAGGCGGACCTCCGGAAAGGCCTCCGGACCGAAGGCGTCCACCACGCACCGCGAGGCCACGCCGCTGCCGCAACCCCAGTCGAGCAGGGGTCCGGGCGGAGGTGACCAGCCCAGGCGCTGGAGTTCAGAGAGGGCCGCGCCCCACTTCCAGGCGATGCGCTGGGCGTAGGTGAAGTCGTAGCTGGCGAGATCCGAGAGGTTGCGCCAGTAGGGCTCCCGCACCGGCTCGGAGCGCAGGAACAGGGCCCTCAACCGTTCGAGCGACGCCCAATCCACCTCGTCCCAGGTCATGGCACCGTCGGGTTCGGAATCGGATCTTGGACCGCGGCCGGGGTCTGGACCGGGACCTGTCCCTGGGCAGGCGCCGCGGCGTGCATCAGGTCGAAGCCCAACCGCTCGGCCAGGCGCTGCCGGACGATGCCGTGGAACCGGGCGAACTCGGCGACGGCCCGCGCACGCGCCTCGGTGTCGCCCGGGGTTTTTCGGCGGATGGCCGCAATCATCAGGTTCTTGCCGGTGTGCTCGGTGGAGATGAACTCGAAGACCCGCGTCTCATACCCGGCCCATTCCAGCAGCAGGGCGCGCAACGCATCGGTGGCGAACTCGGCGTGCCGCTCGCGGAAGATGCCGTGCCGCAGCGGACCGGCCAGGGGCTCTGGCACCGTCAACTGCGGACGCACCTCCCGGTGGCAGCAGGGAGAGACCAGGATCAGCGGGGCACCCGACTGGACCCCCTTGGCCAACGCCTCGTCGGTCGCGGTATCGCACGCGTGCAAGGCCATCACCACCGAAGCCGAGTCCAGGCGGCTTGAGGCGATGTCCCCCGCCTCGAACTTGAGTTGGGCGAAACCGCATCGACCGGCCACCACCCTCCCCTGCTCGACCAGGCCGGGCCGCACCTCGACCCCGGTGGCCGTGACCGCCCCGGTGCGGGTCTTGGAGAGGTGCTCGTAGGCCGCAAAGGTCAGGTAGGCCTTGCCGCACCCCATGTCCACCAGGTGCAGGGGCTCGGAGGGGTCGAGCCGGGCAGCCACCAGCAACGGTTGGAGCACCTCGACGAACCGGTTGATCTGCCGGAACTTGGATTCCATGCCCGCCTTGACCGAGCCGTCGGCCGCGGTGACCCCCAGCTCGCGCAGCCAGGCCGACGTGCCGGGCACCGGCCGCTCCTTGGCCCGGTCGTGGGCCAGGTCGGGAGCCTCCGCCACCTCGGCCTTGCCCAGGACCATCCGGGTCGGGCGGCCCTTGCGGAAGGTCAGTTGCGCCGTGCCGGCGGTGGTCGACAGGAAGGCGTTGAGGAACTGGCGGCCCAGCAGGTCACGCAGCAGGTCGAGGGCCTCGTCGGGCGGGAAGTTCTTGGTCACGTCCCGCGTCGGATGCCGGTACACGAAGGACAGCAGCGCGGAATCCTTCAGGCGCACCGGGCGGATGAAGACGTTGCGGATGCCGTCGGGCTGGATCGACGCCCCGAGGTTCAACCGGACCAGGGTGCCGTCGCCGGCGCTCTGACGCACGCGGTCGAGGAAATCATCCACGGTCTTGGCACTCATCGGGGCAAGCTCTAGCCGATCGCCGGGGCCGGGGACAGGACCGTTTGGCCGCGGTCGGGTTCCCCCGACGCCACGGGCTCTGGAAGCGGACCCGCCAGGCGCAGGTCGGCCACGCACTCCACATGCTGGGTCTGGGGGAACATGTCGAGCGGCAGCACGGTCTCCAGCCGATAGCGCCCGTCGGCGCAGAGGATCTTCAGGTCACGGGCCAACGTGGCCGGATGGCAGGAGACGTAGAGGATCTGGCCCGGTCCCGTCCGGCGGAGCACCTCCAGGCTGGGCGGCCGGCACCCCACGCGGGGTGGATCCAGCAGCACGGCCGTGCGGGCCGGATCCCAACGGCTCATCAGGCTCGGGAGCACCTGGTCGGTGTCCCCGGCCACATAGGAGCCGTTCCGGATGCCCCGGGACTCCTGGTTCCGGCGGGCCGCCCGGATGGCGGGCACATCCAGTTCGACGCCCACGAAACTCTCCACCGCATCGGCGACCTCGAGGCTGAAGAAGCCCACCCCGCAGTAGGCGTCGACCAGGTGCCGGGCCCCGTGGCTGCGCAGTCGCTCCTTCACCGCCCGCACCAGCTCGGGCAGCAGCAGGAAGTTGTTCTGGAAGAAGGAATGCTCCGGCACCTCCCAGCCGGGGGCCTCGAGGCGGAGCACCGTCTTGATGCCGCCCTTGGGCGGCGGGTTGCGCCGCCACTGCGTGATGGCCTCGTTGAGCGCCGGCTCGGCGATGGCGCACGATTCAATGTCGCAGACCAGGCCGCAGTCGGTGCGCATGAACCCGAGGTTCAGCTTCCGTGCCGGCTTGTTCCATTGGCTGCGGACGAGGATGCGGTTGCGGTAGTGGTACGGGTTCGGGCAGGGGATCACCGGCTGGACCACCGCGGGATCGAAGCCGCCGACCCGCCGGAACAGCTCGCCGATCTGCCGGTGCTTCCAGCGGAGCTGCGCGGCGTAGTCGAGGTGCTGGTACTGGCAGCCGCCGCATTCGCCGAAGTAGGGGCACTTCGGCTCCACCCGCTCCGGCGAGGGCTTGAGCAACCTCACCAGCTCGGCGCGCCCGAAGCTCTTCTTCACCTCGGTGAGCTTGGCCTCGACGACGTCGCCTGGCGCGGTGAAGGGGATGAAGACGACGAAGTCGTCGACCCGGGCCACCCCCTCGCCGCCGAAGGCGAGGTCGGTGATCTCCAGCCGCAGCCGCTGTCCGGCCACCGGCATTCCGTTGGGCAACGTTTCCACCCCGTCGAATTGCCACGGATCGGGTCCCCGACAAAAGGACGGACTTGGCCCGGGAGGCTCTATTCGCCATTCGGGTAGGACCCGAGGATCTTCACGAAGCTGCAGTGGTGGCCCAGCATCTCGATGGCCTTGGCGACCTTGGCGTCCTCGGCGTGGCCGTCGATGTCGGCGAAGAAGAAGTACTCCCAGGCCTTCCGCTTCGACGGGCGCGACTCGATCTTGGTCATGTTGATGCGGAAGCGCCGGAAGGGCGCCAGGGCCCGATGCAAGGCGCCGGCCTCGTCGCGCAGGCTGAACATCAGGCTGGTGCGGTCGGCGCCCGAGCTGGGACCGCACTGGCGGCCGAGGACCAGGAAGCGTGTCGCGTTGGCGGAGTTGTCCTGGATGTCGCGCTCGAGGACGGGAACCTTGTAGCGTTCCCCGGCCAGCTCGCCGGTGATCGCCGCCGCGTGCTTCTCCTTGGCGGCCAGCTCCGCCGAGCGGGCGTTGGAGCTGGTCTCGACCAGTTCGGCCTGCGGCAGGTGGCGCTGGATCCACCCGCGGCACTGGGCCAGCGTCTGCGGGTGGACGTAGAGCTTGCGGATGTCCTCGCGGCGCCCCTTGGCGGCCAGGCAGTGGGAGATCTTGAGGACGATCTGCGAGACGATCTTCAGGTCGCTGTCCACGAACATGTCGAGGGTGTGGGTGACCACGCCCTCGGTGGAGTTCTCCACCGGCACCACGCCGTAGTCGGCCTGGTGGCGCGACACCTCGTTGAAGACGTCGGAGATGGTCCGCTGGGGCGCGTAGGCCAGCGAGGCGCCGAAGCGCCGCAGGGCGGCCTGGTGGGTGAAGGTCGCCTCGGGCCCGAGATACGCGATGGTCAGGCTGCGCTCGAGCGACAGCGCGCAGGACATGATCTCCCGGTAGATGGCGCGCAGGCCGTCGTTGGTGATCGGGCCCTGGTTCTTGCGGAAGACCTTCTGGAAGACGGCCCGCTCGCGGTGCGGTGCGTAGATCTCCTGGCCCTGACGGGTCTTGATGGCCCCGATCTCCAGCACATGGCGGGTGCGCTCGTTGAGCAGGCGCACGATCTCGGAGTCCAACGCGTCGATGGCCTGGCGGTGTTCCTGGAGCGACATGGCCCCGTGACGATGCCGGAACCCGGGAGCCGCGCGAAGGAGGTTTTTCTGGGGCCCGGGGGACGGCGGTCCACTGGGGATTTCCCTGCCCCGGACGGCAACGGGAGGTGCACGAACGGCAAGGGGGGTGTGGCTGCCGGTTCTCCGCGAACTACCCGTCGCCCAGGGCCCGACGGGCCCGGAACCGACCCCACCATGAAGACCCCCCGCCTCCCATCCCACCATCCCCTGCTCCGCCCGCGCCGCGCCCTCGCCCTGTTCCTCGCCCTGGCGGCGACATCCTTGGCCAGCCTGGCCCAGGACCGATTCCGCTGGCCGGGCACGGGCGGCTGGACGGCCACCTCGCCCTATGTCCGGCAGTTCGACACCAACTCGCTGGTCACCTTCCGGGGGTGGGTCGTCCGGATCGAGTCGTTCCGGCCGGGGGGCGGCGCGTCACCGGGCCTCCAGGCCATCGTCCAGTCGGGTGCGGACAAGGTCGTCGTGCACCTCGGGCCCCGCTGGTTCCTGGAACGGCAGGAATTGCAGCTGCAGCCGCGCGACCCGGTCGCCGTGGAAGGCTCGAGGATCCCGATGGGAGGAGCCTCGGTGGTCATGGCCCGGGCCATCAGCGTCGGCGAACGGTCGCTGGTGCTCCGGGATGCGGCGGGAGGGCCCGCCTGGTCCGCCGACCAGCTCCGGGAACCCGGCACCCGGCCGACCATCCTGGCACCGGACAGCGGCTCCACCTGGACGCTGCGCCTGCCGGAGGGCAAGTCCGACCGGGGCCGGGCGGCATTCAACCGGATGTGGTGCCATGGCTGCCACGTGGTGAAGGGCTACGAGAAGGAATTCGAGGCGCCCTACGCGCAGCCGGCCGTGCCGGTGGTGCTCGGGGGCGAGCAGCGCAAGCCCAGCCGCATCGAGTTGGTCAACTCCATCATCAACCCGTCGCACCGGATCGAGCCCGGATTCCAGCGCGATCTGGTGGCCAACGGCAAACAGTCGAGGATGGGAGACTACAACGAGACGCTGACCCTCCAGGAACTCAGCGATCTGGTCGCCTTCCTCGAATCGCTGCGGCCGTGACAGGCCCGGCAACCGCGCCCCGGCCCCCCGGGCGGGACCTTGGGAAGACGAACGGCCCTCCGGACGGATCGTCCGGAGGGCCGCTGGAAGCCCGAGAAGAGGCCGGCTCGGGACCGCCTCGCTGGACCGCGGGCACCTTGGCCGCGGGTCCGAAGGATTCTCAGTCGAAGGCGTGGCCGGCGCAGCACAGCACGTTGCGCAGCTTGTGGCGCACCAGTTCCTTGACCGCCTTGCGGGCCGGTCCGAGGTATTTGCGGGGATCGAACTCCTTGGGCTTGGACACGAGCACCTCGCGGATCGCCGCCGTCATGGCCAGGCGCAGGTCGGTGTCGATGTTGACCTTGGTGCAACCCACGCGACGGGCCACCTCGATGTCGGCCTCGGGCACGCCGGCGGTCTCCTCGCCGAGGTCGCCGCCGTACTTGTTGATCTTCTGGGCCAGCTCCTTGGGCACCGAGGAGGCTCCGTGCAGCACCAGCGGGTAGTCACCCATGCCGGCGTCGAGCAAGGCCTTCTTGATGGCCTTGAGGCGCTCGAGGTCGAGGTGCTGCTCACCCTTGAACTTGTAGGCACCGTGGCTGTTGCCGATGGCGACGGCCAGGGAGTCGACGCCGGACTGCTTGACGAACTGCACGGCCTCCTCGGGGTGGGTGTAGGCCCCGCCCTTGGAATAGCTGCCGCCCTCCTCGCCGTCGTCGTGCTGGGCACCGACGAGCATGCCGAGCTCGCCCTCGACCACGCAGTTGTGCTTGTGGGCGTACTCGACGACCTTGGCGCAGATTTCGACGTTCTTCTCGAAGGGATCATGCGAGGCGTCGATCATCACGCTGGTGAAACCCTCGTCGATGCACTGCTTGCACAGCTCGAAGCTGTCGCCGTGGTCGAGGTGGACGGCGATGGGGATGGTCGACAGCTTGACCGCGGAGTCGATCAGGCCCTTCAGATACACCGGATGGGCGTAGTCGCGGGCTCCCTTGGAGATCTGCAGCATCACCGGGGCCTTCTCTTCCTCGCAGGCCTCGATGATGGCCTGGAGCAGCTCCATGTTGTTCACGTTGAAGGCGCCGAGGGCGTACTTGCCCTTCAGGGCCTTCGAGAACAGGTCGCGCGTGTGGGTCAGTGGCATAATTCTATGGGTGGGTTCCTGCCGGCCCTTGCAGGCTGGCAGGGAGTGGACACTAGGAAAGCCGGCACCGGCTGGGAACTGGTTTTTTGCCCCGGGCCGGACCGACGACCACGGCGGGATTCACCACCAGGGACCGTTGACGTCCACCTTCTGGCTCATGTCCGAGGGGTCGTAGTCCTTCGGGAAGCGGAACAAGGCCACATGACCGTCGCCGTAGGCCATGTTCCAGCCCCGCTGGCCGCGGTTGTTGTGCCAGAGGCTCCGGTCCCGGGTCGCTCCGCTCACCTGCCCATCGCCGGAGTCGCGGCTGCCATGCCAGGGCCAGTCGCCCTGCAGGATCTTGGTGGCCGGGGCCAGGGCGATCTCGGAGTTCTTGATGGGCTTGGAGTCTCCCGCGACGGTGGGCGACGCGAGGTTGCCGGTGATGTGCTTCACGCCGAACCAGTCGACGGCCCACATCACCAGGTAGCTGTTGCCCCAGGCCATGTAGCACCCCTTCTTCGACTCGGCGGCCCAGTAGCTGTCGCCTTTGTCCGACGGGCAACGGAAGGCCTCGGGCGCGGGGACGTAGGCGTTGAGCGGGCGGTTGGTCTCCCAGGCCCGGGTGTCGTGCACGATGTTCACCTTGGCCCTGCCTTGGGCCGAGCGCAGTGGCACCCCGGGCGTGGAGGACCAGATCTCGCCACCCACCGTGCCCCAGTCGCCATGCGCCGGCATGAGGTCCTGGTTGTCGGCCGAGTACATGGCGTACCCGAGGTACTGCTGCTTCTGGTTGCTGACGCACCGGGTGGCGTTGGCCTTGACCTTGGCCTTGGCCAGCGCCGGCAGGAGCATGCCCGCCAGGATGGCGATGATGGCGATGACCACCAGGAGTTCGATGAGCGTGAAGGCGCTCTGCCGCGGGAGGGGCTTCATGGCACGGTTGGCGGGACGTCTTTCCAAGGAATGGCGACGGTCTATCCCATCCCCGCGGCCCGCGCCAGCGACATTTTCACGACCGGCCCGACGGTCGCCCACCTGCGCGGGCCGCCCCCTCCCTGAGCCCCGGGACCTCAGGCGACGAGCTTGCGGACCACCTCGCCGAAGACGTCGGTCAGGCGGAAATCGCGACCCTGGAAACGGTGGGTGAGCTTCTCGTGGTCGAAACCCAGCAGGTGGAGGATCGTGGCGTGGAGGTCATGGACATGGACCTTGTCCACCGTGGCGTTGAAGCCGAAGTCGTCGGACTGGCCCAGGGTGATGCCCGGGCGGACGCCGCCGCCGGCCATCCACATGGAGAAGCAGTTGGGGTGGTGGTCGCGGCCGTCATCGCCGCCCTGCACCATGGGGGTCCGCCCGAACTCGCCGCCCCAGATCACCAGGGTGTCGTCCAGCAGGCCCCGGGCCTTGAGGTCCTGGATCAGGGCCGCGTTGGCCCGGTCGGTGTCGGCGCAGTTGCGCTTCAGGTCGCCGGCCAGGTTGCCGTGCTGGTCCCAGGCTTCATGAAAGATCTGCACGAACCGGGTGCCGCGCTCCACCAGGCGCCGGGCCAGCAGGCAGGCCGTGGCGTAGGTGGTCCTGCCGGGGGTTGCCCCATACAGGTCGAGGACGTGCTGCGGCTCCCGGCGGATGTCCATCAGCTCGGGCGCGCTGGCCTGCATCCGGTAGGCCATCTCGAAGGACTCGATGCGGGTGGCGATCTCGGGATCGCCCACCCGGCCCAACCGCTGGCGGTTGAGTTCCTGGATCGCATCGAGGGTCTGGCGCTGGGCCGTGCGGTCGACCCCGCCGGGATTCGACAGGTAGAGCACCGGGTCTCCCCCGCTGCGGAACAGCACGCCGTTGTGGACGCTCGGCAGGAAACCCGCTCCCCAGTTGGAGGCCCCGCCGCTGGTGCCCTTGCTGCCCGTCGAGAAGACGACATAGGCCGGCAGGTCGCTGCCCTCGCTGCCCAGGCCGTAGGTGGTCCAGGCCCCGAGGCTCGGCCGCCCGAACTGCTGGGAACCGGTGTTCATGAAGATCTGCGCCGGCGCGTGGTTGAAGGCGTCGGTGTGCATCGACTTCACGATGGCGATGTCGTCCGCGACCCGGGCCAGGTGGGGCATGAGCTCCGAGATCTCCTGGCCCGACTGCCCGTGGCGGGCGAACTGGAACTTGGGCCCCAGCAGCTTGGCCCCGGGACCGATGAAGGCGGCCCGGTATCCCTTGAGCAGCTCGGCCGGGGGCAGCTTGCCGCTCCACTTGGCCAGCTCGGGTTTGTGGTCGAAGAGCTCCAGGTGGCTGGGCGCCCCGGCCTGGAAGAGATAGATGACCCGCTTGGCCTTGGCCGGCAACGGGGACGGCCGCGCGGCCATGGGACGGGCTGCCGCCACACCGGGCCGCGCAGACGCCGCCCGGGCCGAATCGGACAGGAGCGCGTGCAGGGCCGCCATCCCGAGGCCGACGCCACAGTCGCGGAAGAACCAACGGCGGGTGAGGTGCGAGCGCTGCTCGGCGATCGCCTGCTGGAGGAGGGGAATCCGGTTCATGCGGTCAATCCTTGGTGAGGGTCTCGTCCAGGTTCAGGAGGGCGCGGGCCACGGCAAGGTGCGCCGCGAGGGTCGATGGGGTGACACCGGCGGGGAGGTCCGCCCACTCGCCGGAGGGGCTGCCTGCCAGTTCCGGCGCACTGAGCCAGCCCTCGGCGATGCGGCCGCGCTGCTGCTCGAGGAGCCGCCGCAGGACCCTCAGCTCGGCCGCGGCGGGCGGGCGGCTCAGGACCCGCCGGAAGGCGTACGTGATGCGCTCGTCGTCGGTCCTGCCGCCCTCGAGGACCGCCTTGCGGGCCAGTGCGCGGGCTGCCTCCACGAACTGGGGCTCGTTGAGCGAGGTCAACGCCTGGAGCGGCGTGTTGGAACGCAGGCGCCGCACGCAGGAGAAGTCTCCGTTCGGCGCGTCAAAGGCCTGCAGCACGGGATTGGGGATGCTGCGGAAGCGGAAGGTGTAGAGCGAGCGGCGGTAGCGGTCCACACCCGTCTCCTCCACCCACGTCTTGGGACCGTAGCTGGCCGGCGGCCGGAACAGGAACTCCGGCGCCGGCGGGTACACCGCACGGCCGCCCAGGGCGGGGTTGAGCAGGCCGGACACCGACAAGGCGATGTCCCGGACGATCTCGGCCTCGACGCGGAACCGGGGGCCCCGGGCCAGCAACCGGTTGCCGGGATCACGCTCCAGCAGGCCGGGGCCGACGCGGCTGGACTGCCGGTAGGCCGCCGAGGAGACGATGAGGCGGTGCAGGTGCTTGAGCGACCATGGAGCCGCGCCCGGGGTCGAGGGCTGCATGAACTCGACGGCCAGCCAGTCGAGCAGCTCGCGATGGGATGCCGGCGGGGCCTGCGTGCCCAGGTCTTCGACGGTCTCCACCAGACCGGTGCCGAAGTACTGATCCGTGAGCCAGCGGGCGAGGGTCAGCCGCGAGTCGTCGGCGCCCGGGGGCAGCCGGTGGAGGAAGGCCGGGGTGCCATGGGTCACCTCCCGGTCGGGCTTGAGCCAATCGCCGCGACGGAAGAGCCGGGTTGCCATGCGCGCGTCACCAGGGCCCTCGCCCCGGCGCGCGGTGAAGACGAGGGCCGGCGACCCCTCGGGCCACTGGCGCCAGAGCGCCTCGATCCGGGCGTTGGCCTCGGCGAACTCCGGCCGGGTCGTGCGCCAGAACGAGAAGACGGCCGCCGTCTGCGCAGGCGTCCGCCGCTCGGCCGGGATCTTCGTCACGATCTCGCGGACCGCCGCCGGCAGCGGGTCGGCCACCGGGTTGGTGGCGGAGGTGACCGAGATCCGGAACCTTCCGAGGTTGTGGGTCTGCAGGTCGTCGGAGTTCCAGCCGCCGTGCTCCTGGTGGAGTTCGAACTCGAGGATGGCGCCCTTGGGGAAGGTCACCGGCTTCTCGGCCACGAAGACCGCCTTGCGGGATTGGTTCCGTCGGCCGGGCCCCGCGTCGATGCCCCACGCCGTCTCCATCTTGCCGTCGATGGCGTGGGCCACCGGCCCGTAGGTGCGCGTCTTGCCAGAGCGGTCGTCGAACTCCGCCTCGAGGGGCTTCTCCGGGTTGGAGAAATCGGCGGTGGCCCGGACGAACTTCACCTCGATCCGGTTCGTGGGATCGGCGCGGTCGATGGCCGTGACCCGGAACTCGCTCAGGGCGGCCATGCCCCGGATGGAGCGCCCGGGACCCTGGCACGGGAGATTGGGATCGGTGAGCTGCTCCAGACGGAAGGCGGCGATGGACGGCAGGTCGTTGGTGCCCCGGAAATGCGCAGCCCACTGGGTCGGCGCATAGCTGGCCGCGCGGATCGAACCGTCCTCGTACTGGTAGAACCGCTCGCCGTTGTCCCCGGTGTGCTCGCTGCGCACGACCGTCCACGCGGGCTGGTCGTCGCGGACGCCGGCCTCCCAGGCGGCCATCCGCTCGACCCAGTCGGGCGTCGTGTGGCGCAGGCGCTCCTCCTCCTCGCGGATCCGCCGGGCCACCTGGTCGCGTTGCCGCTGCTCGGAGGGGCTGTAGGCCACCATCGAGGACTCGTGGTCGTTGTTCAGGAAGGCGAAGAGCCGGTAGTACTCCTCCTGGGACACCGGATCGAACTTGTGGTCATGGCACTGGGCGCACTGGATGGTGATGCCCAGCACCGACTTGCCGATGCAGTCCATCCGGTCGATGAGGCCGTCGATGCGGAACTGCTCCGGGTCGGCGCCCCCCTCCTCGTTGAGCATCGCGTTGCGCAGGAACCCGGTGGCCACCCGCTGGGCCTCGGTCGCCCCGGGCAGGAGGTCGCCGGCGATCTGCTCGACCAGGAACCGGTCGTAGGGCAGGTCGCGATTCAACGCATCGACCACCCAGTCGCGGTAGGCCCACACGAAGCGCGGCTTGTCCTTCTCGAAGCCGTCGGAGTCGGCATAGCGGGCCGCATCCAGCCAATGACGCCCCCAGCGCTCCCCGTGATGCGGCGAGGCCAGAAGGGCCGACACGGTTCGGTCCCAGGCACCCGGCGAACGGTCTGCCAGGAACCGGTCGACCTCGGCCGGCGAGGGCGGCAACCCGGTGAGGTCGAGGTGGAGCCGGCGCAGCAGGGTGATCCGGTCGGCCTCGGGCGAGGGCTTGAGCCCCTCGGCCTCGAGGCGGGCGAGGACGAACCGGTCGATCGGGGTCCGGACCCAGCCGGCCTGGCGGACGACGGGGAGCGCCGGGCGGACCGGCGGCTTCCAAGCCCAGTGATCGCGGCGGTCGGTCGGCTGCGGCGCGGCGGCCCAACCTGGGCCGACGGCCAGGACCGACGCCGCCCACACGACGGCAAGGCGACGCAGCCAGGCGGGGACCCGGCGGAGGGAGACAGCGGGAACCTTCACGATTGCCCCTCACGATGCCTTTGTTCCGCACCCCGGTCCAATTGGATTTGGGCGCCGGGCACGGGAGCGAGCGGCACGTTCCCGGGCCGGGATCAACGACCGCGAACGCCCACGGAGCCCTCAAGGATCGCAGCGCGGGCAGGCACCCGCGGTCGAGGGACTCAGGTAGGGGATCCCAAGGCCCAGGCCCCGGAGCACCAGCAGGGTGCCCACCCCGGCGACAATCCAGGGGACCGCCGCCTGCAGGCGACCTCGGACCGCCGCAGGGAGGTGCCGACCGAGGCGATCGAAGGCCAGCAGCACCGGCAGGGTGCCGAGGCCGAAGAGGGCCATCGCACCGGCCCCCGACAGCGCGCTGCCCGAGGCCGCCGCCGAAAGCCCGGCCGCATACACCAACCCACAGGGAAGGAACCCGTTGGCCATGCCCAGGAGCACCATCGACGGGACTCCCCGGCGTCCGAGCCCCAGGCCGAACAGCCTCTTGACCCACCCGACCGACCGGACCAGCCAGGCATCCAACGCGAGGCGCGAGGCCAGGAAGCCGCCGGTCAGCAACAGGACGCCGGCGACGAGCGAGAGGCCCCGTTGCCAGCCGGCAAGGTGGAGCCCATGGCCCACGAGGCCGAGCACCAGACCGAGGAGCACGTAGGTGAGGATCCTTCCTCCATGGTAGGCGGCCCCGCCCCGCCCGCCGGGCAGGAGGGCGACCATCAGCGGGCCGCACATGCCGGCGCAGTGCAGACTGCCTCCGAGCCCGAGGACGAAGGCGGAAAGGTATTCCATGGCCGGCCGGTTCGACGCGGACGGATCAGCGCACGGGCGGCGGGATCACCACCGCCGCCTCGGCGAAAAAGCCGGATGCCTCCGGACCCCATCGGACGCGGACCCTCCAGAGCCCGGGCTTGAGGCCGGAGGCGTCGAGGGTCTGCACCCCGTCGGCCCCCACCCGGAGCGGGATGCGGCGGTCGAGCGACGCCTCCGATGGGCGGTACAACCCCACCTCGCCCTCGACGCCCACCGGCCGGGAGGCCGCCGGCCAGGCGATGCGGAGGACTCCGCCCTGACGGCCGGGGAGGTGGGTGATGGACACGCCGGCCCCGGCCGAGCGCCGCAGTCGGTCGATGTGGCCCTGGTAGGCCAGTTCCTGCTCATAGTAGTCGGCGCTCACCAGCTCCTCCCGGTTCCGCTGGGCGACGACGGCCCAGGAGACCAGCAGGCCGATGACGACGGCGAAGAAGGCGGCGATGCCGACAGGCCAGGGCTCGATCCGCGGGGACAGGGTGTTCATGGGGAGGGGGTGGCAGGGCGTGGGCGTGGACCGGAAAACTGCGTCGAGACCCGCTCCAGGAGTCGCCCCCCGGAGTAGATTCCCAGCTCCAGCCCGGTGGTCGATCCGGTCAACCGGTCCGGATCGAGATCGACCAGGGCCGAGGCCTGCAGGTACTGGCCGACGGGCACCACCGGGTTCGTCGCCCCCAGGAGACGCACGGAGCCGGGCGGATGCTCCAGCCGGACCTCGACGGGCAGCGGGCGATGCGACTTGTTGATCATCTTCACGGAGAACAGGTTCCGGATCCTTCCGTCCGGAAGGGTCTGGTGCAGCGAGCCCGAGACCCGCAGGAACGTCGTCTCGACCGGGGAGCGCGAGAGCACGAGCCACAGGAACACCCCGACCAGCGCCGCGAGCAACGCGGAGTACATGGCCATGCGCCGGGTGAAGCGCTGGGGTTCGCCACGCTCGAGATGGTCCTGGGAGGCGAATCGGACCAGCCCGGCGGGCCGGCCCACCTTGTTCATCACGGCGTCGCAGGCATCGATGCAGGCCGTGCAGTGGATGCATTCCATCTGGGTGCCGTCCCGGATGTCGATGCCGGTCGGACACACCGCCACGCACTGGCGGCAGTCGATGCAGTCTCCGAGGCCGGACGCCCGGCGGGCCTCGTGGTCCTGGTCGCGGCGCCACGGGGCGCGCCCCTCGCCCCGCCGGCGGTCGTAGGAGACCAGCAGCGAATTCGTGTCGAGCAGCGCCGACTGGAAGCGGCCGTAGGGACAGATGAAGGTGCAGGCCTGTTCGCGGAACCGGGCGAAGATGGCATAGAACAGCAGCGAGAAGAGCATCATGGCGGCGAGGCCCGCCCAGTGCCTGCGGGGGTCGTCGAGCTGGATGGCCAGGAGTTGCTCGCTGCCGATGAGGTAGGCCAGCAGGGTGTTGCCGACGACGAGGGAAAGCCCGAAGAACACCCCGTGCTTGAGCATCCGCCGGCCGATCTTCGCGGCGGTCCATGGGGCGGCCGCCAGCGCCCGCTGCGCGGCCGGGTCGCCGTCGATGAGGAACTCCACCTTCCGGAACACCATCTCCATCATCACCGTCTGCGGGCAGGCCCAGCCGCACCAGAGGCGGCCGAAGGCGACCGTGAAGACGAGGATGCCGCACAGGAACACGAGCATCGCCACGGCGAAGACCGCCGAGTCGTGGGGCCAGAAGACCTGTCCAAGGATGGAGAAGCGGCGCTCGACCACGTTGAGCAGCAGCAGGGGGTTGCCCTGGATGCGGATCCAGGGACCGGCGAACATGAGAACGATGAGCAGCCCGGCAAACCACGCCCGGCGCCGGTGCCAGGGTCCCGACGGCGCCTTGGGGTACAGCCAGCGCCGCCGGCCATCCCGGTCGGCCGTGGCGATGTGGTCGCGGAAGTCGCGCCAGTCCACCGCCTGAAGGTTGCCGGGTGCCTGCGGGTCGGGTCCATCACCGGCCGGTCCGCCGGGCCTCTGTGGGGCTTGGGGATAAGGGTTCATCGGGTGGGGATCGGCGACGACGGGATCCCCGGAGGGGAAGTCATTCGAAGTCCATCGGGACCGCCGGCCGGGACGGATCCTCCGGCGGCTTGGGATCGGGTGGGTTGCTGCCCCGCAGCGTGTGGATATGGCTGGCCACGGCCTGGATCTCGGCCGGCTTCAGCACGCCGCGCCAGCTGAGCATGCCCTTCTCGGTGACGCCGTTGAGGATGACCTTGACCGTGTCCACGTAGTTGGACCCGTGGATCCAGACCTCATCGCAGAGGTTGGGACCCACCAGGCCGCCGCCGTCCTCGCGGTGACAGGGCGCGCAAAGGTTCACGAAGGCCTGGCGCCCCTGCTGGAGCACCCCGGGTTCGGTCAGCGGTTTCAGGGAGGACAGGTCGGACTCGAAGCGCGCCAGGGCCGCGCTCTTGAGGGCGTCGCCCCGGGCGGCCTCGGCCTGGTATTCGGCCGCCTGGAGCGGACCGGCCTTGAGCACGTGGTAGTGCACGAGATATCCCACGGCAAAGACCGTGCAGAGGACGAACAGCCAGACCCACCAGCGCGGCAGGTTGTTGTCGAGTTCTCGGATGCCGTCGGCCTCGTGGTCCAACAGCAGTGGGTCTTCAGGATCCTGGTTCATGGTTCTTGGAAGCGGACGGTGCAAACGGGCGGGTCTCCCCGTCGTCGAGGGGCAGCGCCCCCATGCGGCGGACATGGGAGGTCCGCTGGACGAGGGTCCACGCCACCGCCGCGAGGAAGACCGCGAAGAAGAGGCACACCGAGACGATGCCGTACACGGCGATGCCCCCGGTGTGCGTGAGGACGTTGCGGATCATGGCTGGACGGAGGCGGCGGCCTGGCCGGCCGGGTTGGAGGCCTTGATGTCGGTTCCCAGGCGCTGCAGGTAGGCGATCAGGGCGATGATCTCGCGCTCCGGCGGCGTTTCGATGCGGGCGGTCTTCAGGCTGGTGACGATGGACGAGGCCTGCTTCTGGAGATCGGCGACGGCCTGGGCCTCGTAGCCCGCCGGGTACGGAACGCCCACCGAGCGGAGGGCGGCGATCCTGGGTGCGACGGCACCGAGGTCGATCTTCTGCTCCAGCAGCCAGGGATAGCGGGGCATCATCGAGCCCGGGGAGGTGCTGCGCGGGTTGTCCATGTGGTTGAAATGCCAGGCGTCGGGGTACTTGCCGCCGATGCGGTGCAGGTCGGGACCGGTGCGCTTGGACCCCCACAGGAACGGGTGGTCGAAGACGAACTCACCGGCCTTGGAGTACTCGCCGTAGCGCTCGGTCTCCGAGCGGAAGGGGCGGATCATCTGGGAGTGGCATCCCACGCAGCCCTCACGGATGTACAGGTCCCGCCCCATCACCTCCAGCGGGGTGTAGGGCCGGACGCCCGCGATCGTGGGGACGTTCTCCTTCACCAGGTACATGGGCACGATCTCGACGAGACCGCCGACCAGCACCGCCAGCAGCGCCAGGACGGTGAGGGTGAGCGGGCGGGCCTCCAGCCAGCGATGGCCCCAGGGGGTCTTGCCCTCGGAGGATCCGGTGGCCCCGGCCCTCGTGGCCGTCACCGCCACGGCCACCTCGGACTCCGCCTCGAAGGAGCCCGCCCGGGCGGTCTTCCACAGGTTGTAGGCCATGAGGAACGCCCCGACGATGTAGAGGGCGCCACCGATGGCCCGCAGGCGGTACATCGGGAAGAGCTGCAGCACGGTCTCGAGGAACTGCGGGTACTGGAGGAATCCGTCGGCGGTGAACTGCTTCCACATCAGGCCCTGGGTGACCCCGCTCCAGTACATCGGCACCGCGTAGAACATCATGCCCAGCAGGGCGACCCAGAAATGCCAGTCGGCCAGCTGGTTCGAGTGCAGGGGCGTGCGGTAGAGCCTCGGGATGAGCCAGTACAGCATCGAGAAGGTGAAGAAGCCGTTCCACCCGAGGGCGCCGGTGTGCACGTGGGCGACCGTCCAGTCGGTGTAGTGCGACAGGGCGTTGACGCTCTTGATCGACAGGAGCGGGCCCTCGAGCGTGGCCATGCCGTAGGCGGTCAGGGCGACCACCATGAACTTCAGCATCGGTTCCCTGCGGACGCGGTCCCAGGCCCCGCGCAACGTCAGCAACCCGTTGAGCATGCCGCCCCAGGAGGGGGCCACCAGCATGACCGAGAAGACCATGCCAAGGGACTGGGCCCAGTCGGGCAGCGCGCTGTAGAGGAGGTGGTGCGGTCCGGCCCAGATGTAGATGAAGATCAGGCCCCAGAAATGGAGGATCGACAGGCGGTACGAGAACACCGGCCGCTCCGCCGCCTTGGGCAGGAAGTAATACATCAGGCCCAGGTAGGGCGTGGTCAGGAAGAAGGCCACGGCGTTGTGCCCATACCACCACTGGACGAGGGCGTCCTGGACACCGGCGTAGATCGGGTAGCTCTTGAAGAGCCCCGCCGGCACGGCCAGCGAATTGCCGATGTGCAGCAGGGCGACGGTCACCGCCGTGGCGATGTAGAACCAGATCGCGACGTAGAGGTGCTTCTCGCGACGCCTCAGGATCGTGCCGATGAGGTTGACCGTGAAGGCCACCCAGACCACCGCGATGGCGATGTCCACGGGCCACTCGAGCTCCGCGTACTCCTTGCTGGTGGTCAGGCCCAGCGGCAGCGTGATGGCGGCGGCGACAAGGACCGCCTGCCAGCCCCAGAAGTGGAACCACCCGAGCGCGTCATTGAAGAGGCGGGCCTTGCAGAGCCGCTGCAGCGAGTAGTAGATCCCCATGAAGAGGCCGTTGCCCACGAAGGCGAAGATCACCGCGTTGGTGTGGAGCGGACGCAACCGGCCGAAGGTCGTGTACTGCAGGTTGAGGTTCAGCTCGGGCAGGAAGAGCTGGCAGGCGATCAGCAGGCCGGCGAGGAAGCCGACCAACCCCCACACCACGGTGGCGATGGCGAATGCCCGGACGATCCGGTTGTCGTAGCGGAATGTTTCCTGGTTCATGGAGAAAGAGTGCCGTCCCGGCCCGGCGTGCCGGACGGCATCAGCGCCCCCCGCGGGGTCGTGCGATGCGTCGCGGCGGAGATCCTGTGGACCACCCCGGGAGAGGGCTCGCCACCGCTTGCCGGGACCTCCACGGCGTTTGCAGCCGGCCGGGCGGCGGCGCCGGATCGGGGCATGGGCGGCGCGTCCTCGGTGAGGATCCTCAAGGCCGGCGTGCAGGTGTCCTCGTACTGGCCGGAGCGGACGGCCCAGAAGAACGCCCCCAGGAACCCGGCGGCCATGAGAACCCCCGGCCGAAGCGCCGCCGCCCGAGCCACTCCACACCCGCCACCGAGAAGGCCACGACCGTGACGGAGCTCAACGGCATGAGCACCGCGCAGACCACCGGGGAGAGGCTGCCGGAGGCGGCGATGGCGATGCCGACGACGTTGTAGAGGGCCGACACGAGGAACCCCCGGCGGACCCAGGAGACCGAGTCGCGGGCGAAGGCCAGGATCCGTTCCAGGTCGGCGACACGGTCGGCCGAGAGGATCAGGTCGCTGGCCGGCGAGAACGCCCCGGCCTCCTCGACCACGGCGACGCCCACGTCGGCCTGACGCAGGGCCCCGGCATCGTTGAGGCCGTCCCCCATCATCAGGACGGTCCGGCCCCGGGAGGCCTGCCAGTTCCGGACGAACCCGAGCTTCCGGGCGGGATCCTGCCGGAACACCAGCACCGCGTCCGGGCCCAGCAGGGCGCGGAACCGGTCGGCCTCGGCGTCGTTGTCGCCGCTCAGGAGGGCCAGGTCGAAGCGACCCCGGAGCGACCCGAGAAGGGCCCGGATGCCCGGCCGCAACGGTTGGCCTGCGATGAACGTCCCGCGGTGGACGCCCTCGATGGCGACGTGGATGCAGGTGCCAACCGGAGCATCCTCCCCTTCCAGGCCCGGGGCGGTCCCCGGAGACGGCACCCGCCCGACAGGAGGCACGCCGGCGTCGGCGAGATGATCCACCGATCCGACCAGCACCCGCAGCCCGTCGAAGGTGCCGGAAATCCCCCGCCCCGGCGTCTCCCGGAAGGCCTCGACGCCAGCGCCTGGAGCCACGCCATCCGGGCCGTCGGTGCCGAGGGACTCCCGGATCCGACGCGAAAGCGGGTGGCTGGACTGGGCCAGGAGCGCCGCCACCGCCCGTGTCTCCGAGGGCGCGAGCCCACGCCCCTGCCAGGCCACCGGGGCGGCCCCGGGACGGGTCAGGGTGCCGGTCTTGTCGAGGACCACGGCGTCGACCCGGGCGAGCGTCTCGAGGACGAACGGGTTCTTCAGGTAGACCCCGATCCGTCCGAGCACCCGCTGGGCGGTGCCGAGGGTGAACGGCGAGGCCAGCGCCAGCGCGCAGGGACAGGCCACGATGAGCACCGCCACCAGCGCCTGCACGGCACGGAACCCGTCGCCGAGCATCCACCACCCGGCCGCCGCGGCCGTGGCGATGAGCAGCAGGAGCCGCGAGAACCGGCGGCTGTAGGCCTCGGTGATCCGGTCGACGGGATCGGCCTTGCGGTCCTTGCGGAAGGCCTCCTGGTTCCACAACGAGGTGAGGTACCCCTGCGATACGGGCTTCAGGATCTCCACCTCGATCCGACCGCCGGTCTGCCGGCCTCCCGCGAAGAGCACGGCCCCCGGGCTGCAGGTCTCCGGCTGCGATTCGCCCGTGACGAAGGCGTAGTCGATGCGGGCCTCGCCCTCGACCAGCCGGGAGTCGGCAGGCACCAGCTCGCCGTGGCGCAGCACCAGCCGGTCGCCGACGGCCAGGCGGCCCACGGCCACCCGCTCCTCGCCGGGGCCCGCCCGCCGGCTGACCGCCAGGGGGAAGAACGCCGTGTAGTCCCGGTCGAAGACCAGGCGCGCGTGGGTCTTCTGCTGGAAGAGCCGACCGCAGAGCAGGAAGAAGAGCAGCCCGGCCAGCGAGTCGAAGTAGCCGTCTCCCCGGCGGGAGAACACCTCGAAGACGCTCTGCCCCATCAGGGCCAGGATGCCCAGGGCGATGGGGATCTCGAGCACGGGCACTCCCCGCCGAAGCCCGCGCCAGGCCGCCTGGTAGTAGTCGAGCGCGCTGAAGGCCACGACGGGGAGGGACAACAGGAAGCTGATCCAGCCGGCCAGCTGTCGGAAGGCCGGCCCGCTGACGCTGTCCAGGCCGAGGTACATCGCCAGGCTCAGGAGCATGGTGTTGCCGAAGGCGAAGCCGGCGACCCCCAACTGAAGCCAGAGGCGGCGTGAGACCGGTCTCGGTCTCGGACCACCGAGGTCGGAGGCCCGCAGCTCCGGCTCGTACCCCAGCGCGGCCAGGAGGGCGGCGACCTCGCTGAGGCGCAGGCGGGATGGGTCGAAGGTCAGCGACACCTCGCGGCGGAGAAACTCGACCGAGGACTGTCCGATGCCCTCCCGGAGTCGGAACACATGCTCCAGCAGCCAGACGCAGGCGACACAGTGGATCGCCGGCACGCGGAAGGTCACCCGGGTGCGCTGGCCGTCGGAATAGTCCACCAGCGCCGCCCGGACCTCCGGGGTGTCGAGGAAGGCGAAGCGGGACGGGTCGTCGGCCCCGCCACCGCGCACCCCTTGGGCGCCGCCGAGACGGTAGAATTCGTCGAGACCCCCATCGCTGAGGAGGCCGAAAACCGTCTGGCACCCCGCGCAGCAGAAGCTCCGGGTCCCGACGCGCAGCGGGGACCCGCCGCAGGGCAGGCCACAATGGGAGCAGGCCTGCGGCCCTGCGGACGGTCCTGCGGCAGCGGCGGCGGGTCCGGGGCGGGCACGGGGTGCTTCGGGTTCAACCAGATCCAATGCGGGCACGGCGGGACCACTGTGGGAGGCGATGGGGCCGCCGGACTTCCCGGATCTTGTCGTCCTGGGGCCGAGCCTTGCCTCGTCGGATCGGCCGGCGGCGCGCGCCGGACCGGACCCGCCGGGTCTCGAAACATCACCCTCGGGACCAGGTCCCGACCGTTGCCCGCAACACGCTTGCCGCCATCCACGGGCCGACGCACCGTCTCCGCACATCCGACCATGAACTCCCGCCTTAGCTCCCTGCTGTGCGCCGCCGTGGCGAGCGCGCTCCTTGTCTCCCCGACCCTCGCCGAGGAGAAGAAGCCCAAGAAGTCCGCCAAGGAGGGCTGGACCCAGCTCTTCGACGGCAAGGACACCTCCAAGTGGCGCGGTTACAAGGCCACCGCGTTCCCGGCCAAGGGCTGGCGCGTCGAGAACGGGACCCTGCGCCACGTGGCCGGCGAGGGTGGCGGCGATCTGGTCACCGTCGACAAGTTCACCGACTTCGAACTGCGTTTCGACTGGAAGGTGGCCCCCGGGGCCAACAGCGGCGTGATGTACCGGGTCACCGAGGACCACAACGCCTCCTACGAGACCGGCCCGGAGTACCAGGTGCTCGACGATTCCAAGCACGGCGACGGCAAGAACCCCAAGACCAGCGCGGCCGCCCTCTACGCCCTGATCGCGTGCAACTCCGAGAAGGCCCTGAACCCGGTGGGCGAGTGGAACAAGGCCCGGATCGTGGTGAAGGGCAACCGGGTCGAGCACTGGCTCAACAAGAAGAAGGTCGTCGAATACCAGTGGGGTGGCCCGGAGACGATGAAGCTCGTCAGCGAATCGAAGTTCAAGGGCATGCCCGGCTTCGCCCGGAACACCTCGGGCCACCTGTGCCTTCAGGACCACGGCGACGACGTTTGGTTCCGGAACATCAAGATCCGCACCTTCTGAGGGCGACAAACTCCCGGTCGGGCATTTCCAGCCGGGCATTCCCTGTCCGCCCGGCCCGGCCCTTTCAGGCGTGAACCTCATCCACTGGGACCACAACGCCACCACGCCGACGGACGCCCGCGTCCTGCAGGCGATGGAGCCGTTCCTGCGGGAGGTTTGGGGCAACCCCTCGAGCATCCATGCACTCGGGCGCCGGGCACGGGCCGCGCTCGACGAGTTCCGCTACCGCATGGCCGGGCTCTGGAGATGCCGTCCCAGCGAGGTGGTCTTCACCGGCGGGGGCACCGAGGCCAACAACCTGGCGATCCTCGGCACCGCCCGGCTGGGCGGCAGCCGGGGTCGACGCCACCTCGTCGCCTCCCCGGTCGAGCACCACGCCGTGCTCCACGCGCTGAGGTACCTCGAGGCCCACGAGGGCTTCGCCCTCACGCTCCTGCCGGTCGACCGGTTCGGCCGGGTCGACCCGGGCTCGGTCGCCGCGGCGCTTCGCCCCGACACGGCGCTGGTCTCGGTCATGACGGCGAACAACGAGACGGGCACCGTCCAGCCCGTCGCCGCCATCGGCCGCCTCTGCCGCGAACGCGGCGTGCCCTTCCACACCGACGCGGTCCAGGCCTTCGGCAAGCTGCCCTTCCGGGACATCGACCAGTTCGAGGCCGACCTCGTCTCGGTCTGCGCGCACAAGTTCCATGGACCCAAGGGCGCCGGGGCGCTGTTCATCCGCTCCCCCCTGCTCCCGCACCCCACGCAGCATGGCGGGGCCCAGGAGAACGAGCGGCGCGGCGGCACCGAGAGCCTGGCGGCGATCGCGGGCCTGGTGAGCGCATTCGAGTGGATGGTGCCGGAGCCGGTGTTCCCGGCCGTGCGCCTGAGGTCATGGACCGAGCGGCTGGCGCGGCTGGCGACCTCGCTGCCCGGGGTGGAACGCCACGGATGCCCCGATGAGCGGCTGCCCAACACGCTGGCCTTCTCGGTCGAGGGCACCGACAGCCTCCCCCTCCTGGCCAACCTCGACCTCGAGGGGGTCTGCGCCTCGAGCGGATCGGCATGCACGGCCGGTTCGGTCGAGCCGAGCCACGTGCTCCGGGCCATGGGTGTGCCCGAGGCGAGGGCCCGGGCGTTGGTCCGTTTCTCGCTGGGTCGCGACTCGACCGAGGAGGAGGTGGATCGCGTGGAGGCCCTGCTGCCCGGGGTCGTGGCCCGCTGCCGGGGCCAATGACGGCTTCCGACCGGCACGGAAACTCCGCCACCCGTCGCGCAGGGTGTGGACCGGAACCCGGGACGTCTGAGGGATCGTCCAGCGTTGCCGGGGTTCGATCTCGAAGAACCGCCGGGACTGCTCGTCGCGGGACCGGAAGAGGGAGAACAGCCTCGGCAAGCCCATGACCAGCACCATGAGCAGGATCGGGCTGATCCACCCGCGGGTCGTCGCCTCGTGCACGAGGTAGGCGATCATCACGGCGTAGCCCGCGACCCACAGCCAGGGCGAAAGCGCCGTGACGATGCGGCCGCCGTCGAGAAAACCGACCGGGGCCAGGTTGAAGAGGTTGAGCAGGAAGCCCGAGTAGGCCAGTGCCGACCAGAACGGATCGCCCGTCGCCACGTGGACCAGGAAGCACACGGCCGCGCCGAGGGTCCCGAAGATCGGGCCGCCGATGCCCACCACCGCCTCGATCCAGGCGTTTCGCGGGGCGTCCTTCAGCGCGATGAACGCCCCCATGAACGGGATGAAGACCGGGGCGCCCACCCGGAGGCCCTGGCTGCGCGCCGCGACCAGGTGACCGAGTTCGTGGACGAAGATCAGCACGACGAAGCCGAGGGCGAACTTCCACCCCCACAGGAGGGCATAGGCCCCGACGCTGAGGATCATGGTGCCGCCGGTCTTGAGGAAGTTCGGCAGGAACTTCAGGAACGGCAGCAGGG
>JAJTFN010000059.1 GCA_021298285.1 Verrucomicrobium sp.
GACAGCAGGATGGCGACCAGCGGCGCATTGACCAGTTTGCGCCATTCCCCGGGGCCGGTGGCGTGGCCGAGCGTCATCAGCCCCAGCGTCCACATGGCGATGTCCACGCCGAGGTTGTGGACGAAGAGCACCCCCGGGGTGTCGGGATGCCCGGCGAACAGCACCAGGACCAGCGGGAAGGGCACGTATCCGTAATTCTGCAGGCCGGAGACCAGGGCGAAGGTGCGCTGCTCGGCCTCGGTGCGGAGTCCCACGCGGCCGCGGACGACCCAGCACAGCCCGATTCCCAGCACGATGCCTCCGAAGCCGACCAGCGGGGGCATCAACAGGTTCTCCGGTCGCTGCAGGGCCTGGTTCCCGAGCACCTTGTCGAAGATCAGGCAGGGTGTCAGGACATTGACGACCAACCGGAGCAGCGGGGTATCGGCCTCCTCGGTCAACCACCGCACCCTCCGGAGCCAGACGCCGACCACCGCAAGGCAGAACACGGGCAGCACGGCCGACAACACATCGCTCAAGGACATCATGATTCCGGGGCGGGGACGCTACCCGCCCCCGTCACCCTTGGCCATCCCCAGGGGGACCGGCCTTCGGACGACGATGTCAGCGCCCTTCGCCGCCGCGACCCCCTGAGGCCTCTCTCGAGGGACGGAGACCGTTTCCCGGGCCGGGACATCTGGCGGGCTCGGGAAATCCCGTCAGGCCAGCAGGTGCTCGACCAACGCCGCGAACTCGAGGTGTTGGACCTTCCGCAGGTAGGCTTCGGATCGTGCGCATGGCCGCTCGGCCACCCGCCGGCACTCCTGCACGAAGGCCAGCGGATCGAGGTCGCCCGACAGGGTCAGGTTGCCGAGGACCACGCGGGCTTCGGCGTCCTGCGCCGCCTGGATCGCCCCTGGGGTGAGGGACCGGTAGATCGGATGCCCGGACACGCGGCGGAACCAATAGGCCGCGTTCCAGTGGTCGGGCTCGCGCCGGTGGAGGATCGCATGCAGCAGGCATCCGTCGGCATCCGTCCGGTCCTGGACCCGGTTGTGCGCGCCGTCGTGGTGATCGTGGTAGAGCAGCGCCAGCGCCGTGATCAACTCGAGATCACGCTCGGGCAACCCGAGATGCCGCGTTGCTTCCAGCGACCGCAGTTCGACCAGCGTTTCCGGGAGGATGCCCTCCCTGGGACCTGGTCCGAGGTCCGGGACTTCCCGGGTCGACAGAAGTTCCCAGAACCGGACGGTGGGATGGGGCAGGGCGGGAGGGATCGGCATGGGGACCGGCGAAGATTCGCGGCGGCGTCCCGGCTCGTCAAATCGCCTTTGCTGGTCCGCACCCCGGATCGTGGGTTCTGCTGGATGGATCCACGCCGGGGCCTTTGGGGGACGATCCGCCCGGTCTGGCCGGCCGCCGCAATCCCGGCCAATACCGCCTTGAAAGGCCGGTCGTGGCCGCGTTACCAACAGTCCGATGTCCCGATTCGACCTCGCTTCCTGGCTCACCGCGCGAACCCGCGACGTGGATCGGGCCCTCGACCGACTGCTGCCGAAGGCCGTTGCCAAACCGGCGACGATCCACAAGGCCATGCGCTACTCCCTGTTCGCCGGCGGAAAACGCATGCGTCCGGCCCTGGTGCTGGCGGCCGCCGAGGCCTGTGGCGGCAGTCCGGAGGCGGCGATGCCGCTGGCCTGTGCCGTCGAGTGCATCCACACCTACTCGCTCATCCATGACGATCTGCCCGGCATGGACAATGACGACATGCGCCGGGGCAAGCCCACCAACCACAAGGTCTTCGGCGAGGGCATCGCCATCCTGGCCGGTGACGCCCTGCTGACCCAGGCCTTCGAGATCGCCGCATCCGCCCCGGGGACCAAGCGCTACGGCCCCCGGGAAATGGTGCTGGAGATCGCCCGTGCGTCGGGTTCGCTGCAGCTCATCGCGGGGCAGGTGGCCGACCTCGAAGGCGAGGGACGCAAGATCTCCCGGGCGCAACTGCGATACATCCACGAGCGCAAGACCAGCGCCCTGCTGGCCTGTTCGGTCCGTCTTGGCGGCATGAGCGCCAACGGCACCCCCGCACAGCTCGAGGCCCTCACCGACTTCGGTTACCATGTCGGCCTCGCCTTCCAGGTGATCGACGACATCCTCGACGTCACCCAGACCTCCGAGCAGTTGGGCAAGACCGCCGGCAAGGACGTGAAGGCTGGCAAGGCCACCTACCCGGCGATCGTCGGCCTTGAGAAATCGCGGGCCATCGCCGCGGAGCTCACCGCCAAGGCCGAGGCGGCCCTCAAGCCGTTCCGGGGCAGGGCCGTCGCGCTCGAGGCCATCTCGGACCACCTGCTCCGCAGGCAATCCTGACCGGTGGAGGGCGGTCCGGCGCGGGTTCGCCCCGGGAGGTTCCTGGCCGATCCCGGAAAATGGGCTTGCGATGGGCGCTGAGCCTCCGTGAGCCTCCGGAGGCCGGACGGCCCGTCATCCGAGGGGCCGTCCGGATTGTTGTCACCCATCCTCGTGAAAGTCTTCTCCGGCAACTCCAACCCCAGCCTGGCCAAGGCCATCTGCGACGCGATCGGGATTCCCCTCGGGCGCTCGACCGTCAAGCCGTTCCCGAATGGCGAGACCTTCGTCAAGATCGATGAAAACGTCCGCGGCACGGATGTCTTCGTCATCCAGTCCACCAGCCCGCCCGCCAACCAGCACCTGATGGAGATGTTCATCATGATCGATGCGTTGCGGCGTGCCAGCGCCTCGCGCATCACGGCGGTCCTTCCGTTCTACGGGTATGCCCGGCAGGATCGCAAGGACCAGCCCCGCGTGCCCATCACCGCCAAGTTGGTGGCCAACCTGCTCGTCGCCGCCGGGGCCAATCGGGTGTTGACCATGGATCTGCATGCCCAGCAGATCCAGGGCTTCTTCGACATCCCGGTCGACCACCTGTATGCGGCTCCGGTCCTGCTCGAGCACATTTCGCGGCAGCAGATCCAGAACCTGGTGGTGGTGAGTCCCGACCTGGGCGGATTGAAGATGGCCGCGGCCTACTCCCAGGCCCTCGGCGCCGAACTGGCCATCGTCGCCAAACGCCGCAAGAGCCCCACCGAGACCGAGGCGATCTCCGTGATCGGCGAGATCGAGGGGAAGAACATCCTCCTGGTGGACGATCTCACCGAGACGGCCGGAACCCTCGTCAACGCCGCCTCGCTGTTGAAGCAACGGGGAGCACGGCGGATCCAGGCCTGCGTGTCCCATGCGCTGATCAACGAGTTGGGCATCGAACGCCTCCGCAAATCGGAGATTGACGAACTCATCACCACCGATAGTGTCCTCCGCCCGTCCATCGAGGGGGTGCGCATCACCACCCTGTCCGTGGCGGGTCTCCTCGGGGAGGCGATCAAGCGAATCTACACCAATTCGTCGGTCACTTCCCTGTTCGAGTTCAAGGTGTAGGGATCCCGTGACACGGGTCCCGGGAGGGATCCTCCCCAAGCGATCCGATGGAGGGCCCCACCCGTCGCGATGAACGACGGCGAAAGGTCCGCTGGTTAGAAGGGCCGAGACCTCGCGATGCCGAGGTGCGGCAGATACGACTGGAAACGACATCATGAAATCACTGAAACTGAAAGCCGAGCCCCGCTCGCAGACGCGGCGCAAGGGTTCCAAGGCGCTCCGTTCCGCCGGGCGCATCCCCGCCAACATCTACGGCAAGTCCATCGCCCCGCAGAACCTGCAGGTCGATGCCGAAGCCTTCACCGACCTGATCCACTCGGCCCACTCCGAGATCGTGCTGGTCGACCTCGAGGTCTCCGGCGACTCCAAGGCCCGGTTGGCCCTCGTCCAAGACGTCCAGCACCACCCGCTGAGCGGCGAGGTGCTCCACGTGGATTTCCACGAGGTGAAGGACGACGAGATGATCACCATCCGCATCCCCGTCGAGGCCACGGGCGAGGCCGAGGGCGTGAAGACGGGTGGCGGCACCCTGGAGCACGTGCTCCAGAAGGTCCGCGTGAGCGCCCTTCCGAAGGATCTCCCCGAGCAGATCGTGGTCGATGTCTCCGCCCTCGCGGTGGGGCAGGCCATCCAGATCGGCCAGATCCAGGCGCCCCCGGGCGTCAAGATTCTGGGCGACAAGCACCTGCGCGTCTTCGCCGTTGCGGCGCCGGTCACCGAGACCGAGGCGGCCCCTGCCGCGGCGGCCGAGGGTGCCGAGGCCAAGCAGCCCGAGATGATCAAGGAGAAGAAGGAAGAGGCTCCGGCTGCTGCGGCCGCTGCCAAGAAGAAGTGACCTGACGCCTCGTCCCGTCGGGGGAAGCGCCCATGACCCCTCCTGCGTTGATCGTGGGTCTTGGAAACCCCGGGGACGAGTACCTTCGCACCCGGCACAATGCCGGGGCGATGGTGGTTGATCGTTTTGCCGCCCACCGGTGTTCCGGTTGGCGGAAAGAGCGGAAGTTCTTTGCAGAATTGGCGACGGGTGAGTGCGGGGGGCAGAAAGTCCTCTGCATCAAGCCGCTCACCTACATGAACCTCAGCGGCGAGGCGGTGGCGTCGGTTTGCCGATTCCACCGCATTCCTGGTGAGCAGGTGCTGGTGGTGGCTGACGATGCCGACCTCCCGCTGGGTGCCCTGCGACTGCGTCCCTCGGGAGGCTTCGGTGGGCACCACGGCTTGGAGTCGGTCATCCAGCACCTGGGAACCCGCGAGTTCCCGAGGCAACGGATCGGGGTGGCCCGTCCCGAGCAACCGGTGCGGGACATCGCCTCTCATGTGTTGGGAGAATTCTCGGCCCAGGAGATGGTGGTCTTGCCGGAAGTCCTCGAACGGGCGGAGCGGCAGATCGTCTGCTGGTTGGAGGAGGGATTGGCCAAGGCCATGAACCTCTTCAACCGCAACCGATGACCGATGACCGATGAGCGGTGATCGATCATCTCCCACCGACGCCAACGCGGGAACCCCGACCAAAAAACAAAATGATTTTGAGAGAACGTCCGATTCGCAACGAAGACTGAAGGTAGAGAGAGCGCGACATCGCGACCAACGGCACACAAAGACAGACAACGGCAAAGACAGACAACGGCGAAGACACAACCATGACTCACTGAGCATCCGTGGAATCCGGTGGTTCCGCCCCGCGAAGGGCCCTCCGGGCCTCGGGAGGCACGCCTGATCAAAGAATCCGACCACCGGACCCATCGCCCTCAACCAATTTTCAACCCACAACCCACCATCCATCAGACCATGAAACGCTACGAAGGACTGTTCATCCTCGATTTGTCCGGCAAGGAAGAAGGCATCAAGGAACTCGTCGACAAGTTGTCCGCCGAGATCACCTCCGTCGGGGGCAAGATCGAGACCGTGCAGAAGCTCGACAAGAAGACCTTCGCCCGGAACGCCCGCAGCGGAGAGTCCGCCGGACACTTCGTCAACATCATCTTCGAGGCCCAAGGCAAGGCCATCGCCGAATTGCGCTCCCGCTTCAAGCTGGCTGCGGATGTCGTCCGGGTGCTGTTCACCGAGGCTCCGGCGCCGGTCGCCCCCAAGGCGGCCTGACCTGAAGGCCTCTGATCGAGCCGTTCCCGAGGACCTGAGCGGCCCCAAGGCCCTGACGACTCGCTGCGGCTCCGAACCATCCCCAATCCCAACCCCGAACCCGTCTCATCATGGCCAGCTTCAACAAGGTCATCCTGGCAGGCAACCTGACCCGCGATCCCGAGTTGCGGTACACCCCCAAGGGTACGGCCATCGCCAAGTTGGCGCTGGCGGTCAACCGTCGCTGGACCGGGGAGGACGGCCAGACCCGCGAAGAGGTCACCTACGTCGACATCGATGCCTTCGGCAAGCAGGCGGAGGTGATTTCGCAGTACCTTCGCAAGGGCGGCGGCCTCCTCCTGGAAGGTCGCCTGAAGCTCGACCAGTGGGACGACAAGCAGACGGGGCAGAAGCGTTCCCGCCTGGGCGTGGTTCTCGAGAGCTTCACTTTCCTCGGCGGGAGACCCGAGGGGGCGGGTTCGGCGCCGTCCGCGCCGCCGGCCTCGGTGCCTGGGCGCGTCTCCGGCAACCGGCCCGCGTCAGCGGCCCCGGCTCCGGCCGATGCCGAGGGGGGGCCTCCGGACGATGATGATGTGCCCTTCTGACCCGACGCCCATCCTTCAACGCCTCACCATCACCGTCCGGCACCTTCTTCGGGGTGCCTCCGGAAACAATACCTACCGAAACCCACGAACCACCGCGGATCATTGGCGCATCAAAAACTGTCCCTGATCCTCCCGACACGATAGCATCCGGTTTTCATTCGATACGTACCGTTCACCACAACCCCATTTTCCCATGCCAAAGACTGAAGTCCTCCTCATCCAAAACGTCGTCGGCCTCGGCGGCGAGTCCGATCTGGTCAAGATCGCCTCCGGTTACGCACGCAACTTCCTCATCCCGCAGGGATTGGCAGTGCCCGTTTCTCAGGGCAACAAGCGCCGCATCGAGGCCTTGCGCCAACGCCGCGCCGAGCGCGAGGCCAAGGAACTGAGCTCCATGACCGAGTTGGGCAAGAGCCTGAGCAAGGTGACGCTGACGATCTCGGTGAAGACCGGTGACGACGGCAAGATGTTCGGCAGCGTGACCTCCGGATCGATCGCCGACGCCATCAAGACCCAGTTGGACGTGGCGCTCGACAAGCGCAAGATCCACCTGGAGAAGGCCATCCATGCCCTTGGCGAATACGAGGTCGAGCTGCGCCTGCACCCCGAGGTTCGTTCGTCCATCAAGCTGGTCGTCAAGAGCTCGAATCCGCTGCCTCCTCCGCCGGCCGAGCCGGTCGCCGAGGCGCCCAAGACCGAGAAGCGCTCCTACAAGGGGGCATCCCGTTCGGCGGGCGACGCCAAGCAGGGCTGAGTTTTCCCGCATCCGGGCCTTCCGGCCTCCCGGTTGGGGGTCGCCGGGTTTAGATCCGCTCTCCGATCCACTGGCAACACCCCATGGAGTGATTTCTCCGTGGGGTGTTCCCGTGTGCGGATCCCCGGCCTCGACTCCGCTCCGACCATCCGTTTCCACCCACCGTTCCAGCGCCTCCGCTCGGATCAACCGTTTCGAGCGCCTTGGTCTCCGGTCTTGGGCGGTCCAGTGGGACGGGTGGGCCCCAACCCGGAGGCCAACCGATCCAGCGCCCCTCCTGCCAACCGGCACAGCCTCCAGTCCGGCAGCACGTCTGAGCCGAGGCTTCGGTAGAATCCGAGGGCTGTTTCGTTCCAGTCCAACACCGTCCACTCGAGGCGTCCGCATCCCCGCTGCACGGCCAGCATGGCCAGGTGGCGCAGCATGGCCCGCCCGTGGCCCCGGCCGCGATGCTCCGGTCGGACGTACAAATCCTCCAGGTGGAGCCCGGGCTTTCCGAGGAAGGTTGAGAAGGTGGGGTAATGCACCGCGAAGCCCACCGGAAGGTCGCCTTCCAGCGCCAGCAGCACCTCGGCGGCGGGACTCGGGCCGAAGAGCGTCCGCATCAGACGCTCCCGGGTGGCCTCCACCTGGTCTGCCAGTCCCTCGAACACGGCCAAGGCACGGATCAGCTCGAGGATCAGGTCCACGTCCGCCACCGTGGCGGCGCGCACGACGGTGATTTCCATGACTGGAGCCTCGGTGACCGAGCCTCGGAGTGGCAACGTCCGAGTGAGGCCCCGGGTGGTCCTGGGGCCGGCAGGCGGCGATGAGGCGCTCGTGTTGCACCGGTCCATTCCGGTTCGCCCGCGTTTTCCATCCGCGAGGTCCCATTCGGGGATTGAGCCGGCGGTTCCGTGCGCCCGAGACTGGCCCCGACATGGCGACCAGCGTGGAGGTTCAATTCAAGGGATGGACCAAACCGGGGCCCATCCCGCCCGGGGCCCTCGGGAACGGTCCGGTGGTCGAGCCTGGGGAGAGCCTGGATGCCATCAGCGGTCATTATCGGATCTTCCAGGCCATCGACGGGCATCGCTTCTCCTCCGACGATGTGTTGACGGCATGGTATGGCACCCAGGGATGTCCCTCGGCCGGGACCGTCCTCGACCTTGGCAGCGGCATCGGCACGGTGGGCATGATCGCCGCCTGGCGGCTGCCGCATGCCCGGTTCGTCACGGTGGAGGCCCAGCCCCAGAGCGTCCGGCTCGCCCGGAAATCGGCCGCGTGGAACGGATTGACCGGGCGGTACGAACTCCGTCAGGGCGACCTGCGCGACCCGTCCATCCTGCGGCCTGACGAGTTGTTCGACCTGATTCTCGGCAGCCCGCCCTATTTTCCCCTCGGCTCGGGGGTCGAGAGCGAGCATCCGCAGAAACTGGCCTGCCGTTTTGAGCTCCGGGGAACGGTGGCCGACTACGCCGCGACCGCCGCACGCCACCTCGCCCCCGGCGGGGTCTTTGCCTGCGTGTTCCCGATCCGGCCGGCCGATCAGCACGAGCGCGTCCGGATGGCTGCCCGGTCCGCCGGCCTGGCTATCCAGCGGATGAGGCCGGTGATCCTCCGCGAGGGCGACGATCCGCTTCTTGGGCTGTTCCTGATGAACCGGGCCGTGGACCTGCCCGAGCGCTTGCGCGAGGGCCCGTGGATCGAGCCCCCGCTGGTGATCCGCCGCGCCGACGGCTCGATCCACCCCGAGTATTCCGTGGTGAAGCTTTCCTTCGGTTTCCCGCCGTGATGCCGGGCCCGCCTCAGTGTCCCTCGTGGTCGCGGATGTATTCCTGCCGCAACCCGAGGGCCTCGGGCGCATGGAGCACCAGCATCTTCATGCGGATGTCCGACGGAACCGTGGCCGCCGTGAGCCTCGAGACGCCCACCATCAGGCCGATGGCCATCGGCACGCACCAGATGGCCGGTTGCTCGCAGAGGATGCGCAGCAGCGGGTGAGCCGCCCAGAATCCGGCCAGCGGCAGCCAATTGAGGTCCGAGAAGTTGGTCAACGCGACCGTCAGCAGGGCGCAGATCCCGCCGGTGAGCATGCCCGTGGCGGCTCCCGCCATGGTCATGCCGCGCCACCAAACACTCATGAAGAGCAACGGGAAGTAGCTCGCGGCCGCGATGGCGAAGGCCTGGCCGACCATGAAGTTGATCTGCAACTGCTCGACGAAGCAGCCCAGCAGGGTCGACACCGCCCCCAGCAGCACCGCGCACCACTTGAACATCCGCATCCGCTCCTGTGCGGTGGACTGCGGTCGGAGGATGCGGCCGTACACATCGTGGGCCAGCGCCCCGGTCATCGAGACCAGCAGGCCGCTGAAGGTGCTCATGAAGGCGGCGAAGGCCCCGGCGCAGGTCATGCCCGAGAGGATGGAACCCCACGGCAGCGATCCGGATCCGCCCAGCGCCGTGTCGAGGGCCTTCGGCAGTTCGAGCACGATCTTGTCGGTTCCCTTGGCCCCGCTGCCCTCGTACAGGGCGGGCAGGAGATTGCGCCCCATGGCCCCGAACACCGGTGGGAAGACGTAGAAGATGCCGATCAGGATCATCACCCACATGGTGGTCCGCTTGGCCGCCACCCCGTCGGGATTGGTGTAGAAGCGCACCAGGATGTGTGGCAGTCCGGCCGTCCCGCAGACCAGGGCGATGATGAGCGAGTAGGTGTAGAGCAGGGCGTATGGCCGCGACGCTTCCGGGTCCAGCTTGGCGGCCTTCGCGGCCTTGCTGGTCAGCGGTCCGAAGGGATTGATCCACGCCGCATCGGCGGGGGCCTTGGCGGGCAGCGGGGCGCGTTGGAGTCCGGCCGGATCCGTCCGGGGGGCACCATCGGCCGATCGTCCGGCAAGCTCCGCCGGAGCCGACAGCGCTGCCGCCGCCACGCCGGAGGCATTGGCCTCGAGGTGCCGGCCGTAGTGCCCATGGACGGCCATCAGCACGAACACGGGCACCGAGATGGCGAACATCTTCGCCCAGTATTGGAAGGCCTGCACCAGCGTGATGCCTTTCATGCCGCCGAGGGCCACGTTCAGCGTGATCACCGCCCCGACCACCACGACCCCGGCCCAGTAAGGGAAGCCCTTCAGGATGCCGCCGTCCGCGCCGTGGGGCGCCAGGAACTCGAGCGGGCCCCCGCGGAAATCCACCTCCTGGAAGACGTAGGCCAGCGTGGTGCCTGCGCCCTTCATCTGGGGCATCGTGTAGAAGAACCCGATGAAGAGCACGAACACCACGGCGATCTTCCGGAAGAGCGGCGAGTCGTACCGGCCCTCGGCGAAGTCGGGGATCGTGTACGCCCCGAAGCGCCGCAGCGGGCCCGCGATGAAGAGCAGCAGGAACAGGTACCCGCAGGCGTAGCACACCGGATACCACAACGCGTCATAGCCGCTGGACATCACCATGCCGGCCACGCCCATGAACGAGGCGGCCGACAGGTACTCGCCCGAGATGGCCGAGGCGTTCCAGCCCACCGAGACGCCGCGTCCGGCCACGAAGAAGTCCGAGGCGCTCTTGGCCCGGCCTGCCGCCCAGAACCCCATGCCGACGGTCACCAGGACCGTCAGGGCACTCAGGGAAACGATCCAGGGATCGACCGCGGCAAGCAGGGGCAGGAACATGGGAAAGTGGGTGGGAGGAACGTCGGCCGAAAACCTATCGACCGGCCTTGACGCGGGTCAATCATTGGCCGCCCCCGGGAGCGCGCCCCTGCTCAGGCGAGGATCGGCCGGATCACCTCGCCGTGGACGTCGGTGAGGCGGCGATCCACGCCGTTGTGCCGGAAGGTGAGCCGGGTGTGGTCGATGCCCAGGAGGTGGAGGATGGTCGCGTGGATGTCGTACACCTCCGTGACGTTGGAGCGGTCGGCAGGCTTGTAGCCCCACTGGTCGCTTTCGCCATGGGTGATCCCGCCACGGATGCCGCCACCGCAGAGCCAGTTGGTGAAGACGAACGGGTTGTGGTCGCGTCCCTTGCCGCCCTGCGCGCAGGGCATGCGGCCGAACTCGGTGGTCCACAGCAGGATCGTGTCGTCGAGCAGGCCGCGCTGCTTGAGGTCCTCGATGAGGGCGGCGATGGGCTTGGCCATGCCCATGGCCAGCGGGCCATGGTCCTGGGCGATGTTCTCGTGCGAGTCCCAGTTGCGGCGGGGGAAACTGTTGTCGTTGCCCGACCAGATCTGGACGAAGCGGACGCCGCGCTCGAGGAGGCGCCGTGCCGTCAGGCATTTCCGGCCCATGATGTCGATCTCCTCGGCCGCGTTGATCTCCGAGGGCCACTTCCTGGTGGTGTTGTCGATGCCGTAGGCCTCCTGGATCCAGGCCGGTTCGCGGGAGATGTCCAGCGCCTCGGGCGCGGCCAGCTGCATGCGGGCGGCCAGCTCGTAGGTGCGGATGCGGGCCTCGAGCCGCTGGTCCCCAGGGCGCGTGGCCGCGTGGAGGCGGTTGAGCTGCTCGAGGGTGGCCAGGCCGTCGGCCTCGGAACGGGCGGTGATGAAGCCGCTGTCGGCCGGGGGAAAGAGCGCCTCGATGGGAGTGTCGGATCCCACCCGGATCAGCGTGCCCTGATGCTCGGCGGGCAGGAAGGCCGAGTCCCAGTTCTTGGCTCCGTTGGACGGCATGCCCCGCAGGTCGGGCATGACCACGAAGGTCGGGAGGTTCTCGTTGAGCGAGCCCAGCCCGTAGCTGGTCCAGCACCCCATGCCCGGGAACCCGGGGGTGAGGAACCCGGTGGCCTGCAGGAGGGTCGCCTGCGAGTGGACCCCGCTCTTGCCGACAAGGTTGTGGATGAAGGCGATGTCATCCACGCAGCGCCCGATCGGGGCCACCACCTCGCTGAGGTGCTTGCCGCACTGGCCGTGCGGCCGGAACTTCCACGGCGAGGCGAAGGTCGCCCCGAGTCCGTCCTGGAAGAGCTCCACCGATTCGCCCGGATCCCATTTCTCGCCGTGGTGCTTCTCGAGGAACGGCTTGTGGTCCCACAGGTCGACGTGGCTGGCGGCACCGGCCATGAAGAGCTGGATCACCCGTTTGGCCCGGGGTCTCGCCGGCGGGGACTTGGCGGCCGAGGTCGCGGCCGCCGGACCGGCCAGAAGCGCATCCTGCCTCAGGAGCGATGCCAGGGCGATGCCGCCGAGGCCGCCGCCCGAGCGCCAAAGGAACTCACGACGCGAGACCGGAGCGTTGCCGGTTGGGCGATGCCAGGGCGAGGGGTGGTTCATGGAAAACGAGGCGTTGGTTGGTCCGAGGAGACATTGGCAATCATGCCCGCCATCGATGCCGTTGTCGACGCTCCGGGGTTGCCAGGTGCCGGTTGCTGCCGAGTGGTTCGATGGGGCGGAGACGGGGACCGTCCCTGGTCTCCTCCGGGAGCATCCGAGGACCTGGGACGGAAGGAGATCCCATGGGGCAGACCGCGTTGGAGTCCCTGATTACCCCGGCAAGGATTGCCGGTTTTGGTGCAGAGAGAGGCGGAAACGTTCGGGAAAACCGCGTTTTGAGAGGTTGGACCGATACCTGCTGTCGGGACAGGGCTGAAACGGACGCGATGACCAAAACCCAGGACAGTTGGTTGGTGAGATTGAGCCAGATGGACCTCTGGCTGGTGGCCGGCGTGTTCGGCACCGTGCTGTTGCTCATCCTGCCGGTGCCGCCATTCCTGCTGGATCTGCTCCTGGCGGTCAGCATCGCCTCGTCCCTGCTCATCCTGCTGGTCATCCTCTACACCGACGATCCGTCGGAGTTCACCGGATTCCCGTCGTTGCTGCTGTTCGTGACCTTGTTCCGATTGGCGCTCAACGTGGCGACCACCCGGTTGATCCTCATTTCCGGAGACGCTGGCCACATCATCGAGGCCTTCGGCAACTTCGTGGTCGGCGGCAACTACGTGGTGGGCATCGTGATCTTCGCCATCCTGGTGATCATCAACTTCGTGGTCATCACCAAGGGTGCGGGCCGCATCGCCGAGGTGGCCGCCCGCTTCACGTTGGACGCCATGCCCGGCAAGCAGATGGCCATCGATGCCGAATTGGGCGCGGGCATCATCAACGAGCAGCAGGCAAGGGCCCGTCGCCGCAAGGTGGAGCAGGAGGCCGATTTCTACGGAGCGATGGACGGTGCCTCGAAGTTCGTCCGGGGCGATGCCGTCGCGGCGGTGATCATCACGGTGGTGAACGTGGTCGGCGGCTTCGCCATCGGCATGGCCCAGCGCGGCATGAGCTTCACCGAGGCGCTCTCGCGCTACACGCTGCTGTCCATCGGTGACGGCCTGGTGTCGCAGATCCCGGCGCTGGTCACCTCCATGGCGGCCGGCTTGCTGGTCACCCGCGCGGCTTCCCGGAACAATTTCGGCGAGGAGCTGGGCCGCCAGCTCACGTCATACCCCCGGGCCCTGTCCATCCTCGCAGCCATGCTGGGCCTGTTGTCGCTGGTGCCGGGCCTGCCGATGGTTCCGTTCCTGGTGCTCGCGGTCCTGGCTTGGTTCATCAGCCGGAACATCAAGCCGGAGGCGGCCGCCGGCGACGCGGCGCGCAAGGCCGACGGCAAGGTCTCCAGGGCGGGCGAGGGGTCGGCAGGCGCTGCCGCCGCGGGTGCGGCCCCCGGCGCCGCCGCGCCGGCGGGCGACAAGCTCGAGACGCTGCTTGGCGTCGATGCGATGCTCATCGAACTGGGATTCGGGCTGGTCTCGCTGGCCGATCCCCGCAAGGGCGGCGACCTGTTGGAGCGCGTGACTGGGGTCCGGCGCCAGTTCGCCCAGGACATGGGGGTGGTCATCCCGCCGATCAAGCTGCGCGACAATCTCCAGATCGGTGCCAACGAGTACCGCTTCCTGCTCAAGGGCAACCCGGTGGCCACGGGCAGCCTGATGCCCGGCTATTCGCTGGCGATGAATGCCACCAACAGCCGCGTCACGCTCAAGGGCATCCCGACCACCGAGCCGGTTTTCCAGTTGCCCGCCACCTGGATCACCGAGGTCGAGCGCAAGACCGCCGAGATCGCCGGCTACACGGTGGTCGACGCCTCCAGCGTGCTGATCACCCACCTCACGGAGGTCGTGAAGCACCAGAGCCACGAGATCCTCTCCCGCCAGGATGTCCAGCAGCTGCTCGACAACCTCAAGACCACCCATCCCACGGTGGTCAACGAACTGATCCCGGCCCAGCTCAACGTCGGCCAGGTGCAGCGCATCCTGCAAAACCTGCTGGCCGAGGGCATCTCGATCCGGAACCTGGCGAGCATCCTCGAGAAGGTCAGCGACTTCGCCGGGGTCACCAAGAATCCCGACGAGCTCAGCGAGCAGGCCCGCCGTGCCCTGGGGCCCCAGATCGTCAAGCCCTATCAGGACGAGCGGGGCGTGCTCAAGGCCATCACCCTCGATCCCCGGCTCGAGCAGGAGATCGCCAAGGGGGTGCGCCAGTCGCAGAACGAGATCGCCCTGTTGCTGGAGCCCCGGTTGGCCCGTCATCTGGTGGAGAGCCTCTCCAAGATGATTCAGGGTCTGCTCGCGGCCGGCCAGGCGCCGGTGGTGCTCTGCGGTCCCCACATCCGCCTGGCCTTCCGGCGGTTCTTCGAGGCCACCTTCAGCGACCTGACGGTGCTCAGCTACTCCGAGGTGCCCAGCAAGGTGGACATCCAGAGCGCCGGGACCCTCGTGGTGCCCGAGGGTTGATGACCCACCGGGGCCTCCCGGTCGCGCCGTTCCGGCGGCCGGCAAAAACAAACAGGGACCGTGTCTCCACGGTCCCTGGTCGCCACCGATTCCAAAACAATCCCGGATGCGGCGGGATCTCGTGCCTGCCTCAGAAAGTCCGGGACACCGACAGGGTGACCAGATAATCGGCGAAGGCGGCATCGCCTCGGGTGCCCTTCTGCAGGTTCCAGTAGCTGCGCTCGCGCTGGGCGGCCACGCGCCAGGGGATGTTCACCGACACATTCCACTTTCCGGGCATCCAGTTGATTCCGGGGTCGATGGCGATCGAATATCCGGGTCGGCGGAAGCCCTCCTCGTCGCCGGCGTTGCCATTGAGGTCCTCGACCGGGATGCCTTCCATCCGGCCACCCAGGGAGACCATCAGGTGGTGCTTCTGGCTCACCATGTAGGAGAACCCGGCCCGGAACAGGTACTGGTCGGTGATGGACATGCCGTTGTCGAGGTTGACCCCATTGATGCGCGGACCGGCATCACTCCGTGCGGTGGGGCTCTGGACCCCGTTCACATTCTGGGGGTTGAACAGGTAGAACGCCTGGCCATAGGCGAAGAAACCGGGCAGCAGCTCGCGGTACCCGTTGAGTTCCCAGGAGACGCCCCACCCGCCGTCGCCGGGCTGGATCGACTGATCCACATTCTTGCGCACCGGCTGGATGTTGACCAGCGCCGTCGGGTCCTGGTCCTGGTAGAAGGTGTCGTCGGCCTGATAGTCGCCGCTCGGAGCCTTGCCGCCGATGCTGATCTGCAGGTTGCCCTTGGGTTGGGTCTTCGGATCCCAGATCCAGTACCCGGCCACGGCCCGGATGTCGCCCATGCCCATGGCACTGGTGTCGCGCCGGACGCCGCTGTGCTCGTAGGGGGCCGAGCGGGTGTGATGCACCCAGGGCAGCACCAGCGTGGCCGACCACTGCGGGGTGAACTGGTAGGTCAGGCTGGTGTCGATGAACTGCGAGTAGTTGATCACCTCGTTGCCCTGCTGGAACCGGTCGAGGCCGGCGTCGTTCCGCGATTCCGAGCCGCCGATGTAGTGGCGGTCGGACTTGAAGAAGCGGTAGCCGATGGCCGCCAACCACGGTCCGTGGTCGCCGCCGTCCTCGCCCATCGCCGAGTGGTTCATGGTGCACATGCCGCCGCCGCGAACGGCGACGCAGCCCTGCGCGCTGGCCTGCTCCGGGAGAAGCGCGGTCAGGCAAAGGGCGGTGGTGGCGAACCAGGGAGAGTTTCGGACGAGGGAAGGTGAGTGGTTCATCGGGCCCTGATGATGGGCGCAAACCAACCCGCAGCGCTCGCTTTGGGGCCGGATGGCTTGCCTTGGGGG
>JAJTFN010000230.1 GCA_021298285.1 Verrucomicrobium sp.
GGAGTTCGATTCGATCCAGGCCATCTCGGCGAGATCCCCGGCGAACGGGCCGGACGTGCCGGCTCGGCAGGCGTATTCCCATTGGGCTTCGGTCGGAAGACTCCACTCCCAACCCTCCGGGATCAGGCCCTGGGCACGGTGGGTTTGCGTGAGCCTCCGACAGAAGTCGTTGGCATCGTGCCAACTCACCTGGTTGACCGGTTGGTCCGGAGCCTTCCCGCGACTGGGGTTGTTGGTGAGGATCGCCTGCCACTGGGCCTGGGTGCACTCCGTCTCGGCCATGAAGAACCCACGGCGGAAGACCACCTCGTGGGGGACCTCATCCTTGTCGCGATTGGGCTCGTCGGCCGGGCTGCCCATCTGGAAGCGGCCGGCCGGGACCCAACGGAGGCCCCAGCGGTGCGGACCGCTGCCAACCACGACCAGGGTTCCGGCGACGAGCGCGTGCGGATCCTTCCAGGCGGCGGCGGCCGCCACCTCGGGCAGCCCCATCACGGCCTGGGCCTGCCCGCTGAATCCCCAGGACAACACTCCCACCAGCAGCCATCCGATCCAGCGAACCATGACCGAGAATGGACACCAAGGCAGCGGGGCCTTCAATGACGTTCCCTTCAGACCGATGGGGATCACCAAGACCGGGTTCCGCACGGTGCCATCGGTCCCGCGCCGCCCACGAATGGGGCTTTGACGCGGACACGGCATCCGTCGAGCCTTCTTCCACCGTCCCATGTCCCGCCTCCGATCCTTCGTCGCCGTCTGGTGGTTTGTCCTGCTGCTGACCCACGGCACTCCCGATGCCCGAGCCCAGGTCGGGATCGTCGCCATCGATCCGCCTCCCGGTCCGGTGGCATCGCTCGATCGCATCCAGTCCGGCGGTGGCCGGACCTACACCTTCGTGTTCCCGCAACCGCCGTTCGGTGCGGTCGCCGTGACCTGGGGGCCCTTGCACACCATCCAGGACCTCGGGCAACCCCCCACGCGTTTCGACGCCTCGGTGGCGGGATCCACCTGGGGCTACGACCTGCAGGATCTCCGGCCCCCGGCAACCGCCTCGGTGCTGCCCATCCCCGGGACTCCCCTTCGGCACCTGACCTCGGTCCAGGTGGTCTTCAACCGGCCGGTCACCGGGGTCGATGCGGCGGACCTTCGCCTCAACGGCCTGGCTGCGACGGAGGTCGAGGGCCTGGGTGCCGGGCCGTATCGATTCCGCTTCCCGGCGGCAGGACCTGGAAGTGCCGAACTGGCCTGGGCGGTCGGGCACGGTGTCCACGCGGAAGCCGATCCGTCGCTGCGTTTCGAAGGCGCGGCATGGTCCTACCCGGTCGACCCGCGGCGCCCGGCCCCGAAGGTCGTCCTGCGGGAAATCCTCGCCGAAAACCTCTCGGGCCTGAAGGCCGAGGAGGCCGACCCGGAGGACTGGATCGAACTGCTCAACGCGGGAGACACCGAGGTGGACCTGGCCGGCTGGAGCCTGACCAACGACCCCGAAGCGCCCGACCTGTGGATCTTCCCGAGCCTGGTCCTGCCGCCGTCCGGGTCGACCCTTGTCTGGGCCTCGGCCAAGGACCGTACCAACCAGCCCATCAGCCGCTACCTGCATACCAACTTCCGGCTCAGCGACAACGGCGGCACCCTCGTGCTGTCGGGCCCGGAGCTGCCAAGGTCGGCGGTCGACCGGCTCGACTATCCCCGGCAGGCGCCAAATTTCTCCTACGGGCTGAGCGGGCCGGAGTCCGAGCGCCGCTACCGTTTCTTCCAGACCCCGACACCGAGCCAGCCCAATGGCACCAGCCCTGTCACCAACGCCGTGCCGGAGCTCCACTTCAGCGTGCCGCGTGGGTTCTTCGCCCAGCCGTTCTCCCTGTCGATCGCCTCGCCCGTGCCCGGGGTGCAGATCCGCTACACCACCAACGGCAGCGTGCCGACGCTGACCAACGGCCTGCGCTACACGCAACCCATCCCCATCACCGCCAACCGCGTGATCCGGGCCGCGGGCTTCGCCTCCAACCAACTGCCGTCACGGGTCCAGACGCACACCTACCTGTACAACCTGGCGAACAATCGCCGTCTTCTCCCGGTCGTGAGCCTCGTCACGGCGACCAACCACCTCTACGGACGGACGGGCATCATGGAGTTCAATCCCCGCAACACACGGAACCATGGCATCGCCTGGGAACGCCCGGTCTCCGTGGAGTGGATCCGGCCGGAGGACAACGGCGGCTTCCAGGTGGATGCCGGGATCCGGGTGGCGGGTGGCGACTACATCCGCGGCCTTTACGCCTACAACACGACGGCGCTGCCGCAGAGCAAGTACTCCTTCCGGCTGTATTTCCGCGGCGAGTACGGCGAGGGCCGGTTGCGATACCCCGTCTTCCCGGGCACCACGGTCTCGGAGTTCGACACCCTGCACCTCCGGGCCGGCATGAACGACCACAGCAACCCGCTGCTGAAGGACGAGTTCGTGCGGACCCTCTGCGACCAGGTGGGCATCGTGGCCAGCCACGGCACCTTCGTGCATCTCTTCCTCAACGGGGCCTACCGGGGCATCTACAACCCGGCCGAGCGGGTCAACGAGGACTTCCTGCAGGCCTACCATGGAGGCGGCGCGCTGTGGGATGTGATCGGGGTCGGCAACGTGGCCCTCGGTGGCGACTCGACGGCCTGGACCGCCCTCCGGACGGCGGCCCGCCGCGACCTCACCATCCGCACCAACTACCTCGATGTGGCCGCCCGCATGGACCTGGAGAACTTCGTCGACTACCTGCTGCCCCACATCTGGGCCGACAACGACGACTGGCCGCACAACAACACGCGGGCTGCGCGGGAGCGCGTGCCGGGATCGAGGTTCCGGTTCTATCCATGGGACACCGAGTTCGCCTTCGGCTCGCACGGGGTCTCTTACGACACCATCGCCAACACCCTGTCGAGCACCTCGCCACCGTGGGGGACCACCGATTACCAGCAGCTCTTCAACAGCCTGAAGCGCTCACCCGAGTTCCGCCTGCTCTTCGCCGACCGGGTCCATCGGGCGTTCTTCAACGATGGTCCGCTCACCGACGAGCGCATCCGGAGCACCTACAACGCCCTGCGGGCACGGCTTTCTCCCTCCATCACCGGCTTCTCCGACGTCATCACGCCCTGGATCAACGGGCGTCGCCGCTACGTGACCAACGCCTTCCAGAAGGCCGGGTTCCTCGCGTCGTCCAACGCCCCGGTGCTCAACGTGTTCGGCGGGCGTGTGGTCGAGGGCACCCGCCTGACGATGAGCCGCCGCACCGGCACCATCTGGTACACCACCAACGGCAACGATCCCCGGGTCGCCTTCACCTCCGCGGTGGCACCCGAGGCCCTCCGCTACGCCGACGCCCTGTCTCTCCGGCCCCCGCTGAGGATCCGCGCCAGGACGCTGGACGGCACCAACTGGAGCGCCCTCGTCTCGGCGGACTTCCAGCCGGCGACCGCACCGCGATCGGTGGTCTTCTCCGAGATCCAGTACAACCCCGTCGGCGGCGACGCCTACGAATTCATCGAACTCTGGAACCCTGGCACCACGCCGGTGGATTTGTCGGGCTTCCAGTTCTCGGGAATCACCTTCCGGTTCCCGAACCAGCGGGCCATCCTCGCAGCCAACGCGAGGTTCGTCCTCGGCAACGGCACCCGACCCGACCTCTTCCGCCAGCGCCACCCAGGCACCGCCGTCTTCGGCTGGTACGAGGGCAGCCTCGCCAACGGCGGCGAGCGGTTGGAACTGAGAGACTTGGCCGGTCGCCTGGTCACCGCCGTGGAGTATGGCGACGACCAACCCTGGTCGAGGTCGGCGGACGGCAGGGGCAGCTCACTGGAGTTCCGGGACCCGGCGGCCGATCCCGGCGATCCGACGGCCTGGACCCCCAGCACGCCGGGCGGCACGCCCGGCCGCCCCCCGCAACCGGCCACCCTCGAGCCGAAGGTGCGCCTCCACGAGGTCCATGCCAGCGGCCTGCCCGACTGGGTGGAATTGCACAACCCGGGTTCGACCCCCGTCGATCTGGGCGGGCATTCGATCACCGACAATTCCGACGCGCGCCGATTCGTCATCCCGGCAGGCACCCGTCTCGGTCCGGGAGCCTTCCGGGTCTTCTGGAGCTCCGACGGCGCGACGGCGGCCCCGGACAGCCTGCCATTCTCGCTCGACGCGGACGGCGAGACCCTGGTGCTGCTGGACGCCGAGGGCGAACGGGTGGACGGGGTGCGGTTCGGCCCGCAGGTACCGGGGCTTTCGATGGCCCGGGACGACGCCGGGGCCTGGGTCCGCGCACGGCCGACCCCGGGAGCCGCCAACCAACCCCTCGCATCCAGGGAACTTTCCGGTGCACTCACCCTCAACGAGCTCCACCTCCTGCCGGCCGAGGGATCGCCATGGATCGAGCTGCACAACCCGGATCCCCGCCCGGCCCCGGTCGCCGGATGGATCCTGTC
>JAJTFN010000060.1 GCA_021298285.1 Verrucomicrobium sp.
ACCGGACCGTCGGCACCGTGAAGCGCAACCTGACCGAGGGGGCGGTCCTGGTGGTCGTGGTGCTGCTGCTGCTCCTGGGCAACTTCCGCGCGGCGCTCATCGTGGCCTGCGCCATCCCCCTGTCGTTCCTCTGCGCGATGATCGGGATGTCGCGCCTGGGGATCTCCGGCAACCTCATGAGCCTGGGGGCCGTGGACTTCGGCCTCATCATCGACGGCGCGGTGGTGATCGTGGAGAACGTCGTCCGCCAACTGGCCCACCGGCAACACCAGCTGGGCCGGGTGCTCACGGTCGAGGAACGCCATCGCACGGTGCTCGCGGCCGCCAAGGAGGTCGGGGCGCCGGTGTTCTTCGGGGTGCTCATCATCACCCTCGTGTACCTGCCCATCCTGTCGCTCACCGGCGTCGAGGGTAAGATGTTCCGGCCGATGGCCCTGACGGTGATGCTGGCCCTCGGCGGCGCCCTGGCCCTGGCCATGACGCTCATGCCCGTGCTGGCGTCATTTTTCCTCGGGGGCCGGGTGACCGAGACCGAGAACGCCCTGATGCGCTGGCTGCAGCGCGGCTACGCGCGCGTGCTGGGGCTGGGAATCGCCGGGCGGGGCTGGGTGGCCGCCGGGGCGGTCCTGCTCTTCGGGGCCTCCGTGGCGCTCTTCCTGAGGCTGGGCGCCGAGTTCGTCCCGACCCTCGACGAGGGATCCACCACCTTCGCGCTGTTCCGGCCCGTCGGGCAGGGCATCGACGAGTCGGTGCGGGACCAGCTGGCGACCGACCGCCTCATCCGGTCCCGCTTCCCGGAGGTCACCAACATCTTCTCGCGGATCGGCACCGCCGAGGTGGCCACCGACCCCATGGCCCCCAACGAGGCCGACTTCTACCTGAGCTATGCCCCGAGGGAGACCTGGCGGAGGATCGACGGCCGTCCGGCCACCAAGGACGAGCTGGTGGACCTGATCCGGAAGGAGGTCGAGACGGGATTGACCAACACGACCGCCATCGCCTCGCAGCCCATCGCCATGCGCTTCAACGAGATGCTCGAGGGCGTCCGGGCCGACCTGTCCATCAAGGTCTTCGGCGACGACTTCGACCGCCTCGACGCCATCGCCGGCCGGATCAAGGAGCTGCTGGAACCCCTGCCCGGCCACGACGAGATCGAGCACGAGACGGCCGGCCGCAGCACGATGGTCACCCTGACGCCGCGCCGCGAGGCCCTGCTGGCCCGCAACCTGTCGGCCGGCGCCCTCAATGAGGCGGTCTCGACCGCACTGGCCGGGCAGGAGGTCGGTCAATTCCCGCATGGCACCCACACCCACGAACTGGTGGTGCGCCTGCGCGGCGACCTGCGCGACGACGAGCGCCGGATCCTCTCGCTGCCCGTGAGGGTCGGCGAATCGGGGCTGGTGCCGCTGGGATCCGGCATGAGAGCGGGCGGCGCCGCGTGGCCCTGATGGTCAACCTGAACACCTCCGACATCGAGGGCTGGGTGCGCCAGGCGCAGGCGATCCTGCGGCAGAAGATCGACCTGCCGGACGGCTATGTCGTCGAGTTCGGCGGGCAATTCAAACGGCTCCAGGAAGCCCGCGCGCGCCTGACGATCGTGGTGCCCTCCACGCTGGTGCTCATCTTCGGCATCGTCTTCATGGCCTTCGGCAGCCTGCGGCAGGCGCTCCTGATCTATTCGGGGATTCCCCTGGCGGTGACCGGCGGGGTGCTGGCGCTGTGGTTGCGCGGCATGCCCTTCAGCATCACGGCGGCGATCGGGTTCATTGCGTTGAGCGGCGTGGCGGTGCTCAACGGCATGGTGATGGTGAGCTGCTTCAACCGGCTCCGCGAGGAGGGCTCCAGCGTGCTTGAGGCCGTCCGGTCGGGCGCCGTGGGCCGCCTGCGCCCGGTGCTGATGACCGCGATGGTGGCCTCGCTGGGCTTCGTGCCGACGGCGGTGGCCACCGGCGCCGGGGCCGAGGTGCAACGACCACTGGCCACGGTGGTCATCGGCGGCATCCTGAGCTCCACGCTGCTGACCCTGGTCGTGCTGCCCGTCCTGTACGCCTGGTTCGAGCGGGACACGGCCGGACCCGGGCAGCCTGGGTCCGGGGACACCCCGTCGGGCGGTCCGTGCCAAAGGCCGGGTTGAAAACCCTCCCTCCGTGCGCCACGTTGATCCCGGCATGAAGTTCATTCTCGCGACCCACAACGTCACCCTGACCGACGCCATCGAGCAGCACGTGCTCCAGCAGATCGACAAGCTGGAGCACATCGACCGTTGGCTCATCGACGCGCGGGTCACCCTGGAGCGGGACCACGTGGCCCACTCCCCCGAGAAGCAGTACAAGTGCGGGATCCGCATCGGCGTCCGCGGCAACGACCTGTTCGCCGAGGATCGCGAGTCCGACCTGTATGCGGCCATCGACCTGGCCGTGAAGAAGCTCCAGCAGCAGCTGCGGGCCCGGCACAGCAAGGTCAAGGCCAAGACCCACAAGCAGGCCGCCCGCCTGAAGGAGCGCCGCCGCGCCGAGCCCGCCTGACCGCTTGATCCTCCGAGCCCGAACGGTGGTCCCGGTGACCGCGCCGCCCATTCCCGACGGCGCGGTCTGGATCTCCGGCCACCGGATCCGGGCGGTGGGCCCGTTTTGCGAGATCCGCGACCTCGCCGGCGCGACCGCAGGTCCGGTCACGGACCTGGGCGATTCGGCCGTCTTCCCCGGCCTGGTCAACGCCCACTGCCACCTCGACTACACGGGCATGGCGGGCCTCCTGGTGCCGCCACGCGGGTTCCCCGACTGGATCAAGGGCATCCTCACGCTCAAGTCCCAGTGGACGGACGCCGAGTTCGACGCCTCCTGGCGGCTCGGGGCCCGGCAGCAGCTGGAGAGCGGCACGACCACCGTCGCCAACATCGAGACGCGGGCCCACCAGTTGGCCGGCCTCCGGGCGACCACCCCGCTGCGGGTGTTCTCCTTCCTGGAGATGACCGGCATCCGCTCGGGCGCCGATCCGGAGCGTCTGCTGGCCGAGGCCATGGAGGTCCTGAAGGGCCTGCCGCCCAATCGGGGCGGGGTCGGGCTCTCGCCGCACGCCCCGTACTCGACCTCCCCGGCGCTGCTGCGCGCCGTGGCCGCTGCGGCCCGAAAGGAGGGCTGGCGGGTCACCTGCCATGTCGCCGAGTCCGAGTCCGAGTTCGACATGTTCATGTACCGGAGGGGCCCGCTGTTCTCGTGGCTCGAGCCCCAGCGGCCCTGCGAGGACTGCGGGCTCGGCTCGCCGGTGCAGCACCTGCACCGGCACGGCCTGCTCGACTCCCCCCTCCTGGCGGTGCACGTGAACCGGCTGTGGGGCGACGACGCCTGGCGCCTGGCCGCCCGGGGGGCGAGCGTCGTCCATTGCCCCCGCTCGCACACCTACTTCGGGCATCCCCGCTTCCCGCGCGAGGAGCTCACCGAGGCGGGTGTTCCGATCTGCATCGGCACCGACAGCCTGGCCTCGACGAGGGTCTCCCGCGAGACTCCCGCCACGTTGTCGTTGATCGAGGAGCTTCGGGCCCTCGCGACCGCCGACCCCGGCCTGTCGCCCCGCCGCATGCTGGCCGAGGTGACCGTCCATCCGGCGCGCGCGCTGGGCCTCAAGTCGGTCCTGGGTGAACTCAACACCGGGGCCCTTGCCGACCTCTTGGTGATCCCGCATGCGGGTTCCACGACCACCGTCGAGGAGGCGCTCGTCCACCACCGCGGCCCGGTCGCGGCCACGATGATCGGAGGCCGCTGGGAATGGGTCGGTCCCGGGATGTCCGACCGGGTCCCGACCGGCACCTCAGGGGGACCGCCATGACCCCGCCCCCGTCGCAGGTGGTCCTCGTCAGCGGGGCGGCCGGGGGCTTGGGCCAGTCCCTGGTGGCCGAGTTGGCCCGCTCGGGTCACCGCGTCCTGGCCGGGTGGCACCGGACGCCCGCGCCACGAGCCCCGGACGGGGTCGAGCCCGTGGCGCTGGATGTCACATCCCCTGCTTCCTGCCAGGCCGCCGCCGATCAGGCCCTCGCCCGCTGGGGGCGGATCGATGCGGTCATCCACGCGGCCGGCATCGCCCGGGACGCGCTGCTGGCCCGGCAGTCCCCGGACGACTGGGAGGCGGTCTTCGCCGTGAACCTCGACGGCGCCCGCCACCTCGGCCGTGCGACCCTCCCGCATCTGGCGGCCCAGGGCGGGGGGCATTGGATCGGCATCGGCAGCCATGCGGGCCTGGCCGGTTCGGCGGGACAGACGGCCTATGCGGCCTCGAAGGCGGCACTCCAGGGGCTGGTGCTCTCATGGGCCCGCGAGTTCGGAGCGCGGAATGTCCGGGTCAACGCCGTGTTGCCGGGGGTGCTGCCCACGCCCATGACCGCCACGCTGGACGCCGCGGTGCTGCGATCCTACGCCGAGGCCAACCTGCTGGGGCGCATCAACGATCCGGCCGAGGTCGCCCGCTTCATCGCCTTCCTGCTGACGACCACCAACATCTCCGGCCAGTCCTTCAGCCTCGACAGCCGGGTCCACCGTTGGGCGTGACCCGGCCGGCGGTTTCCGGCCACCCTCCGATCCATGCCCGAGCCGTTCGAGGAAACCCTGCGCCAGCGCCTGGAGGCGGTGCGTGCCCAGGGACTCTGGCGTTCGCTGAGGCCGGTGGACCACCGGTCGGCGTCGACGCTGGAGACCGGCGGCCACCGGCTGGTCTCCTTCGCGGGCAACGATTACCTCGGGCTCTCGCAGCATCCCGCCGTGATGGAGGCCGCGGTCCGGGCGGTGCACGACTGGGGTGCCGGCTCGGCCGCTTCCCGCCTCATCTGCGGATCCCTGGCGGTGCATCACCGTCTCGAGGAAACGCTCGCCGGGTTCCTTGGCACCGAGGCCGCGCTGGGGTTCACCACGGGGCATGCCGCGGCCACCGGGACGATCCCGGCCCTGGTGGGCCCGGGCGACGTGGTGATCGTCGATCGCCTGGTGCATGCGTGCTGCGTGGATGCGGCGCGGCTCTCGGGCGCGAAGCTGCGGGTGTTCCGCCACAACGACCTCGACGACCTGGAGCGCATCCTGGGATGGGCCTCGCGCCTGCCGCGCAACGCGTCCGGCGGGCCGCGGGTGCTGGTGGTCACCGAGGGGGTGTTCTCGATGGACGGCGACTCGGCGCCGCTGGCCGGCCTGGTCGAACTCAAGGAGCGCCATGGCGCCTGGCTCATGCTCGACGAGGCCCACAGCACCGGGGTGCTGGGTCCGGAGGGCCGGGGCCTGGCGGCGCAGCTGGGGTTGGGCGGGCGGATCGAGGTCCGCATGGGCACCCTCGGCAAGGCGCTCGGGGCCTCCGGCGGTTTCATCGCCGGGTCCCGGGCCCTGATCGACCTGCTGGTGAACCGCGCCCGGAGTTTCATCTTCTCCACGGCCCCGGTCCCCGCCGCCGCCGCCGCCGCGCTCGCCGCGCTCGAACTCATGACCACCCGGGACGGCGAGGAGGCGCGCGCGCGACTGCGATCGGCCTCGGCCACGGGAGCCGGCGTGGTCGCCCGGACGTTCCCAGGGCCGTCGGATTCCGTGCCATCCGAAGGGTCCGTCGGGCACATCCTGCCGGTGATCGTGGGCGACGAGACCGCGGCCGTGGCCTTGGCCGATCGGCTCCGGGCGGCCGGGGCCTGGGTGCCCGCCATCCGACATCCCACGGTGGCCCGGGGTTCGGCCCGCCTGCGACTCACCTTCAGCGCCGCGCACACCGAGGCCGACCTGGACCTGCTGGAGCAGGCCCTGATCCGCGCCTGCCTCCAGACCCCTGCCCACCGTTCCGGAGACGCCGCCTGATGCATCGCCTGGCCCAGCTCGATCACCGGTACGTCTGGCATCCCTTCACCCAGATGCAGGACTGGCTGCGCACCGAGCCCATCGTGCTGGTCGAGGGGAAGGGGGCGGTCTTGCGCGATGTGACGGGCCGGGAGTACCTCGATGCCAACGCCTCCATCTGGACCAACCTGCACGGGCACCGCCATCCCCGCATCGACGCGGCGATCCGGCGGCAGCTCGACCGGGTGGCGCACACCTCGGCCCTGGGTCTGGCCAGCGGTCCGGCCTCCGAGTTGGCCGAGCGCCTGGTGCGGTTGGCGCGGGGGCCGAAGGGTCAGCCCCGGCTCGAGAAGGTCTTCTACTCCGACGACGGTTCCACGGCGGTCGAGGCCGCGCTCAAGCTGGCGGCCGAGCACACGCGCCGCTGCGGCCTCGTCCGCAGGCCGCGCTTCGTGTCGGTGAAGGGGGCCTACCATGGTGACACGATCGGGGCGGTGAGCGTGGGGCAAATCGACCTGTTCCACCGGACCTGGTCGCCCCTGCTGTTCCCCGCCGAGTCGGTTCCCGCTCCCGGGTGCTACCGGTGTCCGTTCAACCGGGCCCGGCCCGAACGCGCCGACGCCCGGACCTACCGGAGTTGCCGGTGGGAGTGCGTGTCGGGCGTGGAGAAGGTGTTCCAGCGCGCGCGGGCGCAGGGTCGGCCATTCTCGGGCCTGGTCGTCGAGCCGCGGATGCAGGGTGCCGCCGGGATGATCGCCCACCCCGAGGGTTGGCTGGCGCGCGTGGCCGAGATCGCCCGCGCCCACCGGACCCTGCTCATCGCCGACGAAGTGATGACCGGCTTCGGTCGCACCGGGGTGGGCACCCGGTCGGGCCATCGCTTCCATGCCTTCGCCACCCAGCACGAGGGCGTGGTGCCCGATCTCCTCGCCGTGGCCAAGGGGCTGACCGGCGGATACCTGCCCATGGCGGCCACGCTGACCACGCGGGCCGTCTTCGACTCGTTCCTCGGCGACTATGCCGACTTCCGCACCTTCTTCCACGGCCACAGCTACACGGGAAACGCCCTCGGGGCCGCCGCGTCGTTGGCCAGTGTGGACCTTCTGTCGGCCCCGGCCGGGGTGCGCCGCCGTCGGGCCTTGGAGACGACATTCCACGCCGCACTGCAGGACCTCTGGCGGCATCCGAACGTCGGTGACGTGCGCCGGGTCGGGTTGGTCGCCGGCATCGAACTGGTCCGTGACGCGCGAGGTCGCACCCCGTTCCGGCTCGAGGAACGGGTGGGCATCCGGGTCTGTGAGGCCATGGCCCGCCGGGGCGTGCTCACCCGGCCCATCGGCAACGTCGTGGCGCTGATGCCGCCGTACTGCACCACCGGTCCACAGCTCCGCCGGATGGTGTCGGCCCTCGCCGAGGCCTTGGAGGAAACCCTGCCGCCCTCGGCCGCCCCCGATCCGGGCTCTTGACGCTGCCCGGCTTTTGCAACGGACTCCCCCGGGAAAATCCCCACCCCGGAGCCCCGCCTCCGACCTTCACGGACCATGAATTTCGCCGACCTGCGATTCTGGGAATGCCTGCTGGCCGCCCTCCTCGGGGCCGCGGGCATCCGGTGGGCCTTCGGCGGCACCGCGGCGGTCCGCGACGGGCGCTTCGACCGGTGGTTCCTGTTGGTGCTGGGGTTGGTCCTGCTGGGCCTGGTCAGTTGGCTGACCTTCGTGATCCACCTCGGCGTGGCGGTGGTCACCTTCGCCACCGTGGCCTGGGGTTCGCGTCAACCGGCGGCATACGGGCGCTGGATCCTCGCGGTGGTGGTGCCGCTGCAACTGCTGCCGCTGCTCTACTACAAGTACGCCGACTTTCTTTGGAAAGAGATCTGGGGAGGGGCGGGCTCATGGACGGGCGCGGTGGCCATCCCGGCGGGCATCTCGTTCTACACCTTCCAGCTCGTGGGGTTCGCCGTGGACACCCTCATCCGCCGGGAGCCGCTGCCCCGCTGGTTCGACTTCCTGAACTTCGCCGGATTCTTCCCGCAGATCGTGGCCGGACCCATCGAGCGCCGCGAGGCCCTGCTGCCGCAAATCGAGGGGTTCCGCCTGCGGTGGTCGGCCGCCGACCTCGATGCCGGGTTCCGCTGGATGGCGCTGGGGCTGTTCTTCAAGTGCGCCCTCGCCGACAACCTGGCCGCACAGTTTCAGCGGGGTCCCAGCACCAACGCCTACCAGATCTGGTTGGCCAACGTCCTGTTCGGCCTGCGCATCTATTATGACTTCGCCGGCTACAGCCTCATCGCCGTGGGCATCGCCCGGTGCCTGGGAATCCGGCTGTCGCTCAACTTCCTGAGTCCCTACTGCGCCACGGGCCCGGCGGCGTCCTGGCGTCGGTGGCATGTCACCCTGAGCCAATGGTTCCGGGATTACATTTATGTTCCGCTGGGTGGCGGACGCGGCCGGGGCTGGGCCTTCAACGTGGCGGTGGTCTTCCTGGTGTCCGGCATCTGGCATGGGGCGGGTTGGAACTTCGTGCTCTGGGGCGGGCTGCATGCGCTGTGGTTGATCTCGGCGCGGCTCACCGCGCGGGTGAACCTGCCGGCGCCCCTGGGATGGCTGGGCACGGTGGCCATCGCCGCGTTTTCGTGGCTCTTCTTCTACGAGACGACCCCGTCCGTGCTCTGGGCCAAGCTGGCGACGCTGGCCCGGCCTGCGGCGTACGGACCGGCGGCACTGGTGGCGCTGAAGGCTTCCTTCACGGCGGCCGACCTCGTCACCTTGGCTGGAACCTTGGGATTGTGCGCCCTCACCTTGGCGGCCGAGTGGCGTTCGCTCAGCCGCGGCGGTGAACCCTATTCGCTGCTGGTGCGCCCGTGGGTGCTGGTGGGGTTGGTGGTGTTGACCGTGTGGCTGGCACCGGGGGATCAGAATGACTTCATCTACTTCGCCTTCTGAACCACCGGTTCCCTCACGGGTTCCGCGCCTGGCGCTTGCCTTGCTGGCGGCGGCGCTCCTGGCGTGGGCGCTCGGGGCCGTGTACACGCTCCGGTGGAACCCGGAGGTCCGGTTCTTCCAGCGCGTCCACGAGGCCAAGCGCGCGTGGGCGTCGGGCCTGTCCCCGTCGAACCGGGTGCTGGTGGTCGGTGGCTCGGGCTGCATGACTTCCATCGATCCGGTGCGGATGCGCGAGGCGCATGGGTTGAACGTGCTCAACCTGGGCCTCGGCGCCGGTGCGGGCGCGAAGTTCCTGGGCCGCTATGCGATGGACTGGGCGCGTCCCGGAGACCTGCTGATCTTGAGCATCGAGCCCGGGCTGCTGACCGGCCCGATCGACTGGAAGTCGCTGGGCGTGCAACTGGCCGCCGCCAACGGCACCTGGCAGTTGTGGCATGAGCCGGGATCTTGGGAATGGCCCAGCCGCCTCTTGGGATTGCGACCCGGCGGCCAGCACCTCTTCACCCTGGCGGGCAAGGCGGTGCTGCGGCAGCCGTGGTACCGGTATGGCCTCGACGAGATCCAACCGGGCGGGTGGCACGCGGTGGCCGCCCGGCGCGAGGTGCCTTCGCCGGGCCCCGGCCCCGTGGCCTTGTCGCCCGATGCCCGGGCCTGGCTCGCCGACCTGAAGGCCCAGTGCGACCGTCGCGGCGTGAGGCTGGCCTACGCGATCCCTTGGTTCTACGGCTCGGAGGCCGATCGACCGGCCATGGTCGAGGCCCACCGGCGTTTCCTCGAGGACGTGGGGCGCCTCGTCCCGATCGTCCCGGATCCGTCGATGGGCGTGAACCCGCGCCGCGAGGACTACGCCGATTCGCTGGTGCACCCCACGCCCGAGGCCGCCCGGCGCCGCACCGACGACCTGGCGAAGATCCTCCGGGCGTGGCGGCCGGTTTCCGATCCGCCCCGGGGCCCATAAACGTATCGATTTTACTGCGGGTCCATAAACGCGCTTTCCCGAGGTGCCCGGGCTTCCCACACTCCGGCCCGCACATGAGTTCCAACACCTATCGGATCGCCGCGCTCGCCGGCGATGGCATCGGCCCTGAAGTCATGCGGGAGGCCTTGGGCGTCCTCCGTGCCGTGGGCGACAAGTTCTCCCTGAAGTTCGACGTCACCGAGGCTCCCGTCGGCTGGGCCGGCATCGACGCCGCGGGCAAGGCCTTGCCCGACGCCACGCTGGAGTTGTGCCGCCGCTCCGATTCGATCCTTTTCGGCTCGGTGGGCCTGCCCGACCGCGACCCGACCATCCCGAAGGAACAGCGCCCCGAGCGCGCCGCCCTGCTGCGCATCCGCAAGGAGTTCGGCCTCTTCGCCAACCTCCGCCCGGTGCGCCTGCCCAAGGCCCTGGCCCATGCCTGCCCGCTGCGCCCCGAGCGCCAGGGCGACGGCATCGACATTTTGGTGGTCCGCGAGCTCACCGGCGGCCTGTACTTCGGCGAGCCCAAGAAGACCGAGGACCTCGGCAACGGCCAGACCCGGGCCATCGACACCATGGTGTACACCACCTCGGAGATCGAGCGCATCGCCCGCGTCGGCTTCAAGGCTGCCCAGTTGCGCCGCAAGAAGCTCACCAGCATCGACAAGGCCAATGTGCTGGAGAACGGCGTGCTGTGGCGCGAGGTGGTCACCCGCATCGCCCGCGAGTTCCCCGACGTGACCCTCGAGCACATGTTCGTCGACAACGGGGCCATGCAGTTCCTGCTGCGGCCGACCCAGTTCGACGTCGTGCTCTGCGAGAATCTCTTCGGCGACATCCTCAGCGACGAGGCCGCCGCCCTGGCCGGTTCCCTCGGCATGCTGCCCAGCGCCAGCCTCGGTGCGACGAATGGTCAGCAGACCTTCGGGTTCTACGAGCCCGCCGGCGGCACCGCCCCGGACATCGCCGGCAAGGACCTCGCCAACCCCATCGCCCAGATCCTCTCCGTCGCCCTCATGCTGCGCTACAGCTTCGGGCTCAACGCGGCGGCCGACGCCGTGGATGCCGCCGTGGGCAAGGCCATCGCCCAGGGTCTGCGCACCGGCGACATCTTCTCGGCCGGCGAGACCGGAGCCCGGCGCGTCGGCACCCGCGAGATGGGTGCGGCCATCGTCGCGGCCCTCTGAGGCCCCTTGGAATCCCGGGATTCCCCGAGGTTCCTGCAATCCACGATGAAGATCGCCGTCATCGGTTGCGGGGCGCTGGGCAGCTACTACGGCGCCCTGCTGTCCCGGGCCGGACACGACGTCTGGTTCCAACTGCGGGCCGACCACGAGGTGGTGGCCCGCGACGGCGTCCATGTCGTCAGCGACCGGGGTGGCGAGTTCCATGCCCGGCCACACTGCATTCGCGTGCCCGAGTCCGCAGGCGTGGCCGACCTGGTCCTCATCGGCCTCAAGACCACGGCCAACGGCGAGTTCGCCCGGCTGGTCCCCGGCTGGGTGGGGCCGCACACCGCCGTGCTCACGCTCCAGAACGGCCTGGGCAACGAAGACGCCCTGGCTCGCCTCGTGCCGCCAGGACAGGTCCTGGGCGGGCTCTGCCTGGTCAGTCTCAACCGCACGGCCCCGGGCCGGATCCGCCACATCGACCTCGGCACCATCCTGCTGGGCGAACACGTTGGCCTGCCCACCGGGCGCACGCATTCCCTGGCGGCCGTGCTGGAATCGGCGGGCATTCCCTGCGAGGTCTGCCCGGACCTCCTGCAGGCCCGCTGGCGCAAGCTCGTCTGGAACATCGCCTTCAACGGCCTGGGTGTCGCCGGCTCGACCGGCCTCGAGTGCGTCACACAAGGCCGGTGGCAACCGGGGCAACCCCTGGGTCGGGCGCTCTCGGCGAAGGACGTGCTCGACGCCCCCGCCTGGCGGGCCATCGCCCGCGACCTCATGGGGGAGACCATCGCCGTGGGCACCGCCCTGGGTCATCCCATCGACCCTGCCCATGCCGACGCGGAGTTGGTGCGCACCGTCTCCATGGGCCCCTACCGACCGTCCACGGTCATCGACTACGAGCTGGGTCGCCCGATGGAACTCGACGCGATTTTCTACGAGCCCCAGCGCGAGGCCCGCCGGGCCGGAGTGCCCACCCCACGCCTCGACGCCCTCTGTGCCGTCCTCCGGTCCCTCGAAGCCGCCGGAGCCCGACCGTTGGTGTAGGTGCCCGCGGCAAACCGACCTGGCCCTCAGGTGAACCGGTCAATCTTACCGCTCACCTCGCCCAACGAACGGCAGGTGGATCGTCGGCTCAGGCCTTCTGGGCGATCATGCCCGTTTGGCGGGCGTAGTCGAAGATGCCGCCCGCATCGATCACCGGCCGGACCTCGCCCAGCGGCTTGAGCGCGTAGGTCTTGCCCGTGCCGTGGTGACGGATGGTCTGGGTGTCGATGTCCACCGTGGCGACGTCGCCCGTCTTGAAAAACTCCCGCAGGTTCGACTCGGTCTCCACCGGGTACACCTCGCCGGTCGCCACGCAGTTCCGGAAGAAGATCCGCGCGTAGCTCTCGGCCACCACGACCTCGCAGTTGGCCGAACCCATGGCGATGGGCGCGTGCTCGCGCGAGCTGCCGCAACCGAAATTGCGCCCGGCGATCACGATCGGGTACTCGGTGTCCAGGGCCCCCTCCTTCACAAAGCGCGTCGGGTACAGCGAGTCGGGCAATCCCCACAGCGCATAGGCCCCGAGCTTCTCGTACTCCTCGGGGATCGTCGGGATGAGGTTCAGGAACTGGGCCGGGATGATCTGGTCGGTGTCGATGTTGTCTCCCACCACGTAGACCGGCCCGGTGAACGTCGCTTGCATGGCGACAATCTGGCGGAGCGGCGAGGCCAGCGGCAAACCGAAATTCGGACCGCCCAGGGATGGGATCCCGGGTCGTTCCGACGGGCACTCCCGCCTGAAATCCTACCGGATTGCACGAGTATCAGAGTTTTCCGCGATTGATTCGCGCCGCTTGTCGGCGATGATGTGGCGCGCCTGTCGCCACGTGCGACCCCAGGCGATTTTGAGAATGAGCACCGCCGCCACCCCCGAGAAGAAGCCCAGCCGCAACGAAGAACTCAAGACGGCCATCCCGACGCTGGCCGGGAACATCGCCGCCACGCTGGCCGACACCTCGGCCGCCTGCTTCTCGGCCGATGATGAACAGTTCCTCAAGTTCCACGGCATCTACCAGCAGGACGACCGCGACCTGCGCAAGAGCGGCAAGCAGTACATCTGGATGATCCGCGGCCGCATCCCCGGCGGCGTGCTGAGCGCCCGCCAGTGGATCGCCCTCGACGACCTGGCCACCCAGCGCGCCAACAACACCCTGCGCCTGACCACCCGCCAGAGCGTGCAGTTCCATGGGGTCGTCAAGGACCGCCTTGGCCCGCTCATGCGCGAGATCAACCAGGCCATGATCGACACGTTGGCGGCCTGCGGGGACGTGAACCGCAACGTCATGGCCTCGCCCATGCCGGCCATCAGCGTCGCGCGCCAGCAGGTGTACGAGGATTCCAAGAAGGTCTCCGAGGCGCTGCTCCCGCAGACCAAGGCCTACCACTCCATCTGGATCGACGGCGTGCAGCTCAACCTCGACGCGTCCGAGAACAAGGACTTCGTCGATCCCCTGTACGGCAAGACCTACCTGCCGCGGAAGTTCAAGGTGGGCTTCGTCATCCCGCCGGTGAACGACATCGACATCTTCACCCAGTGCATGGGCTTCATCGCCATCGTCCAGGATGGCCAACTCGTCGGCTACAACCTGACGGCCGGCGGCGGCATGGGCCGCAGCCATGGCAACACCATCACCTATCCGCGCCTGGCCGATGTCGTCGGGTTCTTCCCGCGCTCGGCGCTGGTCGAGGTGTCCAAGGCCGTGCTCACGGTCTTCCGCGACTTCGGCGACCGCACCGACCGCAAGCATGCCCGCCTCAAGTACGTGCTGCAGGAGAAGGGCGTGGAGTGGTTCCGCGGCGAGGTGGCCCGCCGTGCCGGCATCGAGTTCCAGCCGGCCAAGCCCGTGCAGTTCATCACCACCACCGACACCTACGGCTGGCAGAAGGCCCTGGATGGCCGCTGGTTCCTCACCCTCTTCGTCGAGTCGGGCCGGGTGAAGGACACCGAGACCCGTCGCCAGAAGACCGCGTTGCGCCGGGTGGCCGAGCGGTTCGACGGCGTGGAATACCGCCTGTCGGCCAACCAGAATGTCGTGCTGGCCAACGTGACCGACGCCGACAAGGCCGCCATCACCGCGCTGCTCCATGAGCACGGGGTGACGACCGAGAAGCAGGCCGGCGTGCTCCATGCGGCCGCCATGTCGTGCCCGTCGATGCCCACCTGCGGCCTGGGCCTGGCCGAGTCCGAGCGCTTCCTGCCCTCGCTGCTCGACCGCATCCAGGACCTGTGCACGGAGGTCGGCCTGGGCGGTGAGGAGGTCATCATCCGCATGACCGGGTGCCCCAACGGGTGCGCGCGCCCGTACATGGCCGAGATCGGGTTCGTGGGCAAAGGGCCCGGTCGCTACCAGGTCTGGCTCGGGGGCAACACCACCGGCACCCGGCTCAACCGCGTCTGGAAGGAGACCCTCAAGGAGGCCGACACCGAGGCCGAACTCCGTCCGCTCCTGGTCCGCTACAAGGCCGAACGGCTCGCGGGCGAACGCTTCGGCGACTGGGTCGCGCGGGTCTTCTGGGCCGAGCAGCCGGCCGAGACCGCGGCGACGGCGACGACGGCCACCGCCGCCTGAACGGGCTGCGGTCGCCCCGATCCACCCCCCAATCCGACCCGCCGCACCCAGCCTTTCCCGGAGATGACTCCCGCCGAACTGCAAGCCGCCAACGCCGCCCTCAACTCCCGGTCCCCGCTGGACATCCTCCGCTGGGGCCTGGAGCGCTCGGGCGGACGGGCCATCGTCTCGACCAACTTCCGCCCCTACGAGGCGGTGATCCTGCACCTGGTGACCCGGCTCCAGCCCGACATCCCGGTGCTGTGGGTCGACCACGGCTACAACCGGCCGGCAACCTACCGGCACGCCGAGGCCCTGCGCGCGCGGCTCAGGCTCAACCTCAAGGCCTACCTGCCACGCAAGACGGCCGCCCACTACGACGCCGTCGACGGCGGCATGCCCGAGCCCACGCCGGAGAACGAGGAGCGCATCAAGGCCTTCAGCACCGTCATGAAGCTCGAGCCCTTCCAGCGCGGCATGCGCGAACTGGCCCCGACGGTCTGGATCACCGCGCTGCGCAAGGTGCAGAACCCCAACCGGGCCGGCCTCGACATCGTCAGCCCGGACGGCAATTTCGGATCGCTCAAGCTGAGCCCGCTCTTCCACTGGAGCGACGCCCAGATGGAGGCCTACCTGAAGGAGCACGACCTGCCCAACGAGTGGGACTACTTCGACCCGGCCAAGGCCGACGACAAGCGCGAGTGCGGCCTGCACGCCGCCTGGGGCGGCAAGGCCGTCGCCGGCGCCTGAGCCCCGCCCGGATTCCCCCTGACGCCCCCACCGAGCCCGTCCCCCTGCGTTTCTGAGCCCGCCTTCCATGAGGAGCTACCAACTCGACCACCTCCAGTACCTCGAGACCGAGGCCATCCACGTCATGCGCGAGGTGGCCGCCGAATTCGAACGCCCGGCGCTGCTGTTCTCCGGCGGCAAGGATTCGATCTGCCTGCTGCGCCTGGCCGAGAAGGCCTTCCGGCCCTCGGACATCCCGATGCCCTTCCTCAACGTCGAGACCGGCCATGAGTTCCCCGAGCTCATCGAGTTCCGCGACCGCCGGGCCAAGGAGCTGGGTGCCAAGCTCATCGTGCGCACCGTCGACGACGGCATCGCCAAGGGCATCGTCACCCCAACCCCGGGCCAGTTGAGCCGCAACCAGCTCCAGATTCCCGTCCTGCTGGGCGCGATCGAGGAGTTCCGTTTCGACTGCTGCATCGGCGGGGCCCGCCGCGACGAGGAGAAGGCCCGGGCCAAGGAGCGCTTCTTCAGCTTCCGCGACGCCTTCGGCCAGTGGGATCCGAAGAACCAGCGGCCCGAGATCTGGAACCTCTACAACGCCCGCCTCAACCCGGGTGAGAACATGCGGGTGTTCCCGCTGTCGAACTGGACCGAGATGGACGTGTGGGAATACATCCGCCAGGAGCGCCTCGAGGTCCCCAACATCTACTTCAGCCACCGGCGCGACTGCTTCCGCCGGGGCGGGCAGTGGCTGCCCGTGCCGCCGCCGCACACCGACTCGTCGCGGCCCGATCCCTACGAGGGCGGACGTCCCAAGCCCACCGAACCGGTGAAGTCGCTGGTCGTCCGGGTGCGGACCATCGCCGACATGATCAGCACGGGCATGATCGAGAGCCCGGCCGACTCGGTGGACGACATCATCGCCGAGGTGGCCGCCGCCCGCGTCACCGAGCGCGGTACCCGCGCCGACGACAAGGCCAGCGAGGCCGCCATGGAAGACCGCAAGAAGGCCGGCTATTTCTGAGGCCGTTGTCCGCCACCGGCAGTCCTTCCGAGCCCTCCGACCCGACCCGATGAGCACCCCCATTGCCTTCCTGAACCCCGGGGCGCAGACCGCGCCGCTGCGCGAGGAGTTGCTGCGCGCGGTCACGGCCGTCATCGATGGCGGGCACTTCATCCTGGGCCCGAACGTCGCGGCCCTGGAGCAGGAGGTGGCGGCCTTCTGCGGCGCGGCCCATGGCATCGGGGTCAACAGCGGTTCCGATGCGTTGACCCTGGCCCTCAAGGCCCTCGACATCGGCCCGGGCGACGAGGTCATCACCAGCCCATTCACCTACATCGCGCCGGCCGAGAGCATCCACCAGCTCGGGGCCAAGGTCGTCTTCGCCGACATCGACCCGCGGACCTTCACCCTCGATGCCGCCGACGTGGCCCGGCGCCTCACGCCCCGCACCAAGGCGCTGCTGCCCGTGCATCTCTTCGGGCAGGCCGCGCCGCTTGGAGAGCTCCTGCCCTTGTGTGAGCGCCATGGGTTGTCGCTGGTCGAGGACTGCGCCCAGGCCATCGGGGCCACCTGGCAGGGCCGAGGCCTGGCGGGCATCGGGCGGATCGGGTGCCTGAGCTTCTACCCCACCAAGAACCTCGGGGCCGACGGCGACGGCGGCATGTGCCTCACCCAGGATCCCGCGCTGGCCAAGAAGCTGCGGATGCTGCGCGTCCATGGCATCGAGAAGCGCTACTACCACGACCTGCACGGCTTCAACTCGCGACTCGATGAGCTCCAGGCGGCCATCCTCCGCGTGAAGCTGCCGCACCTGGCCCGCTGGAACCAGCGCCGTGCCGAGATCGCCGCGCGGTACTCGGCCGGTCTGGCCGGCCTGCCGGTCGAGTTGCCGGTCGTCGCGCCGGGCAACACCCACGTGTGGCATGTGTATGCGCTGCTCACCGACCGGCGCGACGCCCTCCAGAAGCACCTCGAGGCGGCGGGCATCCCCACGCTCATCTACTACCCGGTGCCATTGCACCTCCAGCGCTGCTACGCCGACCAAGGGGGGCAACCGGGCGATCATCCGGTGGCCGAGGCCATCAGCCGGCGCATCCAACCCCTGCCGATGTACCCCGAACTCACCGACGCGCAGGTCGACCGGGTGATCGAGGCCATCCGCGGCTTCTTCCAATAACCGCAAGTTCCACGGTTTCCCCTCAACCGTTTCGACAGGGTAATCAGACCAAATTGGTCTTCTATTCATTGCCATCCCGGCGGAGTTGGGGTTCCATGGTGGAGACATGGCTGTGACTCCTGCGAAGGCGGCCGGCGCCAAGGGTTCCGACACTGGATTCCTGCCGATGACCCGTGCCGAGATGACCGCCAAGGGGTGGTCCGAACTCGACGTGCTCATCCTCACCGGGGATGCCTATGTCGACCATCCGTCGTTCGGCTCGGCGATGATCGGCCGGGTGCTCGAGAACCTGGGGCTGCGCGTGGGCATCATCGCCCAGCCCGACTGGAAGGACATCCAGTCGATTCAGGGCATGGGCGCGCCCCGATTGTTCGTGGGGGTCACGGCCGGCAACCTCGACTCGATGCTGTCGAACTACACGGCCGCCCGGCACCGCCGGAAGGACGACGTGTACAGCGCCGGCGGGGTCCCGGGCCGCCGCCCCAACCATGCGGCGGTCGTGTACTCCCAGATGGCCCGCCGGGCCTTCCCCGGGGTGCCGGTGGTCCTGGGAGGCATGGAGGCTTCCATGCGCCGGGTCGCCCACTACGACTACTGGGAGGACAAGCTCAAGCCCTCCATCATGGCCGACGCCAAGGCCGATGTGTTGGTGTACGGCATGGGCGAGTCGGCGGTGCGCGAGATCGTCGCCCGGTTGCGGGCCGGCAACCGCGACTTCTCCGGCATCCGCGGCACCGCGCTGTTCCTCGGCGGCAAGGCCACGGCCGAGGCCGACCTGTCCGACTGCCTCATCCTCCCCTCGTGGGAAGACCTGCAGGCCGACAAGACCCACCTGATGCGCCTGACCAAGGTGGTCGAGGCCCAGCAGACGCCCCACAGCGGACGCCGGCTCGTGCAGATGCACGGCAATCGCGCGCTGTTGCAGGAGCCCCCGGCCTTCCCCATCGACGGGCCCGACCTCGACGCCCTCTACGAGCTGCCCTTCATGCGGGCGCCGCACCCGAGCTACACCGAGCCCGTGCCCGGCTTCGCCACCATCAAGGATTCGATCATCGTGTCCCGCGGTTGCCCGGGCGGATGCACCTTCTGCGGGCTGGGGTTCCACCAGGGCAAGTTCCTCTCCAGCCGCAGCATCGACTCGGTGCTCAAGGAGATCCGCAAGCTGTCGTCCTCGCCGTCCTTCCGGGGCACGGTGTCCGACCTGGGCGGCCCCACGGCCAACCTCTACGGGGCCCGCAACGGCCATGCCGAGGAGTGCAAGAAGTGCCACCGGCCGAGCTGCCTGTGGCCGACGATCTGCCCGGTCTTCGAGATCAACGAGAAGGCCGGCCTCGACCTGCTCAAGGGCTCCCGCACCCAGCCCGGGGTGAAGCACGTGTTCGTGCAGTCGGGAATCCGCATGGATGTCGCGCTGCGGACGCCCGAGTACATGAAGGAACTGGTCCAGAACCACGTCTCCGGCCACATGAAGGTGGCGCCCGAGCACATGAACCCCGACGTGCTGCGCCGCATGCGCAAGCCGGCCGGCGACTTCCCGGCCTTCATGGAGAAGTTCTTCGACCTGAGCGAAGAGGCCGGCAAGGAGCAGTACCTCGTGCCCTACTTCATCTCCAGCTTCCCGGGCTGCACCGAGAAGGAGATGGGGGCGGTCGAGCAGTTCCTCAAGGAGGAGAAGTGGAACCTGCAGCAGGTGCAGGACTTCATCCCGCTGCCCATGACCGGGTCGGCCGCGATGTACGTGACGGGCCTGGACATCAACACGGGCAAGCCCATCCCCGTGGTGAAGGGCGCCGGCGACCGGGAACGTCAGAAGCGCATGCTCCGGCCCAATCCGGTGCACGAAACCCGGGTGACCGGCAGCCGCCGGCGCATGGCGTCGACCGAGTTCTGCCCGGGCGCCCAGATGGACACGGTGGACTGAGGCGGCGGATCCCCGGCGCGGGAAGGGCACCGGAATCGGCCCGTTGGACCGTTCGGGGGTCGGGGGGTCGGGGGTGGGGCGGAAAGCCGTCGGACCGACGGGCTTGGTTCGCCCCAGCCCCAAGGACCCCAAACCCAAGGCACCCCGACCTAGGCCGCCTGCAAGTGCGGCTCGTTGTCGAGCGATGGCTCGTCGAATTGCACCCTCGGCCGGGCGGGCGACTGGGTGAGGCGGCGCGTGAAGCTCTCCTCGAAGCCCCGACCGCCGCGCGCCTCGGAACGGACGACATCCCGCAGCTCCTCGGCGATCATGAAGCACAGCTTGGGCAGGAGTTGCTCCTCGATCTGGGTGGTCACCAGCTTCTGCACGAAGAAGGCCTCCTCGACCCGGCGCTGCTCGTCCTGGAACATGGTCTCGAGCGCGCTGCGGCGATCGATCCCCACCGGGAGGGCCTGCTTGGACCAGGCCGCGATCTTGTTCGGGATCTCCGTCTGCAGCAGCTGCTCCGACTCCTCGTGGCGACCGTTGCGTCGCAGGACGCAGGCTTCACGAAATTGTTCGACGAGGGAGATCCACAGCGGGTCGTTGGTGAAAGCGCGGTTCATGATGTTGGCAGCTCTCGGAAAGCAACGCGGATGCCAAGCGTTGAAAGGGTTGTTTTCCGAGGGATTTCGCGCGTTGGGCGGCCCAACACAGGCAAACCCTGCCGGGTGATGACGCCGGGACTTGCCGCTGTGCCGGCAGGGCCGCTGAAAACGAGGTTCAGGCGTTCCGGCCCAGCGCCCGGGTGAACAACCGCCGGGGCTCCTGGACGAAGAGATCCCGCAGCAACGTCTCGACCGGCGCGGCCTGGGGCTCCTCGAGCCGTTGGCTGACCCGGAACGCCGCCAGGAAGCTCACGGCCACCAGGGCGAAGAAGAGGCTGAAGCGGTTCCACTCGAGGCCCAGCCATCGGCCCTGGAAGCCACCCACGCCGTCGATCACCAGGCCCCACAGCACCGGCGAGAGCCCCAGGGTGACCTGCCAGACCACCATGAACAGGGCGAAGAAGTGGTTGCGACCCATGCGTGGCACGATGGCCATCGCCAGGCGGTTGTTGGCCGCGGAGTGCAGGGCATTGAGCAGGCCCAGGGGGACGATGCAGGCCAGCACCAGCGCGGTGCGCGGCGCCCAGACCCCGGCGGCCAGCAGGAACCACCCGCCCGCGACCAGGCACCCGGCCAGCATCAGGAATCCCAGGGCGGGCTTGCTGCCGTGCAGGTCGAGGCGGCGTCCCCCGAAGCCGTAGGCCCCCAGGCCGCCGACGAACTGTGCGGCCATGAGCAGCAGGATGGCCCCGTCGGGCAGGCCGGTGCCGCCCTTGAGGAAGGCGACGACGAAGGTGGTGAGCCCGCCGTAAGCCAGCGACCAGACGGCGTTCAGCTCGAGCAGGCGACGGAACGGCCGGTACGCGGCGATGGCCGCCCACGGCACCGGTCCGGTTCCCGACCGCTCATGGGGAGGCACCGGCGTGTCGGGCATCCGGCGCAGGAACCACAGGCTCGCCACCCCCATCATCCCGCTGAAGGTGAAGGCCAGCGCGAACTGCCAGGGGTGCGCCGGCGAGGGCATCAGCCCGCCGGCCCCCAGCAGGGTGGCCACCACCAGGAAGCACAGCAGGCTGGCCCCGTTGGAGGCGGCCTGGTCGCCGGCCAGATAACGTCCCCGGACCTCGAGGGGCACCAGTCCCGTGATCCACGGGAGCCAGGCGCTGCTGGCGACGCCGCGGCAGAGGTTGAAGCCGAAGAGCAGGCCCAGCAGCAGGCCCAACCGGGCACCCGGACCAAGCCACGGGCCGGCCAGCGGCATGAGCGCCATCAGGAAGGCGAAGACGATGCGCGCGGTCCAACCCGTCACCACGAAGCGCTTGTACCCGATGCGGTCCAGGTAGGCCGCGGCGGGGATCTGGCTGATGGTCAGCAAGGGCATCATGCCCGCGACCACCCCCAGCACCGTGGCGCTGGCGTCGAGCGACTTGGCGTAGAGCACCATCGGCCCGCCCAGGATCACCTGGAAGGACAGCGCGTTGAACACGGCGAAGCCGTAGGCATGCCGCAGTCGGAGGGGTTGGGTTTCGGTGGCGGACACGGAAAATCGCAGGGCGACGGATCCCGGGCCATCCAGGTCCAGGTCGAGGTCCAGGTCCAGGTCTGGGACCGGGATTTCGGGGCCGAAATGCGGTCCAGAGGACCAAGTCGCCCCGCCCTGTCGACGGCCAGAGGATGCGACCGCAGGATCGGTGCGGTCGATGACAAAGCCGACGGATGCGGCGGCACGATGAGGCGCCGGGATTCGACGAGGTCGGCGCACATCCCCAAAAAACCCCGGTTCCTTGACGCTCCCGCGGGTCGAACCTAGCCTCGGACACGGAAAAAACGACCATGCGCAACTTCGTCAACATCCCCTACGTCATCGAGCAGACCGGCCGCGGCGAGAAGGGCTACGATCTCTACAGCCGCCTGCTGGTGGACCGGATCATCTTCCTGGGGACCCCGGTCGACGACATGGTCGCCAACGTCATCGTGGCGCAGTTCCTCTTCCTGCAGATGACCGATCCCAAGAAGGACATCCACTTCTACATCAACTCCCCGGGAGGCAGCGTCACCGCCGGCCTGGCCATCTACGACACCATGCAGTGGCTCACCTGCGACGTGAACACCTACTGCGTCGGCCAGGCGGCCAGCATGGGGGCGGTGCTCCTGGCCGGTGGCACCAAGGGCAAGCGCTTCGCCCTGCCCAACGCCAACATCATGATCCACCAGGTGCTCGGCGGGGCCGAAGGCCAGGCCAGCGACGTGGAGATCCGCGTCAAGTACATGCTCAAGCTCAAGGAGCGCCTCAACACCATCCTCGCCAAGCACACCGGGCAACCCTACGAGGTGGTCGAACGCGCCTGCGACCGCGACAACTTCATGTCGGCCGAGGATGCCCGCCAGTTCGGGTTGGTCGACGAGGTGGTGGCCAGCCGCCGCGACATCCCGGCCCTCGGTGCCGTCGAATCCAAGGCCTGAAGCTTCCGACAGGCTCCCAGGGACACCGTCGCCCGGCAGCCTTGCCGGTTGCGGCGGTTTGTTCTTTCGGGTACCCGATACGATCATGGCACGTGCGTCCCAGATCACGATGTGCAGTTTCTGCGGCAAGTCGAAGGCCGAGGTGAAGCGGCTGATCGCGGGCCCCGGCGTGTACATCTGCGATGCCTGCGTCGTCGTGTGCAGCGGCGTGCTGGAGAAGGAGACCCGGGCCGAGGCAGAACGCCAGGCCGTGCCGGCGGCGTTCCGGATCCCCCGCCCCTCCGAGATCAAGCGCCAGCTCGACGAGCATGTCATCGGTCAGGACCGTGCCAAGCGCACCCTCAGCGTCGCGGTCTACAACCACTACAAACGGGTCCTGGCGGCGACCACAGCCACCCAGGCCAACGCCCCGCAGGCAGGCCAGGAGACCCCTGCAACCCACACCACGGCCACCCCTGCACCCGTCACCGGACCCGGGGCGTCAGACGCGGTGGAGATCGAGAAGAGCAACATCCTCCTGCTCGGCCCCACCGGCTGCGGCAAGACCCTCCTGGCCAAGACCCTCGCCAGGATCCTGAACGTTCCCTTCGCCATCGCCGACGCCACGGTCATCACCGAGGCCGGCTACGTGGGCGAGGACGTCGAGAACATCATCCTGAGGCTGTTGCAGGCCGCCGATTTCGACGTGCGCCGGGCCCAGATGGGCATCGTGTACATCGACGAGATCGACAAGATCGCCCGCAAGACCGAGAACGTCTCGATCACGCGCGACGTCTCGGGCGAGGGGGTGCAGCAGGGCTTGCTCAAGATCCTCGAGGGTACCGTCTGCAACGTGCCGCCGCAGGGGGGCCGAAAGCACCCGCAACAGGAATACATCCGGATCGACACCACCCAGATCCTCTTCATCTGCGGCGGCGCCTTCGTGGGCATCGACCGCATCATCGAGCGCCGCCTCGGCCGCCGCTCGATCGGCTTCGGTTCCCAGGCCACGGAACCCCCGGCCGGCCGGCAGACCCCTGAGGTTCCTCCGCCGGGCAGCGACCGGGGAACCCGCCGACCGGACGATGCGCTGGTGCATCAGGTGGAACCCGAAGACCTGCTGGGCTTCGGGTTCATCCCGGAGTTCATCGGCCGGCTGCCGGTGGTCACCGCCCTCGACGAGCTGGACGAGGCCCAACTGGCCGAGGTGCTCACCCGGCCGCGCAACGCGCTGACCCGCCAGTTCGCCCGGTTGCTCGCGCTGGACGGGGTGGATTTGAGCTTCACCGACGATGCCATCACCGAGCTGGCCGCCATGGCATCGCGCAAGAAGACCGGTGCGCGCGCCCTCCGGGCGCTGACCGAAGACCTGTTCCGGGACCTGCTCTTCGAGTTGCCCGACTCCGAGGATGTGGTCGGTGTCGAGGTGGATGCCCGGGTCGTCCGCCGTGAGATCCCACCTCGGCTGAGGCGGCGGGAGCACCGTCAGGCGGCCTGATCTAGGGCTGCAGCCACCGGGGAGTCCGAGGTTCCAGAGGGCCGAGGCCAGGGTTTCGGCCATCACTCGCCGGAAAAAATGTTTTTGATGGTTGACTCGGGCTCAAGCCTCAGCTTAGGTCTTCCGAAGAAATTGGCTAAACAGCTTCGTCCATGAACCCTTTGAACCGATCCCTCCTGATTGCCGCGGCCTCCCTGATGGTGAGCACTTCGGCGTTCGCCCTCACCGCCACCGAGTCGCAGGCTCTGGTCGACAAGATTCTGGCCGCGAAGGTCGTCGACATGCCGTCCTTGGCAGCCAAGATGGTGGTGAAGGCCGAAAAGGCCGATCGCGTCGAGACGGCCAAGACGGCCGTGGTCGCCGTTGCGAAGAACTACCCGAAGGCCTTGTCGGCCGTGGTTGGCGCGGTGGTCCGCAAGGCCCCTGAGACGACCGAAGCCGTCGTTGCCGCGTGCCTCGAGGCCGCTCCGTCCATGGCCCGTACGGTCGTGGCCGCCGCCACCTTCGCCTCCGTCGGCCAAGACAAGGCAATCCTCTCGGTGATCGACCGCCTGGCCCCGGCCCAGCAGCAGGAAGTCAAGACTGAAATGGCCTTGGCCTTGGCTCGCCGCATCGAAGGGGCTGGAAAGCTGAAAGGCGCCGTGGACGCCAAGACCCGTGGCACCATCACGATCCCGGGCTCCGAGGGTGTCCAGACGGAGACCAAGACCTTCGAGACCAAGGAGCAGGCCGAAGAGGTGTTCGCGCGGATCATCCTGAACGTGGACCCCAGGGCGGAGTACAACCCCACGAGCAACACGTTCACGATGCCGACCGGGGTCGAACCCGTCAGGCCGCTTCCCACCGCTGACCAGGTGGTCACCCGGGTTGAGTCCCTGTTCACGACCTCGGGTGTGATCGACCAGTCCAAGGTGGTTGCGGAGTTGAAGACCACCTTCAAGACCGTTTCGGCGACGAAGACCTTCGACGGCGACCGTGAGTCGATCAACCTGTACGCCTCCCCGTAAGGTTTGGATCCGACGGTCGCATCGATGGGGCCCGTGATCCCATCAGACCGTCCACCATCCACTGTCCGAACTCATCAACCCGCCGGAATCCCCGGCGGGTTTTTTCATGCCCATCTGCCCGATGGCTCCAGGTCTGTGACCGTCGACACCGGCTCATCCCGATCCAGATTCACGATCCACCGCACCCGGTCACTCACCCGACCGGCCTCTTGGTCTTCTTCAGCAGGCGGACCGCGCCGATCTCCATGCCTTGGTCCACCGCCTTGCACATGTCGTAGATCGTCAGCGCCGCCACGGACACGGCGGTGAGCGCCTCCATCTCCACGCCGGTGGCGGCCGTGATCCGGACCGTGGCGGTGATCCGGATGCGATCGCGGGTTTCGGGTGTTTCAAACTGAACCTCGCAATGCGTGATGGGCAACGGATGGCACATCGGGATCAGCTCGCCGGTGCGCTTGGCCGCCTGGATGGCGGCGATGCGGGCCGTGGCCAGGACATTGCCCTTGGCCAACGACAGGGCCTCCATCCGATCCAGCGTCGTCGCCGACAGGCGGATTTCACCGGCGGCCACCGCCTCACGGAACATCGCCGGCTTGGCCGACACATCCACCATGCGAGCTTCTCCGACGGGTCAGTCCCAAGTGGGTGTCCGAGGCCACCAGGAAGCCCCAGTCCCGCAGGGTGGCCAAGGGTCCGGCGAACCGCACCCGCGGATCGGTGCCGAACTTGGCCGTTGCGTCGGCGATGCGGACGCTGCCGAGCTTGAGCTGCAACATGAACTCCCGCAGGTAGCGCTCGTCGTCCGGCAGCACATAGGCTCGGTACGTGGGCAGTCGGCCGGCGTTCACCGCATCGACGTAGGGTTGGAAGTCGTGGTGGTTCTGGTAGTGCACCCCGTTCAGGTGCCCGAAGCTGGCCACGCCGATGCTGAGCAGGTCGGCCCCGCTGAAGAGCCCCTGGCGGTACTCGAACTTCACGCGGGCCGGATCCTTGACCACCGTGGTGGTGCTGGTGACCGTGTATCCCCGCGCCTCGAAGGCCCGGAACGCCTCGTCCACCCAGCGCCGCTTGGTGTCCCAGTCGGCGACCGGGGCCACCAGCTTGCCCTCGGCCTTCATCTGCCGGTAGATGCCCGTGTTGTAGGGCACTTCCATCTGGTAGATCGTCACCGAGTCCGGCTCGAGGGCCACCGCCTTGGCGACGGCCTCCTGCCATTTCCCGGGCGTCTCCTCCACCATGCCGGCGATCAGGTCGATGTTGATCTGGGGGAAGCCGATCTCCCGGGCGTAGCCGTAGGCCCGGAGGATCTCCTTGGAGCGGTGCGCACGCCCGTTGATCTCGAGGATGGTGTCGTCGAAGTGCTCGATGCCCAGGCTCAGGCGCGTCACGCCCATCTCGCGGATCGCGCGCAGCTTGTGGTCGGTGAGCGTGCCGGGCTCGGCCTCGAAGGTGATCTCGGTGGCCTCGTCCCAGGGCAACAGGCGCTTCATGCCCTCGGTCAGGTACCGGAGCTGGTCCGGGGACAGGTAGCTGGGCGTGCCTCCGCCGAAGTAGATGAACCGCGGCTTGCGCCCCCCTAGGACCGCCTTGCCGGCGTACGCGGCCAGATCCTTCAGCAGCGCGTCGAGGTAGGCCTTGATGTCGTCGGCATTCTTGTCGGTGTAGACGCGAAAGTAGCAGAAGTGGCAGCGCTTCCGGCAGAAGGGGATGTGCGTGTACAGCCCCAATGGCACCCCGGGCATCGGCGGACGGTCCAGCGCCTCATGGAAGGCGGGCACGGCATCGGCGGTCCAGAAGGCGAAGGGCGGGTAGTTGGCGACGAAGTAGTTCCCGGCGGTCGTCTCCCGCTGCAGGGGTGGGCCCTGGGTCGAGGGCGGCGGGGCGATGGTCACGGTGCTCATGGTCGCTCTGGTTCTGGCTTCCAAACCTCCGGTCCGGCGCCGCGGTCGTCAATCCGTCAGACGCCTCGTCAGACGTGCCGGGGTGGGCCCGGGAAGAAGGCGTTGGTGGTTGCCTGGTAGCGCCGGTAGGCCTCGCCCTTGGAACGCACCGAAAGCGCCTCCGTCATGGGGATGCCGGTGACGTTCACCAGGAAATGATACATCAGGGCCGGAGCCGCCAGCCCCAGCCAGCCCCAGGGGCTCGCCAGGGCGAAGACCCCGTAGCCCACCCAGACCAGCCACTCGAAGAAGTAGTTGGGGTGCCGGGAAAGACGCCACAAACCCTGCTGGCATACCTGCCCCCGGTGGGCTGGATCCCTCCGGAACCGCGCCAACTGGCGGTCTGCCACCGATTCGCCGAAGAGGCCGGCGGCCCACAGCAGCAGACCGACCCAGAAGCAGGTGGCGCCCCAGGCGGAGGAGGGCACCCAACCGGAGCGGCCGGCCGGGGCATCCAGGCAGCTCAGGAGCCAAGGCAGGGAAAGGACGACCTGCAACACGCCCTGCAGGAGGAAGAAGCCGAGCATCTTCCGGTCGGTCGCCGGTCCCCACTCGGTCCGGAGTTGTGCATAGCGGACGTCTTCCACCGGATGATGGGCACGCACCCGGACCAGGAGATGGGCCCCAAGCCGGAGGCTCCAGAGGGTCACCATGATGAGCAGCGGCAGGCGGGGCGGAAGGGTGTCGGAAAGGCCGGCTCCCTCGCCGCCATCGTACCGGGCGGCCAGGATCGACTGGATCCAGACGATCGGCGTGAACCCGGCAGACCACACGATGTCCACGATCCCGAAATTGCCGAGTCGCCGGGCGACGCGGAAGGTCACGAGCATCTCGACCACCACGAACACGAGGCTCACTGCGACCAGGATCAGCGGGGTCGGCAACATGGAATCGAGGGAAACCGAGGGGGGGGATGGCCGATCCGGCGGACGCACGTCGGAAGGTCAATCCGCCGCCATCAGGCTGCGGTTGTTCGGAGCGGTCCAGGTCGCCTGCACCACGCTGATGTTGCGCCAGAGGAAGGCCGACTCGCAGTAGGCGAGGTAGTAGTTCCAGGTGCGGATGAAGTGGTCGTCGAAGCCCTGCCGGCGGACCTCGTCGAGGCCGCGGTTGAAGCGCCCGCGCCACTCGCGCAGCGTGCGGCCGTAGTCCAGGCCCATGTCGTGCAGGCCATGGAGGTGCAGGCGCCCCGTGCGCTGCATGCACTGGTTGACGCGGTTGAGCGACAGCAGCAGCGAGCCGGGGAAGATGTGCTTCTGGATCCAGTCGACGCTGCGCCGCAGTTCGCCGTGGCGCGAGTCGGGGTAGGTGATGAACTGCGCGGCGAAGAGCCCGTCGGGCTTGAGCAGCCGCTGCACCGTCCGGCAGTAGGTCTCGAGGTACTCGTCGCCGATGGCCTCCATCATCTCGATGCTCACGATCTTGTCGAACTGCCCGGACAGATGGCGGTAGTCCACCACGCGGACCTCCGCCAGGTCGGCGATGCCCTCGCGCCGGAACCGCTCCCGGCAGTAGGCGGCCTGCGCCTCGGAGATCGTGATCGTGGTGACCCTCGCGCCATGCCGCCGGGCCGCATGGCTGGCCATGCCACCCCACCCGGAGCCGATCTCCAGCAGGTGCTCGCCAGACTTCAGCCGCAGTTCCCGGCACAGCCGCTCGTACTTGGCCGTCTGCGCCGCCTCGAGCGACTGGTCGGGCGACTCGAAGAGCGCGGCCGAGTAGGTCATCGTCGCGTCGAGCCACTGCGAGTAGAAGCCGTTCCCAAGGTCGTAGTGCGCGGCGATGTTCGCGCGCGACCCGGTCAGGGAGTTGCGGTTCAGGAAGTGCCGGAGCCGGTTGGCCGCATTGAGCAGCGTGAAGCGCGTCCGCTTGAGGGCCGAGCCGGACATGGACGGGGCCCGGTCCACGTTGGCGCAGAACCAGGCGATGACCGCCGCGAGGTCCGGGGTCTCCCAGTCGCCATCCTGATAGGCCTCACCGAAGCCGATGTCGCCGCCGGTCGCGCACCGCGTGAAGAACCTCCAGCGGCGGATGTGGATCTCGGCCGAGGGTGAGGCTCCCTCGGTGCCAAACACCCGGGTGGACCCGTCGGGGCACCTCCAGCGCAGGCAGCCCTGGGCCATCGGCTCGAAGAGCGACCCCACCAGCCGACGGGCCACGGTTTCAGTCCACGAAGGGGTGCCGGCGACGCCCTGCGAGCGGAGGGAATCCGCCGCGGCCTGCACATCGTCGGGGATTCCGACCGAGGCGGCTGAGGCGGCTGAGGCGATCGTCGGAAGGATCGACTGGGGTTGCATTCGGCTCATGAGAAGATCGACCCAAAGGTGGGCCGATTTGCAGGAACCACAACCCTTGGATTCGACGAACCAACGAATCCGCCGGGGCAGGCATTCCGGGATCCCGCGGGGTCTAGCGGGCGCTGGACGACCCCGGTGCGATGGAGGCATGCGGCCGGAAGACGCCGCGCTGCAGGTCGGGACGCTCGGACTTGGCATGCCAGGGGACCCGCTTGAGCCAGAGCCGGAGCGCGTGCCAGTGGATGGCGGTGATGACCTTGAGGGTGACCAGCGGGTAGCGCAGGCCCAGGCGCACCATCTCCGCGTCGGTGAAGGGACGCCGCGTGCCCGTGAGCGTGGTGACGAGGAGGTTCCGGCCGTCGCGCACATCATGGACGGCGATGCGGAGTCCGGCCTCCGGCATCCGGAGCTGGAAGTCGAAGCACACATCCAGCGCGGTGAACGGCGAGACGTAGTAGTGCTTGGGCGCGACGAGCCGGAAGACGCCGCCGTCGTTGGCACCCGAATCGAGGGGCACCAGGTAGGGCTTGAGCTCTCCGAAGGTGTTGCCGACCTCGGCCACCGCACAGATCGGCTCGCCGGTGGACCGCGTGCAGAAGTAGAAGCTCACCGGGTTGAACACGTAGCCGGCGATGCGGGGCAGGGTCAGCAGGACGACGCGGTCGGTGTCGTCCAGCCTCACCCCGTTCCGGGCGAGCCAGGCCGCGAGCGAGCGGCGGGTGTCGGTTGGACGGCCGTCACCCGGTCCGTTGGCGTCGGGATCGGGCAGGTGGTCGGTGTCCCGGAACTCCAGCCAGTTGCGCCGGTTGCGGCTGAACCAGCGCGACCGGGCGTCGAGCCGGTCGAGCTCGTCGAGGTCGAGGCATGCCAGGAAGATGCCGTACTCGAAGCGGTGACGCTTCGGCTCGAGCCGGTGGTGCATCACCCGCGCCTCGTAGAAGCAGGAGCGCAGCGGGGCGTCGTCGGTGGCGTCGGGGCGATGCATGGCCTTCTGTCCTGAGACTCGCACCGGGGGCGCCAAAGTCGAGGCGGTCCCCGGCCGGCGACTGCGCCGAAGTCCCAAACCCTCCGTGGCTCCGGCCGGGGTTCCGGTGTAGGCTGACTCTCCAATTGTGAACGAAGGCGTGCTGATCTCCGCTCAGGACCTGGTCCTGAACATCAACGACCGGGCCCTGCTCGACCGGGCCTCGCTGGCCCTGTCGGCGGGCGACCGCATGGGACTGGTCGGCCGCAACGGCGCGGGCAAGTCGACCTTCCTGCGCATCCTCGCCGGAGAACTGGAGCCCGACGCCGGGGCGATCACCCGCCGTCGGGACCTGGTCACGGGCTACCTCTCGCAGGCCTTCGAGCTCGATCCCGGACTCACCGTCCTGGAGGCCGCCCGGGACGGGGCCCGGCACGTGCTGTCGCTCATCCACGAGTTCGAGAACCTGCCGGGTCACTCCGGACGCCACGACCACCTCGAGGAGCGCATCGGGCAGCTCGAGGGCTGGACGGTCGATTCCCGCGTCCGCACGGCCCTGAACCAGCTGGGTTGTCCGCCGGACGACCGCCGGATCGGCAGCCTGTCGGGCGGTGAACGTCGGCGTGTGGCCCTGGCCCGGGCCCTCATCGCCCGGCCCGACCTGCTCATCCTCGACGAGCCCACCAACCACCTGGACACCGAGTCGGTGGAATGGATCACCGAGTTCCTCGCGGGCTACCCCGGCGGGCTGCTGGTGGTGACCCACGACCGGCATTTCCTGGACTCGGTGGCCACCACCATCGTCGAGCTGCGCAACGGCCGCTTCGAGCGCTACGACGGCAACTACTCGGAGTACCTCCTGCAGCGCGCCGAGAAGCTCGCCACCGAGGAGCTGACCGAGCACAAGCGGCAGATGTTCCTGAGGCGCGAGATCGAGTGGGTGCGCCGCCGCCCGAAGGCCCAGACCAGCAAGAGCCAGGCGCGGCTGGACCGCTTCGCCGCCGCCGAGAGTGCCGGCCCGCCGCCTTCCGAATCCGAGATGGAACTGGTCATCCCGCCGCCGCCGCCCCTGGGCAACCGGGTGGTGGAGATCGAGGGGGTGGGCATGGAGTTCGGCGGGAACCGACTCTTCTCGGGCCTGGACCTCAAGTTCGCCGGCGGCACGCGCATCGGGGTCACCGGACGCAACGGCCTGGGCAAGACGACGCTGCTGCGCATCCTGCTGGGTGAACAGGCACCGACCGAGGGCGACGTGCGCATCGGG